>CAZPPF010000021.1:0-13427 GCA_964588395.1 uncultured Candidatus Saccharibacteria bacterium | reverse complement strand
TAACATACTACTTAAACTCTAAGGCAGTCGTACTCCGTGGCGGAAAAGAACAGACTATTTACTACTTCAGTAAAGACGAGCGCCCAGAGGCAACTGATTTGCCAGATGGTTTCGTTGTAAACGAAAACCCACGAAACGGTTTCTTGACCGTAAAGCGCAAGTAGTTCTAGCCTAATAGAACAATGAACACCCGGCATATAGCCGGGTGTTTTCTATTTAATACTTAACCAGCTAAGCAATAATTGCTATACTGGCAGGTATGCCCAAGCCAATTCTTGTTGTTAAAGATCTAACCAAAAAATACGGTGAAAAAACCGTTGTTAAGGGGATTAGCTTCGAAGTAGGACAAGGCGAAATTTTTGGAATACTCGGCCCCAACGGGGCGGGAAAAACTACTACCCTAGAGATGATCGAAACAATCCGTCAGATTGACGGTGGATCAGCTACCATTGATGGCTTAGACGTTTCGAAAAATGTTCAGAAGGTGAAGCAGATTATCGGTGTGCAGCCGCAGAGCCCGGCTTTTATGGACAAGGTCAAACTAACTGAACAACTAGAGCAGATGGCTTCAACCTATGGTAGCCGGGTGGACACACACAAGCTGCTTGAGGAAGTCGGCCTACTGGACAAAGCCAGCAGTTACGTTGAAAACCTATCAGGTGGTCAAAAGCAGCGGTTCAGTATTGTTGCAGCACTCGTACATCAGCCTAAAATCTTTTTTATGGATGAGCCAACTACCGGTTTAGACCCAGCAGCACGTCGCAACCTGTGGGATCTCGTAAAAGAAATTCGTGACAAAGGCACCACTGTTATCCTGACCACTCATTATATGGAGGAGGCTCAGCTTCTCTGTGACCGTGTAGCAATTATGGACAACGGAGTTATTGTAAAAATGGATACACCTAAAAAACTGATTAGTGACCTACTAAAGAAGGGCTTCAAGAAGAAAGAAGTCGTTCAGCAAGCAGATCTTGAAGATGTCTTTATTGACCTAACTGGAAGGGATCTAAAAAACTGATGGAAAGTCTAAGAAAGTCATTTT
The DNA here is from genome assembly GCA_964588395.1 of uncultured Candidatus Saccharibacteria bacterium. Taxonomy (GTDB): domain Bacteria; phylum Patescibacteriota; class Saccharimonadia; order Saccharimonadales; family CAZPPF01; genus CAZPPF01. The sequence continues at coordinate 12,385 of CAZPPF010000021.1, read as the reverse complement.
TACCTGTTAGAGTTTTTTCTAAGATTGCTATTCGCCGTTCATTTCGCGATAAAGTAGCGTTGTTTTTCATCTTTTTATTTCCGCTTATTTTTCTATTTGTTTTTGGAGGCATCTTTAGTAAAAATAACGACACATCTTTTAGGGTGGCGCTTATCAACCAATCAAACAGCTCTTTTGCAAAACAATTTGTAGATCAAGCTAACAGCGAAAAGGTACTAAAAATAGATAAAAAATCCACGACCATAGAGGCCGCTGATGAAAAAATGAAGCGTGGCCAACTAGACGCGACGATTGTACTACCAAGTGATTTTGGGGTGCAAAAAGACGGGCAATCATATCCATCAGGCCAGGCTCAAATTTTGTTTAATCAAAACAATGTAACAGCTGGACAGACTTTGGGCTCTGTTTTACAACAGCAATTCGCTGCAATTAATAACAAGTTTGTGACCACTGTCACGCCATTTACGGTGACCACGAAACAAAGCAGCGTACATTCGTTAACCCAGTTTGACTATGTGTTTGCAGGGTTAGTGGGCTTTAGCATCATTGGACTCGGTATTTTTGGTCCGGTAAATGTCTTCCCTGAACTTAAAAAACAAGGTGTTTTGCGACGTTTACACACCACGCCCCTGCGGGTCTGGCAATACTTTACTGCCAATGTTATCTCCCAGGCCGTAGTTGGGCTGCTTTCTATTGCATTAATGTTTGCGGTAGCTATTACGGTATTCAACCTCAATGTCGTCGGAAACTGGATCTCGCTGGCGATATTTATCGTACTTGGTATCACTCTTATCTTAGGCATTGGGCTGGCCATTGGTGGCTGGGCAAAAGATGTCAACCAGGCTGCTCCCTTATCTAACCTTATAGTCTTCCCTATGATATTTCTTTCTGGCACGTTTTTCCCGCGTTTCCTTATGCCACAGTGGCTGCAATCTGTTTCTGGTGCTCTACCACTGACACCTGTTATTGACGGAATACGGCTCATAGCCACCGAAGGAAAGGGTCTATTGGATCTGGGCCCGCAACTCCTTCTGATGGGTATTTGGATGGTGGTTATTTATGTCATTGCCTTCCGTGTCTTTCGCTGGGAATAACCAACAGGGACGGCAAAGTGTTGCAAAATTAGCATAAGTGTGATATAGTACGTTTATGTCTACTGAAGCGTTTGACACAACAATTAGAGAACACGAAGGCGAAATAGAGTATACGCTCTCTCCGCCAAACAAACCCGTCTATCCTAATTATGATGAAGATCGCATTCCACACGATGCTCCTGAGCGCCCTGTTGAATTAATGTTAGAGGTGCACCCTCAGCCCGAACCAGCAAGAGATGTGGGTCATATTGCGGTAGGACCCGAAGTTGCTTCCAGGTCTCCACGGTCTAGCGCAGAAAAAAACGCCAATGAGCGTCGTTTTATGGCTGCTCACAGAGCAAGAACAGCCCACGAGAAGCAAATATTGCCTGGCCAAAGGATGTAGTAATGGCCGTCCATCAGCCTGAACTATTCTCGGTACATCCAGAATTACCTACGCTTGATCGTTTTGAACGCCTCGATACGCTAGAGCGCATAGAGGGTTTTATGCCAACTTCGCAAACCGAACAAGTAGAAACGCTTGGTTTACAAAGTGTGATTGGCTCTCCTGGCGGTACTGCGAAGCATTTAGCCGAAGTTATTATTCACCAAAAAGAAGCCGGAGTAGAAGATCATGGCGCAGCAGCTCGCAAAATTACCCGTAATTACATAGAGTGGGCTCTAGATGCTAAAACCAGCGTAGAATCCCTTGCCTTATTGGGTCACTCACTTGAGGAGGCCAACCCCGAACTTATACTTGATCGTGTGGTTGAGCCAAGTTCACCCGGTATTTTGGAGTTTTTACGATATTTTGACCTAGGGTTGCTCCGCGAAACGAGGGATATTCGTAAAGTGGGCTATGATCCACAAAAGGTAGCATACAAAAAAGAGAACGGCGGAATTATGGTTTTTGCTGAACTGGCTGTTTCTACCTGGAGAGTGCACCAAGTTAGAAAAAGGTTGCCTGACGCTATTGATGATCAGAACGCCCGTTTTATATTTTTTGCCCAACGGCTTGTTGAAGTTCGCGACCATTCGGATAAGCGTCTTAGTGCGGTTGCACACGCTGGTTTAGATACAATTTATCGCACACCCGAAGTAGAATAAACAGATGTTCATGCAATCTTTACCCAAGCCTTTCTTCGTATTGGCGCCGATGGATGATGTAACGGATACGGTGTTTCGGCGTGTCATTGCTTCTACAGCCCCACCAGATCTATACTTTACGGAGTTTGTGAATGTTGATGCGTTGCAAAGTCAGGGCAGGGAGGCCACGCTTAAGCGGCTAAAATTTACGAACAAAGAACAGCCCGTTATTGCACAACTATGGGGACTTAAGTCTGAGAATTTCAAAAAAACCGCTGTTGAACTAGTAGAAATGGGCTTTAATGGGGTAGACATCAACTTTGGCTGTCCAGACAAGAATGTGGTGCGTAATGGAGCCTGCTCGGCCTTTATTTTGCCAGAAAACAGGGAAGGGGCCCTAGAAATTATCCGAGCCGTCAGGGAAGGGGCTCCTACTCTTCCCTTGTCTGTCAAAACACGCCTGGGCTTTAATGAGGTGGACCTGACATGGCACGAACTATTACTTCAACAAAAGCTTAACATGTTAACTATTCATGGCCGGACCAAAAAACAAATGTCCAAAGTACCGGCCGACTGGCAGCACATTGCCCAAATCCGCGAACTTCGTGACCAACTCTCCCCTACTACGCTAATTATTGGTAATGGCGATGTGTTGACGCGCCAGCAAGGCCAAAAACTAGCAGAAAAACACGGTTTAGACGGTATTATGATTGGCCGCGGGGTATTTCATGATCCATTTGTGTTTGCCAAAGACAGCCCGTGGCCAAACTACAGCAAGCAGCAGCGCATAGCGCTTTATCGCAAGCACGTGGAGTTGTTTGCCAAAACGTGGCCAAACGGTGAACGGAAAGTCCATACGCTCAACAAGTTCTGCAAAATCTACATTCAGAGCTTTGACGGCGCCAAAGAACTTCGCGAAAAACTTATGAATGCTAAATCGACAGATGAGCTACTCAGGCTCCTAGACGACTAAGATATTGCAGGCTACTCACGACCACATGCTCGGCAACGGGAAAGGCAACCTTTCGTTTTCCGTAATGTGCTTTGCCGATTCCACTCGGGAGTACAAAGTAGAGCTTGCCACGTTTTGACTTTTTGTCGCGGCGCATCGTGTTTATGAGACGTTCTGTATTAATTGTAAGACGTATATCGGGCTGAATGGAGCGAATGAGATCATTCTGGCGCTGCATGTCTTGCAGCGGTAAGATACCAAGTTTCTGAGCAATGTAAGCCTCGCCTATCATACCAATATTTACAGCTTGGCCGTGACTCATGGTGTGGTTGCTAACTGTCTCGAAAGCATGACCAATGGTATGTCCGTAGTTCAGTACCTTGCGTAGTTCCTTTTCGAACGGGTCGCGCTCGGTAACAGCCAGTTTTATCGCAGCAGCTTGGCGCACATAATGCATAAGGATTTCTGGTGATCGGCGATGTATATTGCTTTCCAAGTACTCAAAGAGTTTTTTGTCCCGTATCATGCCGTACTTTATAAGTTCAGCGAAGCCATTATTGAATTCTGCTGCACCCAAGCTGCTAAGCGTACCAATATCGCTGACGATAAGTTCTGGATTGTAGGTGGTTCCGGCGAGATTTTTGCCCTCTATCAAATTAATACCATTCTTGCCGCCCAGACTGCTGTCTACCTGGGCAAGCAGGGTCGTTGGTATATGAACCAATCGAATTCCTCGTTTGTAAGTAGAGGCAATAAAACCGGCCGCATCGCCAATGGAACCACCACCAAGAGCTAGTAGCACAGCATCGCGATCAATCTCTAACTGGGCTAGTTTACGAAACACTCGTTCAATTTCAGGCAAACTTTTAGCTCGCTCACCTTTTGGAAGCAGGATTTTGTGCAATCTTCTTTTAGGTAAACTACGGTTAGCTTTGAGTTTGGCAAGTTGCAAGCGATCAACCGTAGTATCGGTCAGAATGACATAATCTGATGCATCAAGCGTTGAGAAATCAAAAGTTCGCAGAATATCAATGCCGATGTACACCGGATAGGGTTTTCGGATTGTGGCCTTCATAACCGGCTCAGCAGGCGTAATCTTGGTCTAGTTTGCCTTTGAATTGAATAAGCCAGGTTTGGCCACCGGTAAAGTTGTGCCCACTGCAGTATTTGGCAGCTTGCTTAGCCGTGGTCCAGGTTGTGGCGCCCCAGTTGGGTAGGCCGTTTTGCCAGCCATTGGTAATGGTTTGCCACTGAGCGGTTGTGCTGTACACGCCTACTGTTATAACGCCACCGTTTTTTAGAGCATCTGTTTCACCCTGCAAACTATTTCTGTTTTGCATAACATCTGTAGTCCAACTGTTTTCTGTCTCGACGTCTAACCACCAGGTAGGAGAGACAATCCCTTGGCTGGTTGCGTAGTTTAGAGCGTATTGCCCTGCGTTGTAGCCATAGTTGTATGCCAAGCAGTTGAGATCGCTACTCGTACAAGTTCGCGGGCTATTCTGGTAATCCAAACCTCGGCTTTGACCTGGGTAGCCAGTATTTACATACAACGACAGATTCTTGAACCATGCAGCTTGCTTAGCCAGGCAGGTATTTTGGCTGAAGCCCAAGCCACCGGTCACGCCCACAATGCCAAAAGCAGTCTTTGGAGCCGTAGCGTTGCAATTTGGCCAAGAAACATCTACGCCAACTGAACCAGATGTATACACACCCTGAGCAGCAGCAGTGCTCATAAGAATTACTAAACCCAAAATAACTGAACCAAAGAATGCTAATATGCGTGTTTTCATACCCCTATCATACGTTTTTACAGATTAAAACACAAAGAGTTTACTAGCTATCAGCCAATCAAATATGTATAGTGTACTACGTGATAAAAGCCAGCAATTTGACCAAACGCTACCGCAAAAAACTGGCAGTTGATGATATCTCCTTTGAAGTTGAAACGGGTAAAGTGACCGGTTTTCTGGGTCCCAATGGCGCTGGTAAATCTACCACAATGCGGCTGATGCTGGGCCTGGATAATGGCAAGGGCCAAACTACCTTTGATGGTAAGCCGTTGCATGCACACAGTCATCCATCAGAAGTAGTGGGTATTCTGCTGGAGGCCAAGGCCTTTCATCCTACTCGTTCGGCACGCAACCATCTCAAGATTCTAGCTACTGCTGGTAATATCCCGAAAAAGCGAGTTGATGAAGTACTGGATATTGTGGGGCTCAAGAGCGAGGCAAAAAAGAAGCCAGGTAAATTTTCTTTAGGAATGAGCCAGCGTCTGGGCATTGCGGCGGCTTTGCTCGGCAACCCAAAGTATTTACTATTAGATGAACCAGCCAATGGCTTGGACCCGGAAGGCATTGTGTGGCTGAGAGATTTTCTCAAGAACTATGCTGATGAGGGTAACGCGGTGTTTGTGTCATCTCACTTGCTTAGCGAAATGTCACAAATGGCTGATGATGTGGTGGTGATTGGCAAAGGCAAACTCATTGCCGACACATCCATTAAAGAATTAATTTCAAGCAACACCAACTCAAATGTCTTTGTACGCACGAGCGCTCTTGCAAAGCTTGAAAGACTGCTAAAAGAAAAGAAGTTTACGTACGAAAAAGCTGACGGCGGGCTAAAAGTATCTGGTCAAAAGACTGATGAAATAGGCAAACTGGCTTTTTCAGCTGGAGTACCTATTTTAGAGCTAGCTAGCCACAGTGCATCACTTGAGGAAGTCTTCCTAGAGCTGACAGCCGGGACAGAAGAGTACAAAGCCCAGCCTGGAGGCAAAAAATGATAGCCTCACTCAAATCAGAGTTGCGAAAAATCTGGACCGTGCGCTCCACCTACCTCCTACTTTTATTGAGTTTTGTGGTAATGTGCATCTTTGCTTTTTGGATTGAGGGCGTAAAGGCAGGAGAAAGCAGCAAGGCGGTCACTGACCCTACTAAACTAGCCAGTCTCATGAGCGATGCCATAACGAACTTGGCATTTTGGGGAAGTCTGGTAGGCATTCTTTTGGCTACGCACGAATACCGCTACAACACTATCATGTACACCCTTACTGCTTCGCGTAGCCGTACCAAAACGCTACTTGCTAAAGTTGTTGCGGTCAGTATCTATGCAGTTCTATTCTCGATTTTTGTCGTCGTATTTGCCGCCGCTCTGATGCTCTTAGGCCTAACCATAAAAGGGCACACTCTTTCACATCAAGTTATTCCACATGATCTCTGGTGGCGCGTGATCTTTGAGGGTTGGGCTATGAGCATGTTCGGTCTTTTACTAGCAATGTTGATTCGTGTACAAGTGGGTGCCTTCGCAGCCTTCTTCATTATTCAGGTGGCAATTGAACCGCTGGCTGGACTTGTCTTAAAAGACAACAGGATCTACCTACCCTTCTTAGCCCTGCAGCAAGTCACTGCCCTCATGGGTAGCGACATACATCACGTTTTGTCACATGGTAGGGCCGCGCTGGTGGTCTGCGCCTACTTGATTGTGGGCTGGATTGTAGCCTGGATACTATTCCTGAAGCGCGACGCAAACTAGGTTCCCGTTACTCAGCACTATTTAAGAACGTTATGCCAAACTAGGCTTAGTCTCAATTAAGAGACATTAACCAGAAAGGGGTAATGTATTTGAGCATTACTAAAAAGTTAATTGTACCTGGAGCGGTTTTAGTGGCTAGCTTTCTAGGAGTATCGGGCGGAGCACTCATAAGTGCACTTCAAGCGAACGCCGCAACCGACACGACCAGTAGCAGTTCGACGAACCAAACCGCACAAGCATCAAGTACTCAGCCAGACCCAAACAAGGGTGGCCATGTGGGCACGAATGGAACTAAGGAAGAGCTTCTGACCGGCGATACGGCCGAAAAGGTCAAGACAGCAGCTCTGGCAGCAGTTCCGGGTGGCACCGTACAACGGGTTGAGAATGATGCCGAGGGTTCACCATATGAAGCGCATATGACCAAGTCCGACGGTAGCCAGATAACTGTTAAAGTTGATGCAAACTTTAAGGTTACTAATATCGAGGACGGTCCGCCAAACCGGCAATAGTTGGTTTCCACGTTTAGCTAAACATCAAGGGGCGTCCAAGATTCGGACGCTTCTTTTTATATTGATAAGCAAGTGCTGGTATGTACAAGTCCAAGTAACTTCTCTTTGGCACAAATAGACGGGGTACTTGGATCTTTGTTTGCTTTAGGAGGTTCGGCTGCCACAGATTGATTGCTAGAAGTGGTTGAAGTTGCTACAGCGGTTTGTATGTTTGGAGTGGTACTTGATGCTTGTGCATTCTTGACGGTGGGTGAACTAGTTGTTTGAAGTGGGCTTTGCACATCTGGCACGCTTGTGACCTTTGCCAACACGGCTTGACCAGTGCTTCCAGTACGCACACCAGGGGCGGAGTTTGGTACTCGGAACAGAGGATTCAATATATACAACGAGGACAGGACTCCAACCAGAACAAGGGTTAGGCGAGAACTACCCAGAACTCTTAACATGGCACAAAGTGTAGGGAATTTAAACCGCTAAAGCTGTAAGATTTTACACAAGAATAATGGTGGGGTTTACTGATACGAATTGGAAGCGGCTACGTAAATATCTGGTAGAAATTTACGAGCTAATCACTCAACCTAAGAGAGAAATCCTAGGGAGCTTGGTTTAAATCTAAGCAGACGTTATTTACCACCTGGTTCAAAGTCGGCAAAGTCCAGTTCATATACTCGTTCTTCGTAATGATTTTCTGGTTCCAAAAAATTCTTTATATCAAGCAAGCTACGAGATTTATAAGTTAATTCTAGTAGTTGAGTCTCTTGAACAACGAGATTAACTCCATTCACGACACCACTAACAGGTTTATCTTGCAAGATCACACTGTGTACAAGAAAAAGTTTGTCATCAAAGATCTCGCCACCATATCTGTCGATTCTCCGAAAAACACCTCTAAATGATACATTCGTTGCTTTTGCAAGCCTCTCGCTCAATAAGCGCTGCAAGGCTTTATCTTTTGATTCACCGGCCTGAATTTGTGTTGCTGGCCACTCCTTCCTATTTAGAAATGGTTGTTGATTTCTTTCTAACACCACGAAGCTTTTATCAAGCTGCGGTACGACCAATACATGCGGACGGACACTCTGTGTTTTTTGACCCGGAGTAATCGTTAAGAATCTTCTGCCCTTTGGTGTCAGAATGTACAGCCCTCGCTCTCCTTTTTCTAAGTAGTTTGATTGCAGTAGCTGGCGCAGATAATACCCACCCAAATCCGTTGGGTATCCGGCCTCTTTACAAAGTTCCACAAACGAACGGGTATTCTGGTTATTAAATGAGCGTAAAATTCGTAATCCAGCGTTCTGCACCATAGTTCAAGCATAGCATCTGCTATGTTAGATTGGCCCAATATGAAAAACAGTTCATATTTTTTACGAAACTATTTAGTTAATATGTCAATTATTCGTTAATAGGAGTTTAGAATGTCAGAATTTCAGGGTGAAAAACTTTCTTTCGATGAGAGAGTTTCGCAACTTAGAGAGCAAACTATCGAAAGGCAAAAGGAAAACATTTCCGAGGCTAGTTTTGCTTTAGGCGGTATCTTTCGTGAGGTGGCACTACGGAAGGCAGGTTTACCCGCTGAAGATGAAGCTACACTAGATGATTTGTATTACCTTGCTGGTACCCTTGCAAAGTCTATTGGAATAGAAAGTTTTATCGAGGGAGATCCGTACTCACCTACTATAGATGGAGCCATCGTGCGGAATGCTAGAAAAGGCGCTAATTTAAACCAGGGTGAGCTTGCGGAACTTGTCGGGGTAACAAGGTTTACTATTAATAGGCTCGAGGCCGGTAAGGTTAATCCCTCTGAAGACTTGATGCGTCGTCTTCACGAAGTCTTAGGCATTGGTGAAGGTTCGGAAAGTTAAAATACTTATGCTTAGGGGGAGACGGTGGAACGAATTGTAACCAGTTACGTCAGTATTTAGTACAAGTAGATGAGCTTATTACAACTCAAAAGAGAAGTGTAGTAGTATTTAATAAATTTGATTTGAATGATAATAAATTGTGATGCATCTCACATACTTTTATAGGTAATGGCGTTATGCTTATACATAGAAAGCTAACATTACTACGCACATTACTGAAAGGGGGATGTTACCAAACTGCTAGGCTTTGTTCTATTAAGCAACTACGAAAGGTAACATGATGTCTCATTCAATTAATGCGCTGGAGAACAAAAAGCAAAAAGTACACTTTGGGCAGTATTTATATAATGCCCATGAACCCTATGACAGTATTTCTAACGATGTACCTGCGGAACTTGAAGTAGAGCTATTGGAAAATAGTTATTTTATGCGAAAAAGACTTAGACATATTGCTCACAGATTGAAAAATCACAGAATCTAATACAAGCTGTAAGAAGACCTCAGTGACCAGGGTCTTTTAAAATAAGTGTGATGGTGGGTGTCCGTAAAACGGACTATTTTTTCAGCGTATTCTGGAGCGCAGTATAAGCTGTCTTGGACTTCATGTCCTTATCCCACAACAAACTACTGCCAAGGAGTAATGGATACCTATCTGCGACAGTTGTTGAGCCGTAGAGGTCCGAAACACCCCAGGTAGTGTAAGAGGTACAGCTTGGCTCACTTATACATAACGATAGAACACCCGAGTATTGGTCGCTCTGGAATTGGGGGTCTTTGCCAGTAACATCTATCTCTGAAATCCTGACACGTAGTCCTAGCTCTTCTACTTCTTTGACGTGTGCTCGTAAAACTTCAAAATCAATCTTGTCCGTTGTTTGATACACATGAGATTCAAAACCGACACCATCAATCGGGACACCACGGCTTTTTAAACGTTTCACGAGCGCCAAGAAATCGTCCCAGCGCTGCCCATCGTGCTCTATACCGTAATCATTGAGGTAGAGCTTTGCTGAAGGGTCAGCAGCTCGTGTAGCTAAAAATGCCTTATCGATATAGGATTCGCCCATCGCTTTTTCCCAAAAAGATGTTCGAAGACCAAGCCCTTCCCCCTCATAATCTTCATCCTTCTCTGACATTGGTTCATTAACTACATCCCAAGTATTAATTCGACCTTTAAAATGTCCGACGACATTGGTAATGTGATCCGTCATTATTTTGGGGAGTTCAGCTGTGGGTGCGTCTGTCATCCATGACGGATTAGACTTGGCGAACACGAGGGTATGGCCATGAACAGCCTGGCTATTGGCTTCTGCCATGGCAATAATGTTATCGGCATCTGTAAAATCATATCTGTTTTCAGACGGGTGGACGAACTGCGCTTTAAGGCTGCTCTCAAGTGTAACTATATTAAACTCGCTCATTGCAATATTTTTATAGCGTTGGTCAGTAAATAATGGATTTGCCGAAATTGCCGCGCCAATCTGAATCTTACGAGGCAACTTATCGGCTAAATTACGAAGTGAGTTTGGCTCACTGTGATTCACTCCAAGCTCCTGTATATCTTGAATTTCCAACTTTCCTTTGCCCAATGACCGTGCTTGTAGGTTGTGGAGTAGCCAGCCATTGCCCTTGTCGCTTCCATCAGCTCCAAACCAAACTGTACCGTTATTAAAAACATTGTGGTCAGGCATAGAACCCAAAGTATTACCGTTGAGTATAAAAATTAGTTTTCCATTTTCGCGTTTCATATTTAATACAGCATCACTATTTAGATTGACATTGTAACTTCGTATATCCATTGAAGTTGCCGAGTCTCCATCCCAAATACGTGCTTCTACACGCTTGCGGGAAACATCAATCCTAAAGCTGGGTCTTTCCTGGCGCCACTCATCGTAGATAACAGGGACCTGTCCATAAAGTTGAAGCGAAGCACCATCTTCTATTCCTTGCATGGTTGCCTTTACTTCAAAATCTCCAGATACTCCAAGATGAGGACCACGAACATTAACAGGTGGGTTGAGTTGTGCCTTAGAACCATCCTGATGGATGATACTCTGATTCAACGGCGTTATCTGCACACCCTCTTTTGTTACGGTTGCACCTGATAAATGTGACCAATCGTGGTTATATAGTAAGTCTTTAAAACCTCTGTCTTTATTGAATTGGCTTAGCCCAAGTTTGAATAAAACCGCTAGGATAGCCAGTAAAATTACAATAATAAATACGAATTTTGGCAGTGAAAACTCTCGTTTTCGTAGTAATATCCTCTTGCTCACATCGATAATTGTGCGCTTATCAAGTGTAGATGGCAAACAGCCAAAGAGGACTCGAACTTAAATAACAAAGTTATAAAAAGCTTATGCTTGGTGGGAGACACTGGAACGAATTGGAACCAGTTACGTCGTTATCTTATAGATATATATCAAGTAATTGCTTGGCCACAGATTGAAATATTATGCGGCATGAATTGAACCCAGTACGATTAAAGTCGTTTTGATTGAATCATTTTTTTGATGAGGTAACCGGCCGCGACTAGAGATAATATCATGAGCACAACCCATATTAACCAATCTCCCACTGCAAGTGAGTGATACTCTGGCGTATCAATATTACCGTGGCCAAAAAGCATAGTTAACATAAGGGCGAACAAAAAAATCACAGAGAGGAATAAGAGAACGACTATCGTTAATATTCTGATAACATTCTGCATTTTTTTAAATAATAGCATGCGCAGAGTGCAGTTTAAAAGTAAGGTTCTTACCGCTTATTTTTCAGCTGGTCTTTCCCAGTCTGTCACATCTAGGTCAGTTATATCCGAAACGACGTAGAAATCTGTTCCAAAGTTGGGATTCGGATGCTCATCGTAGGCTTTATCTGCTCTCTGAATTGACTCTATGGCTTTATCAATAGTTATTGGCAATTCTTGTAGCGGTCGTCGGTCAGCGTCATAAATATGCAGACCATCATCACCATATACCTTTTGTCGCAAAGACAAAGCAGTAGGGTCAATCACATCTCCGGTAATTTTTTCTATTCCTTCGTCTTTCGCGATGACTGCCAGACTTTTTAATAGTCGTCTACCAACACCAAGGTTTCGCTTATCCTCACGTACTTCAAACTCACGGATATGAAGTTCTTTGTCTTCTTTTGCGATGTCCGCCTCAATATATCCGACATCAGGAAGCGAGACACGTATTTCTTTATCTCTGACGCGCCTAAATCGGACTGGTGCTGCCAATTTCTTATCTATTACTTCAGAACTTTTGTTTTGTGACATATGCTAATAATAGCATAAGCTTTACAAAAAGTCAATATATGGTGGGGGTGCCTGGACTTGAACCAGGGACCAATCGGTTATGAGCCGACTGC
>CAZPPF010000020.1:0-13654 GCA_964588395.1 uncultured Candidatus Saccharibacteria bacterium | reverse complement strand
GGTTGACCATACCAGCTGAACTTCGTAATGAGTTTGCAAGTGGAGCAGTCTTGACTAGAGGCTTTGGTACCTATCTGCACCTATACCCGCAAACGGTATGGGAAAAGCTGGTAGAACCCCGCCTTGAGGGAGATTTGCTCGACGAGCGCGTCGCTGACCTGAATGTCCGATTTCGGATGGGCAAGGTCGAAACGGAGCTTGACGGCAAACAGGGGAGAATTACCCTTGAACAACACCTGTTGGACTATGCGAACATCGGCCGTGATACTGCCGCCGTTCGGGTAGGTACATATTGGCGCCTCGGCGACCCGACCGTGCTAGCAGGAATGTAGTTCCTTAACAATTAGGTAAGAATAGTAAATCCATCGAGGCCAGCTATTCGGCAATCAACATATGGACGAAGGTAACCATATAAAAAACCTTAGTACATTAGCCAAAAAACACCTCCCAAAACTCCACCTCACACATAAGTCTCTCAAAACTTTGGTTTTAACCAGTAAAAGAGAATCTAAGTAGCAATACGCAGAGAACCTTTTACATACTCGGTTAAAACCTAAACAAAAACAAAAACAACCAAAAAACAAAAAGTTGATTGCTGAATAGGTGACCTTGCTAAACCAAAAAACAAAAACAAAAACAAAAAGCATGCACCAAAACAACCAAAAACATATTCCGGTCCTACTGGGGCCAGTCCTCGAGTATCTCGCGCCTAAGCCAGGAGAAACATACCTGGATCTGACGGCAGGATACGGTGGACACGCCCAAGCTGTACTGGAACAAACCAATCAGGCCCCAGCCGTGCTGGTCGATCGCGATAGCGACGCCATAGCGCACCTGCATAGTCAGTTTAAGGCTGATAACGTAGCCGTTATCCATTCGGATTTTTTGTCAGCGAGCCAAGAGCTTCTACAAAAAGGCGAGACATTTGACTTGATTTTGGCTGATCTTGGTATTTCGTCACCGCACCTTAACACACCGAACCGTGGTTTTGCCTTTGCAACAGAAGGCCCGCTCGATATGCGTCAAGATCAAAGTCAGACTTTGGACGCCTACCAGGTTGTAAATACCTATAAAGAGACTGAGCTGGTTGATATCTTGCGCAAATATGGCGAGGAACCACGAGCCAATAAAATTGCACGAGAAATCGTGCGGAATCGGCCAATCAAGACCACGACGCAGCTAGCACAAATAGCTAGAAAAGCGTGGCCAGCAGGCAGCAGTAAAGTTCATCCCGCCACCAGAACCTTCCAGGCGATCAGGATAGCAGTGAACGACGAACTGGGCCAATTGGAGCAAGCTCTTCCAATTTGGATTGAGCTACTCAAACCAGGCGGACGCTTAGGCGTTATAAGCTTCCATAGTTTGGAAGACCGTTTGGTAAAACAAGCCCTCCAGGAGGCAGGAGGCACAGGCTATGATGCAATTTTGAGCACGTTAACCAAGCATCCAGTCGGGCCAGATTCCAATGAAATTGCTTTTAATCCGCGAGCCAGGAGTGCAAAACTTCGGGCCGCAGCGAAAATAAAAACAAACACACAATCCTAAAAAATTGTGGGAAGGGAAGCTTGAATGCCAATTCAGGTAAAAAGCTCCTCAAGAGCATATAAAGTACGCGTAAGAGTACTTTAGCTGCATAAGGGCAACTCCTCGCTGATTTTTCCATTGTTCGGCGAGGAGTGCCACCAAATAACAAACTAAAACAAAAACAAATATGACATATTCCAGTTCTGTTGCACTCGGTCGTCAACGTTACGCCGGGCGCAACCAAAACACCACAAGCTTCCAGGTAAAAGAGGCAACCATCGGACCTATTAGCAACACTATTATTTTGGTGGTGCTGATGTGTTTGCTGGGGCTGTTGTACCTGACACAGGTTACCAAGACCAATGCCTATGGCTATCGTCTCAATGATCTGCGTGAGCAACAGACCTCGCTAACGAAACAACACGATGATCTTGAGGTTGCTGCCGCTCGTTTGCAAGCGCTTGACCGCGTCAAAAACAGCGAAGTAGCCAAAAACCTGGTATCGGTAGCTCCCAGCGGTACCGTTAATTAATAGGCCACGAAGGCTCGCTATCGCGAAAGGCTCAAATGTGAGGCCATCTTCCGCTTCTCCAGACAAAGCTTCCAGTGCGCGCATCCGAATTTGGTATGCGCTACTTTTGGTTGCTATGGGCTTAGTTGTTATCAAATTATTCTATCTGCAAGTTATTAAACATGATTATTATCGACGGGTTGCATTGCAGGGCCAGCTAAAAGAGTATGAGATCCCAGCTGAGCGGGGGATTATTGCCGCCTATAACGGCAACGATGTTTTGCCAATTGTACTTAATGAAACTAAGTACACATTGTTTGCCGATCCAAAATTTATAAAGGATCCGCGAACCGCTGCAGCACAAATCCAGCATGTTATTGGCGGTAATGGCAGTGATTACGAAAAAGCCATGAAAAAAGACACACGGTATGCGATTCTGGCGAAAAAACTGACCAAAGATCAAAAAGATCAGGTAGACAAGCTAAACCTCAAAGGCATTGGTACCCGGGAAGCGATCTATCGGACGTATCCGCAAGGTGACTTAGCAGCGCAGGTACTGGGTTTTGTAAATGACGATGGAGATGGAAAATATGGTGTGGAACAATCGCTGGACAAGGAGCTGAAGGGTACGCCCGGCGAGCTCAAAGCCATTACGGACGCTCAAGGAGTGCCACTAGTTACCAATAAAGATAATGTGATAACACAGCCGCAGTCAGGCCAGCGAATATTGCTCACAATCGATATCTCTATGCAAAAGCAACTGCAGGATATTTTGAAGGCTGGTTTGGATACGGCTCACTCAGGATCTGGCAGTGCGCTGATTATGGACCCGTACACTGGAGCAGTGAAGGCTATGGCCAATTATCCAAGCTATAATCCCGCAGAGTTTTACAAGACCGAGGATGCTGCAGCCTTTAATAATGCCGCAGTAAGCTCGCCGCTCGAGGTTGGCTCAGTTATGAAAACTCTGACCGCTGCAGCAGCACTAGATCAGGGCGTAGTAACCACTAACTCGAGTTACTATGATCCAAGTAAGTTCGTGGTCGATGGATATACTATCAAGAACATTGAAGAAGATGGTGGGCCTGGTACACGCAACCTGGCTGATATCTTGCAATTGTCACTTAACACCGGCGCTACATGGCTGCTAATGCAAATGGGCGGTGGTGAAATCAATGCCAAAGCACGCAATGCCTGGCACGATTACATGGTCAATCACTATCAGTTTGGTAAGCCAACCGGCATTGAGCAGGGCTACGAGGCGGCCGGAAGTATTCCAGATCCCAACAATGGATATGGATTAAATTTGCAATACGCTAACACGGCATTTGGACAGGGAATGAGTGCCACGCCAATTCAAATGGGAGCAGCACTTTCAGCAGCACTGAATGGCGGCACGTATTACAAACCACATGTAGTCGACACACTAACCGACTCAAAAGACAATGAAGCCAAACAAGGGCCCACAGTGGTAAGTAAAAATGTAGTGAAGCCCGAGACGTCTGCAACTTTACAGCAGCTCATGGAATACGTAGTCAGTAAAAACCATGCGCTGTATGGTATGCCACAGTTGCCAGCAGGCTATAGCATTGGTGGCAAGACAGGAACAGCGGAAATTACCAAACCTGGTGGTGGCTATTACGATGATCGATTTAATGGCACGTTTGTGGGCTTTGTAGGGGGCGACAAACCGCAGTATGTCATTATCGTGCGCGTCAATGAACCGCACATTTCCGGTTATGCAGGTGCAGGAGCTGCAGCCCCAATTTTTTCCCACCTAACTCAGATGTTAATTAATAACTTTGACATTACCCCAAAAGGGCAATAACAGCTATAATGTAAGCACCAGAAAGAACAAACATGCACTCAATTTTGTACCTCTCAGTCCAGACAAATACTATCATTCGGATCTTACTGCTGAGTTTTGCGGGCTTTGCTTTGAGCATGTTGATAACTCCAATTTATACTACGCTGGCATATAAGTATGAATGGTGGAAAAAACCCCGGACGACGACAGTAACTGGTGAAGTGGCCAAGGTCTTTACCAGTCTTCATGCTGAAAAACACAAACGCCATATCCCAACTATGGCGGGAATTATTTTTGTCATTTCAGTAGCAATGGTGACACTGATATCAAATTTGAGTCGTTCTGAGACGTGGCTGCCATTGGCAGCGTTTGTGGGTGCAGGGTTAGTAGGCTTGGTGGACGATATCATCAACATTCGTGGTGACGGGCTAGGGGTAGCGGGGTTGCCATCAAAATTGAAACTGTTACTAACGACACTCATCGCTCTAGTTGGTGGTTTATGGTTTTACAACAAGCTCGATGTAGCCTCGATTCATATTCCACTCATGCAAAATCCGTGGCATCTAGGATGGTTAATTGTACCTTTGTTTATCTTAGTTGTAGTGGCGACTGCCAATGCAGTAAACATGTCTGATGGCTTGGATGGTTTAGCGGGCGGTCTTACCGTTACGGCGTTTACGGTATATTCAATCATAGCCCTACTTGAGGGACGATACGGGGTTGCTGGTTTCTGCCTAACGGTGGTGGGTGCGTTACTGAGCTACACCTGGTTCAATATTTTTCCGGCACGGTTTTTTATGGGCGATATAGGCTCGTTTGCTCTTGGGACTGCTCTCGGTGTGGTGGCAATGCTTACTGATACTGTTTTGCTGCTGCCAATAATTGGCATAGTTTTTGTGGCCGAAGCTGGCTCGGTGATTATTAATGTGACATCCAAAAAACTACGTAATGGCAAGAAGGTTTTCAAGTCCTCACCAATACATCATCATTTTGAAGCCAGTGGTTGGCCGGAAACCAAGGTCACAATGCGATTTTGGATTATTGGCCAGGTGGCGGCTGTGGCAGGGCTCATGCTGTTCTTGCTAGGAAAATACTTATGAGACCGCGAGAAGCTCGGCGCAGGCCAGTTACACTCGGGAAAATTCAACGTAGGCGACACCGCCCGGACTACTGGCTGTTATTATTTAGTGTAATTTTGTTAGTGTTTGGATTGATTGTGGTCTATGCGATTAGCCCTGGATTGAGTGTGCAAAAACATGTCAGTGAGAATTATTATGTTGGCAAGCAATTGATGGCAATTGGATTGGGTGTAGGAGTGTTTTTGATTGCCGCAAACATGCCTGTGCAGTGGTGGCGACGGCTTGAGATCCCGCTGCTCACCGTAGCTGGTATAGCAGCTATCGCTGTACGATTTTTTGGTGAACGGGTAAATGGTGCATATCGATGGATCCAAGTTGGTGGCCTATCATTTCAAGCCGCCGAATTAATTAAGTTTGCGCTACTCATTTGGCTGGCTGGTTTCTTAACTGATCGGATGCGAAACAACGAAGTTGCGGACACCAAAAAGACGCTCAGGCCACTTTTAATAGCTCTTGGGATTACAGCTCTTGTGGTAGGAAAAATTCAGAGCGACTTAGGCTCAACGGCTGTAATTGTGGCTATTATGGGCTCCATGTTTTATATTGCTGGATTTCCAATGAAGCGAATATTTAGTATCGGCGCGATAATTTTAGTAGCTGTAGTCCTTTTGGTGTTGAGTAGTGGTTACCGGCGAGAAAGGTTTAGTACATATTTGAATCCTGGAAAAGACTGCTTGGGTGCAGGGTATCAGGCCTGTGAAGCATTGATTACGGTTGGTTCGGGCGGCATGTTTGGTTTGGGGCTGGGGCGCAGTGTGCAGGCTTACGGGTATTTGCCTGAGGCTGCCAATGACTCAATCTTTGCTATCTTTGCTGAAAAATTCGGTTTTGTTGGCTGCGTATTGCTGCTTGGCTTGTTTGCTGGCTTTTTCTCCAGGCTCAAACGCATTTTGGAGCGAGCGCCTGACACCTATAGCCAACTATTGGTAGCTGGCATTTTAGCCTGGCTAAGCACACAGGCACTTATTAATATTGGTGCCATGGTCGGTTTGTTGCCGCTAAAGGGAATTACATTACCGTTTATTAGCTATGGTGGGACCAGTATCGTGTTTGTGATGGCAGCAATTGGCATTGTCTTCCAGATCTCGCGATATACTGCGTTTAGCGCTAGTTCAAATACTCAACATGCAGGAGAAGCATATGAAAATAGTCCTCACCGGCGGGGGATCAGGGGGGCATATCACCCCAATCCTAGCGGTCGCGGCTGAACTGAATAAACTAGATCCCGACACGACCCTCATTTACATTGGCCAAAAAGGCGACAAGATGGCCGATATTGCAGTCCGGCACCACTTGATAGACCAAAGTTTTATGGTCAGTGCAGGGAAGTGGCGACGCTATCACGGAGAAGGCTGGCGTCAGCTATTGGACCTGCCAACCATGGCTCGAAATATCAGAGACGCATTTCGGATGCTGGCCGGTATTTGGCAAAGTTATTGGCTGCTTGGAAAAATTAAACCCGACGCCATGTTTACACCAGGGGGTTTTGTGGGCGTACCAGTCGGAATTGCGGCCAGATTGCGACGCGTTCCGGTGATAACACATGATCTTGATGCTTTGCCTGGTCTAGCTAACCGAATAAATGCTCGGTGGGCGGTGGCACATGCAGTGGGTCAGCCTAAGGAGCTATATAACTATCCTTCAGAAGCAACTTTTTATGTTGGCGTGCCGGTGTCGGCTGAATTTAAACCGGTTACGGCGGAAATGCAAAAGCAGGCCAAGCAAGAATTAGGACTCGCCGCTGATGATTTATTAGTGTTCGTAACTGGGGGAGGCCTGGGCGCCACGCGCATAAATAGTGCAGTCGTGGCTATTATCAAGGAACTTTTCGACACCTATCCATCGTTGACATTGATACACACTGTTGGGCAGGGTAACGAAGAACCAGTGCAGACTGCCTACAATCGCGCACTTTCACCCAAAGAAATTAATAGAGTTCGGGTACTGGGCTATACAACCGAGCTATTTCGCTACACTACCGCGGCCGATGTGGTTATTACCAGGGCAGGAGCGAATACTATGGCTGAACTGTCTGTGCAGCACAAGGCCTGCATTGTAGTGCCAAATCCAGTGCTAACTGGCGGCCATCAGCTCAAAAACGTGATGCACCTAGAAAAAGACCACGCCATAGTTGTTGTGCAAGAAAAAGAACTCGCTGCTGACAAACAAGCGTTGCTAGCAGTGCTTAATGAACTCCTTATAGACGCAAAAAAGCGCCAGACGTTTGGTGAGCACTTTGGTACGTATGCCAAGCCGCAAGCAGCTCGTGAGTTGGCTCAGTTGATAATTGATCAAACCTTAGAGGCCAACCAGTGAGGTTTAAGCGTCAACGAGGCCGCCAGCGGCAACAAGCCGAAACTACTAATCCAAACGGTGTGTTTTCTTACTATTCAAATCGCTCGGCAAACGAAGGTCAAACAGGCCGGAATGAAAGCAAGGCCAAACAACTCTTTTGGCGGAAGCTAAAACGTTTACCAGTGTTGATTGGCCTCCTTTTGATTATTCCTATTGCGGCCTATATATTGACGTTAGGCAGTACGCCTAAACTGGCGCCACTGGACAGCGAAAGCAGTACGATTGGGCTACTTCGAAATAGTGATACCTATCAAAAAGTCGCTACCGAAATATATCGTAGCTCCGTGCTCAATCGGTTTAAGCTGACACTTGATGCCAATGGCTTTGAGCGTCAAATGAAAATAAAATTCCCAGAACTCAGCCAAGCTGTTATTTCGCAGCCCGTGCTGGGACATACTGCAACTGTTCAGATTCGGGCCACTTCACCAGCTGTACTCATGACCAGCCAGTTTGGTGATTATGTATTAGATACCAATGGCAAAGCGGTTCTAAAAAACGCTAACCGACATGATGTAGAAAAACTTCAGCTACTGACAATTAGTGATCAGAGCAATATACCTATCATTTTAGGGCGTGGCGTACTGACTCAGGAAGAAATGAGCTTTATGCGCGTTGTTCGAGCCCAAGTCCAAGCTAAGAATTTGCAGGCAGTGTCGCTTATTTTGCCAGCTTTTCCCAATGAGCTTGATATGAAAGTTCAGGGACTATCGTACTTTGTGAAGTTTGATATGCAAAACGATGCCCGCGAATCAGCCGGAGCCTTCCTGGCGGTCAAACAGAAGCTTGATCAGGACCACGTGGTGCCAAGTAGCTATATCGATGCCCGCGTAGAGGGCAGGGCATACTACAAATAATATTCATGCTACACTGATTCTATGAGTCGTAAACAAATGTTTGCGCTGGTCGCGACCATTATTGGCAGTGGTGTGGTGATTCTTGATGGTTTTGTGGTTAATCTTGCTTTGCCAAATCTTGCCCGTGACTTACACGCCAGTTTTGCAGACCTCCAATGGGTTATCGACGCCTATTTGCTCTCTTTGTCGGCATTGATTTTGATTGGTGGCTCGCTAGGTGATATTTTTGGCCGCAAACGGATGTACATGTTTGGGCTGGTTGGCTTTGGGGTAACATCTTTGCTTTGTGGGCTGGCGCCAAATTTGCAAATTCTAATCGCACTCAGAATTATTCAGGGTGTTAGTGGTGCGCTGTTGGTACCCGGTGCTCTGGCGATAATTAATACCAATTTTAGTGCCGAACAACGTGGTGCGGCTTTTGGTCACTGGACAGCTTGGTCATCGATTGTAACAGCCATTGGTCCGCTGATAGGCGGTTATATCATTAGCATCGCCTCCTGGCGCTGGATTTTCTTTATAAATCTACCCCTGGTGGTGATCTGTTATATTTTGGCGGCCACAAATATCGAGGAAAGTAAGAGTAAAGAAAAGCGCACGATTGATTACATGGGGGCTGGTTTGGCAGCACTTGCACTGGGTGGAGTCACGTATGGTTTGATCGAAGGACCGCCATCGCACTGGGGCAGTAGGGCAGTGGGGGCCCTCGTAGCAGGACTTGTTCTGGGCGCTACATTTTTGTGGGTGGAAGCCCACAAGCGCGATCCAATGCTTCGGCTCGCACTCTTTAAGTCGCGAAACTTCAGTGGCGTAAACATTACAACATTTGCTATGTATGGTGGGTTAGCTGGGTTTATTTTTGCACTGCTTATTTATCTCCAGACAAATCTCAACTACACCAGCTTACAAGCCGGTATTAGCCTGCTGCCTATTAGTATTGTGATGATGCTATTGGCGGGACGCATGGGTAAAATAGCTGCCCGTACAGGCTCACGCCTGTTTATGACCTTTGGCCCACTAATAGCTAGTGCCGGAATCTTCTGGTTATCGTTATTGCATAGTGGAGATTCATATCTACTGGGCGTGTTTCCGGGAGTGTTCTTATTCTCATTGGGTCTAGCTGTAACTGTTGCTCCACTTACCATCGTTGTTATGAGCTCTGTGCCACAATCAGAGTCTGGTCTTGCTTCAGGTATTAACAACGCTGTCAGCCGAGCTGCAGGTCTCATTATTATTGCTATGCTTGGTCTGCTTGGGGCAGAGCAGGTCTATACGTTCAGTATGATACTGTGTGGAGGACTACTAGCACTAGCGGGTGTGCTATCCTTCTTGCTGATCAACAACAAAGAAACTGAAATAGCTAGGTAGTGCCCCCCTCTCCCCTTTGGTGTTCGTAAATTGTTCATATATTACTACAATGACAAATGTGGGAAAAAACTATACGAACATATACAAAAGGGAATATGTCAAATATCACAAAATAGGGAGATGGGCAGGGCAAAAACAAAAAACATATCAAATGGAATGGAAGTAATCAAAAGTCAAATAATGCAAGTAGCACATGTGGAAAACTATATGTCGTAAAAGCGACACAGTGAGGCATGGCCATGCATGGCAGTATGTATATAAACGCACGATGCAGAGCACCAAACTAGGCTAGTTAGCCGTTAGTACCCAAAACTCCCCTGTTAGGCAAGGTATCAGTAATCATCTTTGAATAAGAATATAGAGTCGCAAAATATACATTGTGCGACGTCAGGTGTATGTGTTGGTTTAGTGCTCTGCTGCTATGTTTATCCCACTCATTTCCATTGTTTTGTTTTACATTCGTTTTAAATTTTTGTATTTCCCTACATTGCTGTATGTTTCCCTAAATCGTAACTTTCATGCATTTCACTGTTTGTATTAAATACACCCTACCTTGTTCGTATTTTGTATATTAAATAATTAACTTAGTTTTTATATCAAATAAATAATGAAAGACCAGGGCTTCTGTTTTAAATCTCTTAACATTGACACCATGAGCACTAGGATAAGGGTTGTTAGCAAATAGTACAGCATCTCCTCTCCACTGCTTTACCGCGCTCACTCCTAACTTAAATATCCTTCTTTTTATTGAACCAGCCTCAATATCTTGTGAGGACCAGTTGGGATAACTAATCTCACCATTTGGGCTAAAGACGCTCTTAGTACTCCTACGAGCATAAAATGTGCGGGGGTATCCAGAATTATCTACGCGCAAACTGAGGCTCAGAGGGCCATCATTATATTGGTCTATGTGCAGGGGACTTCCCATGCTTACCGTGTTCCCACGTGAGTGTTCTCTTAAGTTAAGGCCTGGATTTACGATTCCCGTTGATTTCCACCATTCGTGAACTACGTCGTCGAGTTCATTGAATTCAGGAATGATATCGTTTGGGGTATTAATTATTCCCAATAATTCGCTCTTTGGCACTGTAAAAAGAGAGGTATATGGAAAAGGTATGTCGTGAACGATAGCCAAATCGAGTGAAGGATCGTTGAGAAGAGTTTTGCCGGCTTGAGCGAGCTCATTTGCTCCTTCAAATTCAGCAATACGATTATGTAGCATATACGATAACTATTCGGCGAGGGTGTAGGTGGCTTTGGCGACGCGTTTGAACTGCGGCTTGCCCTGTAAATTCAGAAGAATAGTGGTTTCTTTGACCTGGCGGCTCTTTAGCACGCGCTTAACGATTTCATCCCTATGTAGGGGCTCGTTTGCCTTCTTCAGCACTTTAGCGATCACATCAGCGACTGTTCCCTTGTCGTAGCCCCATTCTTTGAGGGCGTAGATACCGCGGCCAATTAGCACAAAGCGCTTGTCTTTGATCAGCTCATTGTGAATAGCCTGTGTGGTAACATCTTTGCGGCGGAAAGTAGAATCTTTGATAGTGGCCGCAATTTCATTAAAGTGCATTGGCTTGCCAGATTCGTGCAAGATAACGTAGATTTTGTCACGAATATTCTTTGGGTTGACCATAGGCCACTTCACCAGACCCCAACGGCCATTGAGCGTCGCAACCTCTTTAGAAATACTAGATAGAGCTTCAACATGATTCTTGTCAGTGTCTTTTACGGCCTCCGCAATTTTGTCTATAGCTACAGGCTCACCAATTTTCTTGATGGCTTCGATAATCTTGGCAACAGCGTCTTTAATCCCCTTCTCTCCCTTGCCATTTGCAAGGCCAGCAGCGTGATAAAAATGATCATTGTCTTCGATAACGGTCAGTTTGGGACTCAGCTGCGCTAAGAATGATACACGTGCTTGATCAACACGGCTGTTCTCTGGTGTAACTTTGGCAGAAAGGTCGCTAATACGAGCTACCTTCCCTGCTTCCATGAGGTTTTCAACAAAAAGCTGCTGAACTTCTTTGATGTGAGGTAGATCTTGCTCTGCAGCAGACTTGAGGCGGATCATCACAGCTTTTTCCAGCTGCCGAACGCGTTCACGAGTAATACCAAGTAGTTCCCCAATCTGTTCTAGGGTTTCCTTGCGATCAAACAGGCCAAAACGACGAGAAACGATCTCTCGCTCCCTTTCGCGGTCTATGGTAGTCAGAACGTCTTTAATAACCTTCTCGATGTCGAGCGGAGATTCTTCTGCTTTTGTTGCCATAGAAAATATTCCTTATCCCTGTTAAATCTAGTGTAAAACGTTACGATTATGGTAATTATATAACGTATATTTTGAAAAGTCAAGAGTTTTGGACACTTTATGTGTTTTCCGCAACTCCAATGACTCCAATTGTAGCATGAAGTGGACGCATAAGCACAATAAATGGTATAGAAATATCACAACGAAACTATCTTGCACAGATAGCAACTAGTGGATAAATCAATTCTTCACTTTCGTCCTTTTGGACTCATCAGCGTAAATGCACATTTACGGAGTGAAGATGACAAACAGAGAGAGGTGGGGGGTTCGGAAGAGGGGTGCGTGGCAAACTCGCCATACAGTGACCGTCTCACGTCGTTCCTCCCAAGGGTAGTCCCGGGCAAGTGCCAGCCGAAGCGGCTCAATTGCGCGGTGCTAGTACCTCTTTACCAACTCGTCTGTCTGCCACCTTCACTGAACTATCAGCTTTGATTTGCGCGGTGCGCTGGGTGATGTTTAGGCTACGGCCAGTGCATGTTCTCCTTTCGGAAGAACGGTGTTGGACGAACGGCATCGAAGCGTCTTGCGCTTGTGGGCGGGTTGAAGTACCTAGGGCGGATGCAAGTTGACTCCTCTTGTTTTGGGGGTTTTGATTGCGTCTTTGGCTGTGCTAAAAGCACCTCCTTGCTAGGCTACGGTTGGCGAAATACTCTATGAATTAAACGAGATGCCGGACCTCAGTAAGGTCTCGCAACTCGTTTAATTTATCTCTGTTTGTCAAAGTTCTCCCCTGTTATGAAACAAAGGATAAAATACATTATAGCATAATTAGTATATAAAGCAATAGTATTTTGTGATAATCTTTTCGCTTTCGTCCTTTTGGACTCATCAGCACGAACATACATTCATGGAGCGAAATATGACAAGCAGACAGGGTTCAGGAAAAAACAAGAGGAGCAAGCCTTGGTGGCAAGCAAGACTGTTTAATCACTTAAACCTTCTCTGCTTGTCACAGTTCGCTTCTCACCTACCGACGGGTGACGCGCTCGACAACGTGGTCTACTGCCTTCTCCAGCGGTTCTCCGAGCTCGTCGGCGCCCATCGTGATGATGTCGACGTCGCCGCGCTCGAGGTTGCTGAGAGTGTTCGTGTAGTCCATGGCGCGGTGTGCGTTGGTGAGAGTGCGGTCGCGCGTGAGCGCTTCCTGTTCTTCACTGGTGACCTCGCCGGTCGCGCGCAGACGGTCGATGACTCGCTGTGCCGTTCCCGGTCCTCCGTTGTCGCGCTCGAACCCGCGGGGGTCGAACGAATCGTCGGAGATGTTGACCTTGAGCGGTCGGCCAATCAGGTAGTCGAAGTACAGATGCTCATTCGGCCAGCGGCTCCCAGGGTCGGGGCTCGTGCCGTTGTTGACGTACTGCTGCGCGTCTTCTTCCGTCATGACGTCCGGACCATTCTGCGCACGGAGGAATCCCATGCCGGCCGGTGCCGAGGCGTTGAACAGTGCTGCCAAGACGGCTGCCTTGGAGAGTCCGGAGATGTCGACCATCCCGTCACTCATGTGAGTACTTTCTCCTCAACTTTGACTTGGAAGTCAATCGCTACTGCGAACGTGTGTATCCTGAACACACAAGATGAGGTATAAAACTACAAAATAGTCTTGTAACTCACCTTGTGTTTATCTGCTTGTTAAAGGGCGTTCTCGGAGTAAACTCAACGAAAACTTGATGATTATAGCATAAAAAGTTTAATAAATCAAGAGGCTTTACGGGCGAAGCGGCGGCCTTTACCCTTGACGGGGGCTTTCTCGAGCATTTCTTTAGCCTGCTCTTCTGTGATGGTCTTTGGATC
>CAZPPF010000019.1:0-14475 GCA_964588395.1 uncultured Candidatus Saccharibacteria bacterium | reverse complement strand
CAAAGAGGTCAAAAGTGGAAGTAAAAGTACGACGTCCCCGCTGGCAGGAATTTATCAGCTACTGATTACTGCTAGATTTGGCAGCGATTGCATCGGTAATGAGCTTTTCGAACGCTGCCTGATCTTGTGGATTATTATCGAGTTTTTTGCCGTCTAGGACAAAGGTTGGAGTGCCAGTAGCACCTAGGGCTTCCGCAGCCTTTTTATCAGCATTGATTAGGTCATTTACCTCGCCACTGGCATAATCCTGGTCAAATTTAGTAACATCGAGACCTAGTTGTTGGGCATAAGAATCAAAGTATGTCTTGGGGCTAGAAGCCTGGCCCCAGGTATTTTGCTGCTCGTACAGCAGATCATGCATTTGCCAGAACTTCCCCTGTTTGTCGGCGGCTTCGGCAGCACGGGCACCCGCAAACGCATTTTGGTGAAGTGAAACGAGCGGGAAGTTACGGAACTGGAAGTAAATATCGTCTTTGTACTTGTCCACGACAGCCTTGACAACTGGGTAATACGCTCCACAAGCCGGGCACTGATAATCACCATACTCAATCAAGGTAACGTTCTTTTTGCCATTGCCCATAATATGGTTGGTTGTCTGCGTGGAATTGTTACCACCAGAAGTAGGAGCGCTGGCTTTATCACGGGTGAACCAGAAAATAGCACCCACACCAATAATGATTGCGATAACAATAGCTAGAAATTTATTACTCATATCATGTCCTCTTTTTGCAGATTTTATATTACCATGAATTATCCTCGCAGAAGCTTAAAGACTCCTTTTAAAATTACTATTTGCACCGTAAGATGAATACATGTTGCTTTTGCTTTATATCGTCCTGGCAGGAATAACGCTTGGCTCGACTGTTTTACTCAAGACCTACACCCATATACCCGCTAAAGAGCTTAAGCGCCGAGCTCGAGCAGGTGATCAAGTAGCTGAACTACTGTTTCGGGCTGCAACCTATGGACCAAGTTTGCAGATTTTATTGTGGGGAGTAATTGGGCTCAGTACCGCGGGCTTTTTTGTGGTGCTCGCTCAATCGGTTTCTCCTTGGCTCGCACTTGTTGGTGGGGTCGCGCTGATTTGGCTGAGTTTTGCCTGGCTGCCATATAGCCGGGTATCTCCAATAGGCACACTGCTGGCACGTCTTTGTACACCTCCATTGGCCTGGCTGTTGCGCCATCTGTTTCCAATCTTAAACTGGATTGCCGAAAAGACCGGCCATCGCCGTGTTATTAAGCTCCATAGTCGTGTGTATGAAAAAGAAGATCTAGTGGAGCTGCTCGACCATCAAAGCAAACAAACTGATAATCGTATTAGTACTGAGGAACTCGAGATAGCCAAAAATGCCCTAACATTTGGTGACAAAATTATTCGAGATATCATGACGCCGCGCAAAGTTACTAAATTTGTTGCAATTGATGAATCAATTGGTCCGGTATTGATGGATGAGCTGCACAAAAGTGGTCACTCACGGTTTCCAGTGTATGAAGGTAGCCAAGACAAGGTTGTTGGTACGTTATTCTTACGCGATGTTATGAGCCAAAAGGCAGATTCGGGCGGTAAGGTTCGTGATCTTATGCATAAGAAAGTTTTTTATTTGCACGACGAAGAGAAACTAACCGATGCGCTCCAGGCTTTTATAAAAACGCACCACCATTTATTTGTAGTTGTGAACAACTTCGAGGATATTATTGGTGTGGTAACGCTCGAAGATGTTTTGGAGCAGATCATTGGCCAGCCTATCGTTGATGAATTTGATCAATACGATGATTTACGGGCAGTTGCCACACGACTAGCCCAAAAAGAACATCGTGAAACAGATAAGGAAATGGTAGAATAGTCGGTAATGAACCGAGTTTTGACTGCCGATGTACATAAACATGCCGGCCGTGAAGTCTACGTTGAAGGCTGGCTGCATAAAAAGCGTTTGCTGGGCGGACTAACCTTTATTAATGTCCGCGACCGTAGCGGCCTAGCTCAGATTGTCGTCAAAGACAAGAACGAGGTAGAAAAACTCCGAGGTCTACAGATTGGTACCGTGTTAGCTGTGACCGGTACCGCTAAAGAAGAACCACGGGCCCCCGGTGGTGCCGAAATTCACGACCCCAAACTTGAGGTGCTAGTGCCAGTTACCGAAGAGCCGCCAATTGAAATTGATAAACCACTTAGCCACGAGTCCGAACATCTTGATACCCTTTTTGAATACCGAGCTCTTGGTCTACGCAATTTACACGAACAGAAAATCTTCCGCATTCGCTCAGATTTATTGCGTTACATTCGCGATTATCTCTATGACCATGATTTTGTAGAAATTAACACCCCTAAACTTCTGGCTGGAGCCACAGAAGGGGGGGCTGAAGTTTTCAAGCTTGATTACTTTGGTCAAGAAGCTACACTTGCTCAAAGCCCGCAGTTTTATAAACAAATGATGGTTGGCGCCTTTGAACGGGTTTTTGAAATTGCTCCGGCTTTTCGTGCCGAACTGAGTGCCACCACAAGGCATATGAGCGAAGTCTATATGCTTGATATTGAGATGGGCTTTGTAAAAGACCATGATGAAGTTTTGGACATGGTCGGCAGCATGACCATTGATGTGTTAAAAAGGGTTTATAAAGAACATGCTGAGGATCTAAAGTCACTACAGGCTCCGGAATTGGTTCTAACAGATAAAGTTCCCAAAATTTCAGTGGCTGAGATCCATGAGTTATACAGTAAGGCCAACAATACTGACACAACAAACGAAAAAGATCTCATTCCAGATGAAGAACGTTGGATTTGCGAATATGGCAAGAAAGAATTTGGCTCTGAACTAGTATACGCAGTCAAGTTCCCGGTTGAAGCCATGAAGTTTTACCATCAGGTTAACCCGGAAGACTCCACAACTGTACTCTGGGGAGACTTACTTTTTCGTGGGCTAGAAATTGCTACAGTGCCACTACGTGAATATCACTATGACAAGCTACTTGAGCAGATGAAAGCTGCTGGACTTGATGTGGACCATCCTGGCTATAAATATTATCTACAAGCTTTTAAATATGGTTTGCCTCAACATGGTGGTTGTGGCTACGGTATTGACCGACTGGTCGAAAAAACCATAGGACTCAACAACGTTAAGGAAGCTACACTGTTTCCACGCGATATCAATCGGCTTAGTCCTTAAACTTCGGGTTTTAAACCTGGAAGCATTGCGCTGCCAAGAATTTGTTCACGATAGAAACCATTTGATTGAGAGTGCGGATTTGCAGCTCTTTCTGACAAGGAAGGTTGGCTTCTAATCGTATAACCTGTAGATTCTTCTGGCTTAGGGACAGTATCTTTGCCTTCCAATGCAAGTCTAATAAAGTCGTCTAATTCGTCTAATTCACCAAGAAGTTTTGCGCTTTCCATTTCTATTTCCTAAAACTACTTAATATTGTACGCCCGTTAGTCAACTATTTCTGCGAAAACACTCTTTGATATTTGCTTTACTCCAGCTGTTACGCGGTCGTAATTGGACGGCTCAGGCCTTAGTTCTATAACCGGCCCTGCTGCTGGCACTTCTAATTCTTCTTCGCCAAAAATATTTTCCATGTCTAGTACTTGTGTATTGGTTTCTTTCATTTCTCTCCTTTATTTCCAGTATACTCAATATCTTTTAGTGTCCACCTTCTTCAACACCTGGCAACACGGGAGGCGATAGTCTTCGCGTATCGGAATCATCATAGACCTCATCCCCACAGCCATCGTCAAACGTTTCTTTTGGCATATGATCGCCATGTTGGGCAAATGGTTGATCTGGCAAGTTCCCATGTGTAAATAGACCAAAAAACTCTCTTACCGCAACCCTAGCTAAATGCGGCACCTCACTAATGGTTTGTCCCACTTCACGTACTGGATGGTACTCAACTCGACCCCCTGTTTCTATTACTAATGCCATTTCTTCTCTCCTTCTACAAAAAGAAAACTCCCCGCGGGTTTTTCGCGGGGAGCCTTTTTGTGCTTTATTATTTATTAGCCGTTTATAAGCACACAGACTCCCCATCACGCACAATAATTGCGAGACACATTGTTGGAGTTGTGGCCTTATAACTAACCATGATATCCAGCCTACGCTCACACTGTCATTCCGTCAACCCTACAATTACACAACATAAATTTTGTTAAATATTTTTGAGTTTTTGTATAATACATGACTATGCAAGTAGCACTTGGAGTCAGCAATAGTACCTCAGACCAACTGCCTAATACAACGACTGAGCAAACAAATGGTGTTCAGCAAACCGGGACGAGTGAAGGGCTTACAGCACCATCGCAGCCTACCTCTACTTCCGCTGCTGACCAACAACAACTTATGAACTTTTTATACGGTGAGTCGTCAGGTACGGTGTATACCGGTACCACCAACCAGGGAACTTCCACTGGCCATACCTTTGCACGCCTGGGTATTGGTACGTTAATTATTGTCGTTGTCATTGCTTTGGCTATCATTTGTCAAAGACAGCTCAATACATTTACGAAACCAAGTAATTCCACAATCAAAAAGCGTTCCACAAAAAGAAACAACTGATACTTTACATGTTAAGCTTTTTGCGCTACATTAGAAGTAATGAGCGCAAATTATGCATTTGAAGCTGATGATGTCGCTAAGTATTTTGGCGATGTAAAGGCATTAGACGGCGTAACTCTCAAAGCCGAAAAGGGTACAATCTTTGGTCTTCTTGGACCAAACGGTGCTGGCAAAACCACACTCGTAAATATGCTCAGCACTTTATCCGAGCCAACGCGTGGAAATCTCAAGGTTTTGGGTATTGATGTAGTCAGGCAACCGCAACAAGTTCGCACCAAAATTGGTCTGGCTGGTCAGTTTGCTGCCATTGATCCGTATCTAACTGGTCAAGAAAATCTCTACATGGTGGGGCGACTGTATCATTTAAGCGCCAAAGAGGCCAAGGCTCGTACCAAACAGGTGCTCGACGACATGAACTTGACTGACGCCGCTGGAAGACTAGCCAAAACGTACTCTGGCGGAATGCGTCGTCGACTGGATCTGGGTGCTAGTTTAGTCGGACACCCCGAAATTTTGTTTTTAGACGAACCTACCACTGGCTTGGATCCTCGCACGCGGCTTGATCTGTGGGCCACGATCCGTCAACTTGTTGAACAGGGAACCAGCATACTACTCACCACCCAATATCTTGAAGAAGCCGATGAATTAGCCGACATGATAGCAGTGATAGACCGTGGCAAGTTGATTGCCGAAGGTACCTCAGCTCAGCTCAAGGCTAAAATGGGTGGCGATGTGATTGAATTTGAGCTAGAAGATGCCAAGCAGAAAGATAAAGCTCTTCAGGCTGTCAGTGGTATTTCAAAATCCAAGCCAAGCTACAACGAAGAAACCAATGTTGTTACTGTTCCGGTCGGCAGCGACGGCTCACGCCAGTTGGCCGAAGTGGTTCGTGCACTTGATGGTGCCAAAGTTTCTCCACATAGGCTTTCACTGCATGAGCCGTCGCTGGACGACGTCTTTCTAACTCTGACCGGTGAAAAAGTTGAAGATATCGAGGAAGAACGCAAGCGCAAGAAACGGGGACGTCCAGATGTGGGATAAGGTTTATTATCAATTTGCTGATACTTGGGCTATTACCAAGCGAAATCTGCTTCGTTATACCCGTTTGCCGCAACTGATCTTTTTCTCGTCCATTCAGCCGATTATCTTTTTGACGCTATTTAACTTTGTGTTTGGAGGCGCCCTGGGTGGTGCTGGCGCGGCCTTTCACGGCAAGTACATCAACTACCTATTACCAGGCATTATGGTTCAGGTAGTTCTATTTGGTGGCTTACAAACTGGTATTGGACTTGCTCGTGATATTAACAGCGGTATTATTGATCGTTTCCGTAGCTTGCCCATGAGCCGGGCAGCTGTATTAGCGGGGCGGACTATTGCTGACACTATCCGCAACGTCAGCGTCATAGCGATTATGTTGATTGTCGGCTACTTGTACGGTTTTCGATTTTACAATGGTGTCTGGAACGCCTTAGGAATGGTAGGCGTGTACTTACTGTTCGGCTTTGCCTTTTCCTGGGTATCGGCTTTCCTCGGTATGACCATGAAGGATGAAGAAACGGCCCAACTGGCCGGCTTTGTGTTTGTATTCCCGCTTGTATTTGCAAGTGCTGCCTTTGTGCCAGTCGCCAGTATGGCGAGCTGGCTACAGCATTTTGCCAACAATCAGCCGATCACTTTTGCTACCACTGCTGGCCGCGAGCTAGCGTTGGGCGTACCGGGTCACGGAGCAGTCTGGAAGCTGTTACTTTGGGTGCTTGGAATCCTGCTCGTATTCATTCCCTTGTCGGTCTGGAGTTACCGCAAACGTACCTAAATTGGTACGGTATAATAGATCCACATGAATGATTCTCAAAGTACGGCTGGTAGTGACAGTAGCCAGTTTGGTCCGACACGTAATCCGCAAACAACACCAACTGGCCAAAACCTTGCCGGATCGTCTCCCAGTTTACAGACCTCTACCCCCAATTTGTTTACCGGCAATAACAATGTCTCAATTACAAGTGTTGGCGACACATCATTTACCCCATATACCCCCGACAACTCAACTCAGGCAACGACAACTTCTCCTGCACCTAAGCAGACCAACCATCATTATCCTGTCATTATCGGAAGTGGCGTGCTAATCATTGCAATCTTGGTAGTGAGCTGGCTGATGATGCGCAAACAAGCTTCTTACTAGGTTTCTCGGGCAGTTTCTCTTAAAATAATAAGCATATGCCTAATAAAAAAGATCCGGAGCTGCCCGAGGCGGCTAATCAGAAAGCGATCGAAAAAAAGCTCAAGGAAATTCTCGGTCCTAATGCCGAGGAGTCTACCCATGAAGAGGCTGAGTGGTTACGTCAGGGACGATCTAAGCCGCAAGTACAACCCCAACCAGAAGCTCTGCCAAATACTCCTGGCGCCCCCGAGGTACAGTCCGCCGAAGTAACAACTCCAGAGTCTGTCACCCAAGAACCACTGACTGAGCCAATAGAACAACCTACTGAACCGCTTCCAGAACCGGAAGCATCAGTGGCTGATACTGAACTAACCGCTGAAGACAAAGAAACCGAAGAAGCGGTTGATGACATCGTAGAAGAAGAAAGTGACGAAGTCTTAGCTGCAGAAGACAAAGAAATTAGCGAGGCCTTTGAAAAGCCCAAACAACATAGTTTTGGTGATAAAGTGAAAGACTTTTTTCGGCGATGGTGGAACAATCCTAGGGCACGCTGGACGACAATTATTATTACGGTCGTACTTCTCGTGGCAGCAGTAGTTATACCGACAAGTCGCTACTTTGTATTGAACTCCGTAGGAGTACGTAGTAGTGCTTCAATTGTAGTGCTCGATGATTCAACCAGTCAGCCACTCAAAAATGTCTCAGTATCTATTGGCAAAACTACTGCCAGCACCAACAGTGATGGGATTGCTCAGCTCAGTCACATCAAACTTGGCACCAATCAAATGACGGTTGAAAAGCGAGCCTTTGCTCCGCAGACAAAAACGATTGTTGTGGGCTGGGGCAGCAACCCCCTTGGTAATCTTTCTCTTAAAGCCGTTGGTGCGCAGTATACGTTTATTGCTAAAGACTGGTTGTCTGGTAAACCTATCGAGAAAGCCGAAGCCAGTAGTGGCGATGCGAGTGCTCTGTCCGACAAAGATGGAAAAATTGTACTTACTGTTGATACCAGTGAGAGCGCCAAGCTAGATGTCACCATAAAAGCTGCTGCTTATCGTGACGAATCACTTAGCTTTGATGCTGCTAATAAAGCTGTGCAAACAGTCAACATGGTATCAGGCCGAAAAGACGTTTTTGTATCTAAGCGTTCGGGCAAATACGATGTCTACAAAGTGGATGTCGATGGCAAAAATGAAGAACTAGTACTAAAGGGAACTGGCAACGAACAGGACAATATGACACTCATTTCGCACCCCAGTGACGAAGTTGTTGCCTATGTTTCAACCCGAGACAATGTTCGCAACAAAGACGGTTTCTTACTTAGTACCATGCTACTGATTGATCTGTCAGACAACACCACTATTAACTTAGCTCAATCTGAACGTATCCAACCGCTGGGTTGGATTGGTGACAACCTGGTGTACGCCCAAATTGCGGCCGGTGCCAGTGCCAACAATCCCAAACGGCATCGCTTGATCGCCTATAACTACAAAACGAATGACAAAAAAGAACTGGCTTCTGGCAACTCATTCAACGATGCTTTAATTGCCGCTGATAATATTTACTATGCACCATCATCGTTCGCTGGATCCGGCGCTGGCTTATTTAAGTCAAATGCTGACGGTAGTCGTCTATCGATTACCAATCAAGAGGTCTGGAGTATCTTCCGAACGGCCTATGACACGCTTGATCTATCTGTTCAGCAAGATTGGTATGAGTACAAGCTGGGTGATGTCAAAACGCGCAAACTTAGCGGTGCTCCGGCTAATCTCAATGCTCGCGTTTACATTGATAGCCCAGACAACAAACACAGCCTCTGGGTAGATCAACGTGACGGCAAAGGAGTGCTCCTAGCCTACGATGTGAACGTCAAAAGTGATAAGACACTGCAAACCAAAAGCGGACTCAACAATCCTTTGCGCTGGCTTAATGATCAAACCGTGATCTTTCGAGTCCACACCGATCAAGAAACCGCTGACTACGTTATGAATATCAATGGCGGCGAGCCCAAGAAAATCAAAGATGTTACCAACACACTCGGCATCGACCGGTGGTATTATTACTAACAGATGAAACACCAGAAACTACCCAAAGGTAAGTGGTTTTATAAAGTCCGTGGTAGCTATTTACCGGGCAGCTGGCAAGGCTGGTTAACCTACATTCCATTCGTAGCGTACTTGATCTGGCCACTTATTTGGACAGCAGATCAAGAGCTTTCTTTTACTGCACGGGTATTTATTATTTTCCCTCAGTGGATAACAGCCGGCGTAGTAATGACCTGGTTGGCCTCCTATAAATCATAGATGACAACTCCAACTATAGCTTTCCAAAAAACGGTTTGGGATTACTATAAGCTGCACGGACGCAGTTTGCCGTGGCGAGTACCAGAGCAAGACGGCTCACTCGATCCCTATAAAATTCTGGTATCAGAAATGATGCTGCAGCAAACTCAGGTAAACCGGGTTGTTCCCAAATACCAAGAATTTCTGGCTACATTTCCAACTGTAGGCGTACTGGCAGGTGCAAGTCTGGCAGAGGTTATTCGTATGTGGAGTGGACTGGGCTACAACCGCCGAGCTAAATATTTACACGACGTGGCAAATCTTATAGTCACTCAGAATAACAGCACATTTCCAAAAACACTTAACATGCTAACTAATTTACCTGGAATTGGACTGAACACAGCCGCAGCTATCTTGGTCTACGCATATAACCAACCAATGGTATTCGTTGAAACCAATATCAGAAGCGTCTTCATTCACCATTTTTTTGCCAGTCAAGAAGGTGTTTCTGACAAAGCTTTGCTGCCACTCATTAATGAGACACTGGATACTAAACAACCGCGTGTTTGGTATTGGGCACTCATGGACTATGGTAGTTATCTCAAAGCCACTACCGGCAACGCCGCTCGCCGCAGCCAACACTACGCTAAACAATCAACCTTTCAAGGATCACTAAGACAATTACGGGGCACCATTCTGCGGACCTTAGCAAATGGGCCAGTGGAAACTGACAAAATTCTTAGTGAATTTACAGATGAGCGTACCGAACAAGCTCTTGCAAGCCTAGTCCAAGACGGCTTAATTCAAAAAGTTGGTAAATGCTATCGACTTGCTCGGTGATGCTTATGGTAAAATAATAATTGACGTAATGTAACCAGGAATACTTTTAGATATGAAAAAACGTTTGCAATACATTATTGGGCTGAGCCTCATAACTCCCCTCATGATATTGGCACCGGTAGCCATTGCCCATGGCCAAACTTCAGACGGCTCAAGTTCGAGTGGGGATCAGTTAACAGAAACCGAAAAGACCCAACTACAAACGAGAGTTGAAAAGGAAAAAACTGATCTAAAGATCAAGCTGGGAACAGCTGAGACTGCGCTTATCAAGGCAAAGTGCACACCAGCTCAAAGCAATATCAAGAGTTTAAGCACACGCTTTTTGACCAACGTTCCGCAGCGTGTCAAAGCGTATGAGAATCTGTCGAGCCACCTAAATACGTTGATTGATAAGCTCAAGGCCAAAGGGGTTGATACTACTGAGATAACTCAGGAATTAACTACCTTGCAAGCTAAGATCACGACCTACAATACTGACGTAACGACCTACAAACAGGCCCTTACCGATGCTAAGAATGTCAATTGCGCTACCGATCCAGCAGCTTTCAAGGCAGCTTTGCAAACGGCACGAACTGATCGCGACAAGGTCATAAAAGACATTGCCGATATCAAAACATATGTTACTGGTACTGTTAAACCGACTCTGCAAAAAATTCGAACTACGCTGGCTAGCCAGGAACAATCTAATTCGCAGAATACAGGGAGTAACCAGTAATGGATGAACCAACTAACTCTCCAGCGCCAACTGACCCAGTAGGTGCGCCACCAGTAATGGACATTAAGGCTAATGATACATCGGCTCCCTCGCCAACCCCAGAAGCTTCAACGTCGGTTCCAGTAAGTGTCGCTCCGTCAGAGGAACCAAATCCAACACCAGAAACTCCCTCTCCAGCTCCTCTGCAGGCCGAAACTCATGAAGAACACCACGATCAGCACTCTGCTGACCACGATCATCACGAACATCCACACAATAAAAAAATGATGATGATTGTCATGATCCTTGCGATTGCCGTAATCTTGGCCGCTGGTGCCATCTTGTTCTATCTTATGAACAAAGACAAAACCAAAACCCCAACCGATTCAACAGCTTCAACTGAAACAACCCAGCAAACAGCTACCAAACCGGCTACCAGTACAGATGTCGATCAAACCTCCAAAGACCTCGACAGTGCTATTAGTAGCGCTGACAACACCAAAGATGTAACTAGCACTGACCTCAGTACCAGCTCGCTTGGACTCTAAGTTCACTAAAAACTAGGCACTTTCTGCCAAGTTATATATGCTAGTGGCATGACTTTTGATGAGTATCAAAAAAAGGCCATCACGACTGACCTAATGAAGGGAACTTCGTCACTTGCTCATGACCCAGCACTGGTTGCGAAGGTACTTGGACTTGTAGGTGAAGCAGGCGAAGTTGCCGAAAAATTCAAGAAAATTATTCGCGATAAAGAAGGTGTGGTTAGTCTTGAGAACAAGCAAGAAATTGCCAAAGAACTTGGCGATGTTCTCTGGTACATTGCGGTGGTAGCACACTACCTAGGCCTTCCACTAGACGATGTAGCTAATAAAAATATTGAAAAACTTTTCAGCAGAAAAGCCCGCGGAACAGCTCGCGGCAGCGGAGATAACCGTTAGTTTATTTTAGGTTACCGATGAAATCTGCAATGGCGTGCTCAGCGGTTATTGGTTTTCGATACTCAACCACAACCGCGTGCGGGCTGCCTTGGATCATAGCTGATAGCTTCTTTTCGCCTCCTGG
Source organism: uncultured Candidatus Saccharibacteria bacterium (assembly GCA_964588395.1). GTDB lineage: Bacteria > Patescibacteriota > Saccharimonadia > Saccharimonadales > CAZPPF01 > CAZPPF01. The sequence goes on along the minus strand of CAZPPF010000019.1, from coordinate 2,886 downwards.
TTGATATAAACACAGGATGGGCTTACCCATTTTCTCTGCCTTGGCGATTTCATAGCCAACACCAAGGCTCGGGTTAGTAACTTCGGCAATTATAGCGTCGGCTTGGCCAATCCAGCGAATATCATTACTCCAAATATCGCCAGCTGGTTCCTGCATGCCAGCCGCGGTTAATGTTTTATCTGCAAAAATCTCTGTTAATACCTCAGCGTACCTTTTAATTATGTTTACAAGTTTTTCATAGATTTCAGCATCGTCTCGTCCACCCCTTATTGAACAAGCAAAATAGACCTTTTTCATTGCTTGAAGTTTACTCTAACCCACTCGTCCAAGCTATCACCGCCACCACCGGCCATGGCAACCACCATATCACCAGTTTCAAGATGCTTCTTTATAGTTTTTTTGAGCGATTCGTCGCGTTCTCGGGTTTCAGCAATGGAGGGGTCTGAGAGGTGCTCTATAAGCTCAGAGGGGGGTATAATGCGCTGTTTGGGGTCTTCACGAGCTAAATAGCTGGGAATCCAATATACTCTCGAAGCACCTGCGAAGCAGTCACCGTAGTCACGTAGCATGTAGTGTTGACGGCGGTTCGTCAGCGGTTCGTACACTACCACCAGCTTTTTGCCACTTTCATTGGCCATTTCCAGTGCCACGCTCATCGCACCACGGATTTTTTCTGGAGTATGGGCATAATCACTGTAGAGGCCTGGAATAATCTCCTCCATGCGTCTCTGTAAGCCAGGAAACTTGTTTAAATGCTCTATTAACTTATCAACGGGCACATTGGTTACTTCGTGAACAGCTTGAATTGCCAACCACGCGTCGAGCCGGTTATAGAGCCCCGCCAGCTCGATTTTTTGAATCTTTTTATTGGCTGAGCTCTGAGGTGCGTAGGAGGGGTCAGAAGAAAGCTTCAAATACTCAAAATCTTCCTGCCACATAACAGTCCATTTGCTCTGACTAATAAATTCCCTGAAAGCTTCCTGATAATCTTCGCGGGTGGGGTAGATCTCATGGTGGTCCCAGCTTACCCCTGTAATCAGGCTAATGTAGGGCTCAAAAGCGAGGAAATTGCGGTCAAATTCATCACATTCATACACGAAGAATTCACTTTTGGGCTGGTATTCACCCATTTCACCAAAACTAATTTTGGCTCCTACTGAATAACTGACTGGTTCCTTGAGCTGTTTGAAAAGCCATATCACCATAGCAGTAGTCGTGGTTTTGCCATGGGTTCCGGCAACCGCAATCAGCTTGAGCTTTTTCTCTTTCAGAATCAAATTAATTAGCTCATCGCGCTTACTGTACTTAATGTCCTGATCTTTGCAAAACTCCAGCTCCGGGGCATTCGGATACTCCAGGGTCAGGGCCGATGTATAAACAAACCAATCAATGGCTTTGCGTTTTTGAACCTGCTCAATATCGCCGTAACTCTGGCCAATATGAATATCTTTGATGCCGTGTTTGCGAAGGTACTCTATATACTGTGAGTCCTGTTTGTCTGAGCCAGATACTTCAAAACCCGCTTCTTTGGCAATTAAAGCTAGTGGGCCAATAGCAGTACCCCCAATACCACTAAAGAAGATGTGCATTACTTAAGTATACGGGAACTGCTATATAATCGTAAGCAAGATGAACAAAAGAAAACTACACCATGCCTGGACCAAATTTCGCAGAGTCAGTTACTGGTACTTTCTAGCTGGTTTTCTGATTTTTGGCTTTATTAGTCTCTATAGCTTGCGTCAAAATAACCTTCAGATGATACATTTGCGAGATGCAGTGACTCAGGCTGACAAAGACAACGGTGATGTCGAAACAGCGCTCAGAAACCTTCGGGAGTACGTCTACGGGCACATGAACACTAATCTGAGTAGTGGCAACAATATCAAGCCACCAATTCAGCTCAAATACCGCTACGACCGCTTAGTTGCGGCCGAGCAGGCTAAGAATGCCCAAGCTAATACGCAGGTGTACACCGATGCTCAGCATTACTGTGAGCAACTTTATCCTGGTAGTTTTTCTGGCGGACCCAGAGTGCCATGTATTACTAACTACGTTAGTAGCCATCCAGTCGCCGGTGCAGCGGCAATTCCTGATAGTCTCTACAAGTTTGATTTTGTATCTCCCTCGTGGTCACCGGACCTAGCTGGTTGGAGCCTGGTAGTTTCTCTTATATTTCTAGTATTGTTTATTGTTCGCTTCGGACTTGAACGCTGGGTACGAGCAGAACTCCACGACCACGCCTAAATAAAAACACCCGTCAATCAGGCGGGTGTTTTTATTATTGAACGACTAACTTATTGTTTGTTAGTAGTGTTCGTATTTGTGCTTTGGCTAGTAGTGTTACAGTTTTGACCCTGTGGGTTTTGCTTCTTGTACTCACTAACAGCTTTGGCAACTTGGCCATCACCCTTTAGGTTTTCCCAGAAGATAACCATGTCACGGTTAATAACCATCTGGTCTTGTGGGCCGTGCAATTCACAACCAAGCTTAACGAGTGATACGTCGTTACTTGATTGGTTGTTGGTCTGATTTGGCTGAACAGTTTGGTTGACACGCAAGTAGTAAATGTCACTCATTGTCATGTATTTACTGTTAAGGTCGCCAACTTTACCAAAGTACACCTGGCCGCCATTTAAGAAGACAGCTTGGTACTGATTTTTGTTAACGAGGTCAGCCTCGCCATAGTTACCGCCCTTAAAAAGGAAGGCAATCAGAGCAAATAGCAGGATTATTGCAGCTACTACTAAAATTCCGGTCGAGAGGCGTAACCACTCGAAACCTTTTCTTTTACTGCGCTTTCCACCTGAAGCTGAGCTTACGGGGGAAGAGCCAACTGGTTGATTTTGACGGGGTTGAGAAAACTCCATGTTTATTCCACCTTTTCCT
>CAZPPF010000018.1:0-14540 GCA_964588395.1 uncultured Candidatus Saccharibacteria bacterium | reverse complement strand
GTGGCGGAATTGGTATACGCGACAGACTTAAAATCTGTTGGCTGAATAAGCCTTGAGGGTTCGAGTCCCTCCTTTCCCACCACAATTATGCTTTATAGTAGAATCCAAGTAGTTGCCGAGGTCAAAACCCATTCACCCTTTGGTTGGAAGTCAGATAAATCGTGGGATGAACTTTTTGCAATAGCTAATCAAGTTGGCGATATTTTATCGATTCACACTGAGCCTGAGTGGCGCGGCTCAGTCGATCTTATTAAAAAGGCCAAGAGCCTCACCGATAAACCGATTCTGGCCAAAGGTATTCACCCAGTTGACGAAGATATCCAGAAAGCTCTGGAGGCAGGTGCGGATTTTGTGTTGGTAGTAGGTAGGGTACCTCAGATATTCCAAGAAAAATGCTGGCTGGAGCCAGTTAACATACAAGAACTAAAAAGCTTCCCACCTGGCAGCAAAGTGGTTTGGAATACCCGAGATCTGAATACCGGAAATCCCAAGATTGAGACATTTACCGAAGCCAGGCAGCTTTGGCCAGGTTGGTTATGCCAAGCTAGTAATATTTTAACTATAAGTGATGTCGACCCATTGGCTGATGCCATACTAGTAGGTTCGCACTTACCAGAATTTGTACAATCTTTAGGCTAAAACAAGCGTCCTAGTGATATAATTAAACGGTAAGAATAAGGGAGGATCGACTTAAAATGATGTGGATTATTATCGCCGTCATTGCTGTTATCATTATTGTTTTGGTAGCGCTTTATAACGGTTTAGTACGTGCAAATGTTCGTGTGGACGAAGCCTGGAGTGACATAACCGTTCAACTCAAGCGACGTGCTGACCTTATTCCGAACTTGGTCAATACTGTTAAAGGCTACGCAACTCATGAAAAATCAGTCTTTGAGGACGTGACCAAAGCCCGCGCCGAAACCCTGAGTGCGCAAAGTCCTGCCGAAGCCGGCAAAGCCGAAAACCAATTTCAAGCAGCTCTAAAAAGCTTGTTTGCCGTTGCCGAAGCGTACCCAGACTTAAAAGCCAGCGATAACTTTAAAGAACTACAGGCGGAACTGGTTGATACCGAAGACAAAATCCAAGCAAGTCGTCGGTTTTACAATGGTTCTGCGCGTGATTTGAACACCAAAATCAAGGTTTTTCCGACAAATATTTTTGCCGGAATGATGGGCTTTAGTCCTCGTGAATTTTTTGAAGTTGACGAAGCAGAGCAAGCCACAATTCAGAAACCAGCTGACGTTAAGTTTTAAGGAGAAATTCAGACTGGGAGCCGTTGGCTGCCTGATGTCAGGAATCGTTCGGTATGTACAAAGAAATTGCCAGCAACAAACGAAAAACAATTTTTATTATGTTCGTATTTCTGGCGTTTATTGGAGCATTGGCTTGGATCTTTGGTCTTTGGTGGAATAAGCCGGCCATCACACCCTATGTCATTATTGCGGCGCTGATTTACGCGGCCATTAGCTATTACATGGGTAGTAGACTGTCATTGGCGGTAAACGGTGCCAGGGAGATTGTAAAAAGTGATAATCCACGCCTCTACCGCATTGTAGAGAACTTGGCTATAACAGATGGATTGCCAACTCCTAAGGTCTATATTATGCGTGATTCAGCTCCTAATGCGTTTGCAACTGGGCGTGATCCAAATCACTCGGCGGTATGTGTAACCTCCGGGCTACTCGAAATCATGAATGACCAAGAGCTCGAAGGAGTATTGGCGCACGAAATGGGACATGTCAAAAATTATGATATTCGGGTTGCTATGTTTGCTTTTGCGCTCGTAGCAGCTGTGGCACTACTCGCTGACATTATGCTGCGCATGAGTTGGTTTAGTGACGAAGACAACAATAATAGCATTTTCTTTATTATAGGCATAGTGGCCGCAATCATTGCGCCCATCGTAGCCTCGCTTATTCAACTGGCAGTTTCTCGGCAACGCGAATTCTTGGCCGATGCTACGGGTGCGCTAACTACTCGGTACCCGGAAGGTTTAGCCAGTGCGCTGGAAAAAATAGAGCAAACTGGTAGTGTGCTGAAGAAACAAAATACCTCAACAGCTCACTTCTTTTTTGCTAATCCTTTGAAAGGGCACAGTGTCGCCAACTTGTTTAGTACGCATCCACCAATTGAAGAGCGAGTTAAGCGTTTGCGTCAGATGGAAAAGGGCGCATAGAGTTATTTATGGCAGCACCAAAGAAAAAAACTTCGTCTCGCCAAAAAAATTCCGACACCACTAAACAGCGGAAACTTAAACAATCCAGCTACAAGACTTTACGGCTCAGTAAACGTATCAAACCGCAAAATCCAAAACTGCCCAGTGCCTGGAAGCTACTACGAGGCTCATTGATACTGCTGAGGCAACACTGGAAGCTTTTCCTCAGTATTACCTTGATTTACGGGTTGCTCAGTATTATTTTGGTGCGAGGTTTTGGCGGGCTAAATCTTGGTGATCTTAAGGCCAACCTGCGCAGTGGTTTGTCGGGCAGTTACTCAAACTTGAGTACCGCGGCCACACTGTTTACCTATTTGTTGGGATCGTCAGGCAGTTCATCAAGCCCGGCTGGAGGGGTGTATCAAAGTTTGCTGGTGATTGTGATGAGCTTGGTAGTGATTTGGAGTTTGCGACAGGTTTTGGCAGATCATAAAATAAGTGTGCGGGATGGGTTTTATAAAGGTATGTATCCGCTAGTCCCTTTTATTTTGGTACTGTTTGTGATTGGTTTACAGCTTGTGCCATTTGCTATTGGTAGCTGGGTATATGGAACGGTTATAAACAACGGCATTGCGGTCAGCAGCCCTGAAAAAGTGAGCTGGCTGGTTTTATTTTTCCTGTTGGCGCTATTGTCACTTTATATGATTTGCTCATCGCTATTTGCACTCTATATTGTGACGCTTCCAGATATGACTCCCATGAAGGCCTTACGATCTGCACGGCAGCTCGTCCTGCATCGTCGCTGGATGGTGCTGCGCAAAATTCTATTTCTGCCAGTTGCACTGCTCATACTTGGCGCAGTTATTATGTTTCCGTTGGTTTTGTGGCTTACGCCACTGGCTGAATGGGTATTCTTCTTACTATCAATGTTTGTACTGGTGATTGTACATACTTATATGTACAGCTTGTATCGGGAACTCTTGTAAATGAACAAAGAACAGGCTAAAAAACGAGCTATCGAACTTAAAAACTTGATGGCTAAGTATTCGTATGAATATTATGTGCTTGATACGCCAAGTGTGAGCGATGCTATTTACGATGGTCTGATGCGCGAGCTAAAGGATATAGAAGCTAAGTATCCTGAGCTCATTACACCAGATTCGCCAACACAACGTGTGGGCGGCCAACCGCTTGCCCAATTTAAGAAAGTTGAACATTCATCGCGGATGCTTAGCCTAAACGATGTGTTTAACCAAACAGATGTTGAGGCGTGGGTTAAGCGTACGGAAAAATTGGCACCGGGCAACAAGCACGAGTACTCCGCCGAGATTAAAATGGACGGTCTGGCCTGTGCGTTGGTATACCAAGACGGTGTGTTTACGCAAGCGATTACCAGGGGTGACGGCTTTATTGGTGAAGAAGTTACGACCAATGTTCGTACGATCCAGAGTGTGCCACTGCGCCTACGCGAAGACCCAAAAGTGGCCAATTTTCTAAAGGGCAGGACGGAAATTCGGGGCGAGATAATTATGCTCAAAAAGGATTTTGAGCAGCTCAACCGCGACCGTGAAAACAATGGTTTGCCAGTATTTGCTAACCCACGAAACCTTGCGGCTGGCACCATTCGCCAGCTTGATCCTAAGCTGGTAGCCGCGCGTCCCTTGCAGTTTAGGGCCTATGATATGATCCGAGACAATCCTAACGAAATTCCAACCTACTCGTTTGCCTATGAGACTATTCGTCGGCTCGGGATAATTGTAACGACTGAAAATAGGGTATTTTCTGATATCCCTGGTGTAATGGGATTCGTCTCGGAATGGGAAGAAAAACGCCACGAATTGCCATTTAACACCGATGGTTTGGTTATCAAGTTAAACGACCGAAAATTGTACGCCCAATTGGGTGTGGTGGGCAAGAACCCGCGAGGTGCAGTTGCGTATAAATATCCAGCTGAGGAAGCTACCACCGTCGTGAAAGACATAGTTATCAGCATAGGTCGCACCGGCGCTGCTACACCCGTGGCTGTGTTTGACCCAGTGGTTGTAGCCGGCAGCACTGTCCAGCACGCTAGCTTACATAACGCAGACGAAATTGCTCGCAAAGATATTCAAGTTGGCGACACGGTAGTGATTTACAAAGCTGGTGATATTATTCCACAGGTTGACCGCGTGCTGACAGAGTTACGGCCTAAATCTGCTAAGCGTTTCAACATGGAGCAAGAACTAAAGCGCCAGTACCCTGAACTTGAGTTTGTCCGTCCAGAAGGCGAAGCTGTTTACCGTGTCAAAGGCGCTACTGGCAAAATACTGCTCAAACAAGCTCTAATTCACTTTGCCAGCAAGGGTGCGCTGGACATTGATACGCTGGGTGAAAAGAACGTCGAGGCTTTGGTAAATGCCAAACTAGTCCATGACCTAGCCGATATTTTTACGCTCACGAAAGAACAGGTTGTTACGCTAGATCGCTTTGCGGAACTTTCTGCCAGTAATCTCATTAATGGCATACAGGCCAAAAAGCACCCGCCCTTGCCACGCTTTATTTATGGACTGGGTATTAGACACGTTGGCACCCAAACTGGTATTGACCTAGCCAACCACTTCAAACGACTGGACAATTTGGGCTCAGCCACCTATGCGCAGCTTAAAGAAGTAGAAGGCATTGGTGAAGTTGTGGCTGAATCAATTTTGGCCTGGTTTGCAGATGACGATAACCAAGATCTGCTGGCTAAATTCAGAAAGCTGAGCGTGTGGCCAGAGGAAATCAAACATGTAGGTGGCAAGCTAAGTGGTAAAAGCTTTGTGGTGACAGGCACGTTAGAAAACATGGGACGCGATGAAGTTGCCGAAAAAGTCCGGGCCCTAGGAGGCACCTTCCAAAGCTCTGTCGGCAAGGAAACAGATTATCTCGTGGTTGGGGCAAATGTGGGCGAAAGCAAGCTCGCCAAAGCTCACAAACTCGGCACCAAGCAAATCAGCGAAGATGAACTCATTAAGTTGCTTGACGAATAGCCATAAAAGGTTATGCTATAAGAAGATCGTGCGCACTGCGGCGCGTCGAAATAAAAACAAAAACAAACACCCGCCGCGGGTGGGCGCGCACGAAATAAAAAAGACCGAAGATCTTCGGTCTTTTTTGGTGGAGCATATCGGATTCGAACCGATGACCTCTTCCATGCCATGGAAGCGCGCTAGCCAACTGCGCCAATGCCCCAGAACGTGCAGATTATAACAGATATACAGGTGGAGAAGAAGGGAGCTAAGCTTTCGTGCAACCGGCACATCAACCACATGAATTAAGTTTCCCCTGACTTACGCTTCACATAGCTTTTATAGGCAATTCGTCCGAAAACTATGGGTGCACCGAGTGTTATAACACCCAGGATCAAATAACTCACAATAGTTTTAAAATCTATTTCATTTTGGGCGGGTGAGCTATCGCTAAAACCTGAGCCCAAAATAAATACTAGTACCACTATCTCAGCAAGTAACCACGCAAATGGAGCTGTAATAGCGCCAACAACGATACCTATAACAATTCCGCGATCTCGCGTATTTTTATCAATCATGTAAGTATTTTACTAAATACTATATCAATCTATCAGACATTATTCCTGGTACAATAACTGCATGCCTAATATCCAGTCCAAGAAACACAGCGACACGTCGCGACTGTTTGTGGTTTGTGGAGTAATTATCTTGCTTACCGGTATTTGGTTGTGGTGGCACAACATCTACACGAACCCAAATAAAGTTTTCTGGAAAATGATGGGTAATAACTTATCGACCGTTAGCGTGACCAAACATGTAGTAGAAGATAATCAAGGGCAGCAAATAGACCAGTATAGCCAGCTAAAATTTGGTAGCCAAAATGCTGCTCGTAACCTGGTGACCATCACCCAAGCCTCTGAAACGGGCAAGAGTATGGTCAAATCCGAAAGTATCGGCACGCTCAGCAATGACTACAGTCGCTACATACGCATAGATTCGACCGAAAAGAGCGCCAATGGCCAGCCTATTGATTTCTCAAAAATAACTGGTGTTTGGGGTAAGTCTGCTGATGGCAACCAGGCCTCACAGACGGTTTATTTCCGACAGGCAGCCTTGAACAGTGTTGTGCCATTTGGCTGGATGAACTCAGGGGCCCGTAACGACATTATTGATTTTATGCAAACCAAGCAGGTCTACAACGTTTCATATGATAATGTGCAAAAAAAGAAAGAGAATGGACATAAGATTTTCGTGTACTCGGTGGATATTAACGCTCAAGCCTACATAGCCATGCTGCAGCAATATGTCCAAAGGTTGGGTCTGGACGTTGGCCAAGCACTCGACCCTTCTTCTTACGAAGGCATCGCACCCATCAAAGCCGAATTTAGCGTTGATCCCGTTTCCCGCCAGCTTAGGAAAATACACTATGTAGCTTCAAATCGAGATGAAGAATTTATGAGCTACGGCCTGAGTAACCCAATCGCAATCCCAGGGCAGACCATTCCGATAGAAGAACTGCAAAACAAACTCCAAACGCTTCAGTAGATAACCGCATGAAAAAAATTGCCAGAAAAACTGTAGTTAATCAGCTCGCTCGTTATGTGAATCAGTTGAGGAAAAATAACGACTTCAAGATTGTTGCAGTAGTTGGAAGTATTGGTAAAACCAGTACTAAATTTGCTGTAGCTAGAGTACTCCAAGAAGGGTATAAAGTTCAGTTTCAGGAAGGAAACTATAACGACCTTGTAAGTGTTCCACTGATTTTCTTTGGCTTACCACTTCCCAGTCTTACAAATCCACTGGCCTGGGCTAAAACATTCGCTGCGATTAAAAAGATGCTCAAGCAGCCTTATCCTTATGACGTAGTAGTAGTTGAGCTTGGTACAGATGGACCGGGACAGATAGCCGAATTTTCCAAGTATATCCAGGCCGACATAACGGTTGTAAGCGCAATTACACCTGAACACATGGAGTTTTTTCCAACTCTTGATGATGTGGCTTCAGAAGAATTTAGCGTAGTCGACTTTTCTAAAAAGGTCGCTGTAAACATTGACCTTACCGACGAATCATACATTGAACCTTTCCAAAATAAAGTATTTACCTACGGCAAAAATCCGAAAGCTGATTATGTCTTAGGCGACATTGCTTTCGAGCATGATACGGCTCGTTTTAGCCTTGTTCACGGAGGCAAAACACTGGCGTCTGAAGAGGTAAAAGCTGTTTCGATTGCCGAACTTTACTCAGCATCAGCAGCTGCAGCTATTGGACAAGAGTTAGGCTTGTCTAAGGAACAGATCAGCAGCGGAATTAAGAAACTTGTGCCAGTAAGTGGTCGTATGCAGCGGCTACAGGGAATTAATAATTCTCTGATAATTGATGAAACCTACAACGCAAGTCCTGTAGCCGTAAAAGCCGCACTCGATAGCTTATACGAGCTAAAAGCCCCTCAAAAAATAGCAATCCTGGGCAATATGAACGAATTAGGACATATGAGCGTAGATGCTCATAGAGAAATCGGTGAGTATTGTGAGCCAAAACAACTAGACCTTGTTGTTACCATAGGGCCTGATGCCAATAAATACCTTGCGCCTGCTGCGAAGAGACGAGGATGCATGGTGGCGACATTTACTGATCCATTCAGTGCGGGTGAATTTGTACGTAACCGTATCAAACAGAACGCTATTGTTTTAGCCAAGGGCTCTCAGAACGGTGTGTTTGCCGAGGAATCAGTCAAGATGCTACTGAGGGACTCTGATGATGAAAAATTATTGGTGCGTCAAAGTCCTGAGTGGATGGCAAAAAAGAAATCGCTCGTATGAGTCCATTAACGATTGCTGTTATTATGGGCGGCCCTTCTCGCGAACATGACATTTCTCTTCGAACGGGCGAAATAGTCATCGAGGAGTTAGAGAATAAAGGGCACAAACTTCACAAAGTCTTGATCTCGTTGATTGGCGAATGGAGCATTGACGGGTCAAAACCGCTTACATCTGCCGCCGCGCTGAAAAAAATTAGGGAACTGAGCGTAGATACAATATTTTTGGCTCTGCATGGTAGTTTTGGAGAGGACGGCACTGTTCAAGCACTCTTGCAAAGAGAGGGGTTAAAATTTACAGGCAGTCACGCAAATGCAAGCATACTTGCGATGAACAAGGTTGTTGCCGGTGATGTATTTACCCAAAATGGGGTCAAAGTTCCGGAAGCCGTTGCTTTTTCTCGTTATGAGCTAATAAAGGACAGTCATTTAGGCGAAAGAGTTAGCACATTTGACTTTCCGCTTATCGTGAAGCCGGCAAATCAGGGCTCAAGCCTTGGTGTTACCCTGGTCCAAAACCAAAACGATTTATCAGCTGCGATTGAATTTGCACTTGAACACGACAACACAATAATGGTTCAAAGATATATAGCCGGCCGAGAAGTTTCCTGTGGTGTCATTGAGAGAGCAGAGGACAGTAAGTTAAGAGCTCTTCCACCAACCGAGCTTACCCCGGTTAATGCTGACTTTTTTGACTACTATGCTAAGTACGTTAAGGGTGGAGCTAATGAAGTAACGCCCCCCGATATGCCAAAACAAATGATAGAGCGTATTCAAGCAACAGCAGTAAAGTGTCACGAATTGCTTGGATGCTCGGGCTATTCAAGAACCGATATGATTTTAGCTGGTAGCAAAATATATGTGATCGAAATCAACACTCTGCCAGGTATGACAAAAACGAGTATATTACCTCAACAAGCCCAAGCTGACGGCTTGTCATTTATCAATCTTCTTGAAGGCATAATCCAATGCTCTTTAAATTAGGTATAATTTAGTTATGGCACAAAATAATTTACAGAATTCACACACATTTTTCCGCGACGATTTTGTTCCATTTAACGAGGCCAATGTTAGTATCGCTAGCTCTCCTGTTCTATACGGGCTTAGCATCTACAGCGTGTTTAGTGTTAATTGGAATGAGGCCCAGCAAAAGCTCTACATTTTTCGTCTTAAGGATCACTATAACCGGCTCGTAAACTCGGCCCAGATTATGGATTTTGACTCATTTGCCAAAGATTGGCCGTTTGAGCGCTTTGAAAAGATGATGCACGAGCTGGTCCGGCGCAACAATATCCAAGAGGATGCGTTGGTTCGAGTGACGGTGTTTATTGATGAAGTTGCAGCCGGTACACGCATTCATGGCCTTAAGAACAGTTTAAGCGCCTATGTCTATCCTCTGGGCGAAGTGCTGCCACGCAGTGGTATTAACGTTTGTGTTTCGAGCTGGATACGCAATATGGACAATTCTATTCCTGCCAAAGCCAAAATTAATGGCAGCTACGTGAATGCTGCGCTCATGAAAAATGAGGCACTCCAAAATGGCTTTGACGACGCCATTGCACTAGATCATAACGGTCACGTGGCCGAAAGTACGGTTGCGAACTTATTTATTGTGCGTGATGGCAAACTGGCTACGCCCGATACGTCGACTGACATTCTAGAGGGAATTACTCGTGACTCACTAATAGAAATCGCTCGTAAAATGAGTTTGACAGTCGAAGAGCGTAGTATTGACCGCACCGAGCTCTATAAATCCTCGGAAGCGTTTATATGTGGAACGAGCGCGCTTATCACGCCAATTCTTTCAATCGATAAGCGACCAATTAATGGCGGCCAGCTCGGGGAAATGACTAAACAATTGCAGGAATCATATAATCGAATCCTCCAAGGAGATGATCCAGACTACTCCGGTTGGTTGACCGCTCTTTAGCATTATTATATTGTGAGAAGGCCCATGGGAGTTGTATATGTGAGTCGGCTGTGGGACAACAAGCGGCTGACACAATCACGCAAATCGAAGCATATTTTTCACGCAGTAGTTCTTGGGACCGTAATCGGTTCAATGCTCTCTGTTGTCTTGCTTAATGTTGGTAATACGGCAGCCCGAGCGCCAGTTGTTCATGATCACTCTTTATCACAAGATGTTGAAGCAGCTGTCACTGATGAAGACCAAGCCGAAGATATCCAAAGGCTCGTGCCAATAGGTGATAATTTTTCAACCATTCCTTTGCAGATTCAAAAAAAGGCCGAAACGCCACTTCTACCACCTCAACCAGATTGTGCAGTTGAAGCATGTCTAGCGCTGAGTTTTGATGACGGTCCAGATCCAGTAAATACACCCAAAATAATGGAGTCACTCACCAAGCAGCAGGTACCGGCTACCTTTTTCCTTATTGGAAATCGAGTTGCACCCAATGCACTGATTGTGCAACGCATGTATCACGAGGGTTTTGAAATTGGCAATCATAGTTGGAGCCACCCAAATTTTACCAAGCTCACTGCTGTCCAGATGGTCGATCAGATTAACCAAACCCAGCAAACTCTTGTGAGCCTTGGTATTCCAGCACCTACGCTATTTCGCCCTCCTTATGGTGCAGTCAATGCCACTTTGCGAGCTACTGTTCATATGCCTATTATTCGCTGGGATGTTGATCCAAAAGATTGGGCCAAAACAGACCCAGCAGGCGTTATTGCAACTGTTGAGGCCCAAGCCAAGCCAGGAGCCATAATTGTCATGCATTCTACTGGAGCGGCTACAGCTGCTGCCGTAGATACCTTTATAACGAATCTCAAAACTCGATTTCATCTGGTAACGGTGTCGCAACTGTTGCAGCTTGCACCTGGGGCGAGCGGCGAGTACATTGGTCGCTAACAGGTAGGCAACAGTGGCGTGAAGCTATATAATAGCCTGCGATGAGACGCTACAACCCAAAAGAGATAGAGCCGCGTTGGCAGGCCGAGTGGGAAAAGTCCAAGATCTACCAGGCAACCGAGGATACCTCGAAGCCTAAGAAATATATCCTGGAGTACTTTCCATACCCTAGCGGGGCAGCTATGCACGTGGGGCACGTACGCAACTACACCATTGGTGATGCCATAGCCCGTTACAGCCGAATGCGTGGCTACAACGTATTACACCCTATGGGCTGGGATGCGTTTGGGTTACCAGCCGAAAACTATGCGCTCAAAAACAAGGTGAGTCCTCAGAAGGCCATAGAAGAAAATACCACACGGTTCAAAAGACAATTGATACGAATGGGTTTTAGCTATGACTGGTCTCGGGAAATCAACAGTACTGACCCGAATTATTACAAGTGGACGCAGTGGTTCTTTTTAATGCTGTATAAAAAAGGTTTGGCTTATCAAAAAGAGGCACTGGTGAACTGGGACCCCATAGATAAAACAGTTCTCGCCAACGAGCAAATTATTGATGGCAAAGCCGATAGAAGTGGGGCAGTGGTTGAGAAAAAAGCGCTCAAACAGTGGTTTTTCAAAATTACTGATTATGCTGACAGGTTACTCAGTGATTTGGATGACCTAGACTGGTCCGATGCTATCAAAACCATGCAGCGCAACTGGATTGGTCGCAGTGAGGGAATGATCTTTACAGCACCAGTTAAAGATACTGACCTCCAAATCCAGACTTTTTCTGCTCACTTTGAAGCCTTTCGGGCTGATACTTTCGTGGTTATTGCCCCTGATCATCCTTTCCTGAAGGAATTGGTAGAAGGCACTCCAGATGAAGCCAAAGTGCTGATTTTTGCCGAGGAGATGGTTAAAAAGCGTGACGCCCAAGGCTATACAGACGAAGAAAATGCCGAAGGCATTTTTACCGGTCGGTACATTGAAGACCCGGTTGGAAATGGCGACTTGCCAATCTGGGTGGCTAGCTATGCCCTGGCGCACTACGGAACAGGTATTGTTAAATGTTCTGCGCATGACGAACGAGATTTTCGTTTTGCCAAGAAATATAATATTCCACTTAAACCGGTTTTATTCCCAACGGATGCTACAGAAGCAAAAAAGGTTAAAAATCTAGAGGTTTGCTATACCGATATGAAAAATGGCATCTTAGTGGAACCCCAGGAATTTAACGGTCAAGTAGCGGGACTGAACAGACAGAACATTATCCAGTACTTGGAAGATAATCAGCTGGCGACTACGCATGTAAGCTATAAAGTTCGCGATTGGTTGATTTCGAGGCAGCGCTACTGGGGTGCACCGATTCCAATTATTCATTGTCCGAAAGATGGGATTGTACCGGTGCCTGAAGACCAACTGCCAGTAGCGCTGCCGGAACTGAAAAGCTTTGAACCGAGTGGAGACGGCCGCAGCCCATTGGCCAACGTTCCCGAATTTGTGAACACCACCTGTCCAGTTTGCGGCGGCCCCGCCGAGAGGGAAACCGACACCATGGATGGCTTTGCCTGCAGTAGTTGGTATTTCCTAAGGTTTGCTGATCCGCACAACAACACAGCACCCTTTGACAAAGCCAAAGCGCAGTTTTGGTTGCCGGTTGATGATTATATCGGCGGAGCCGAACACGCCGTGATGCATCTGTTGTATGCACGTTTTTGGACCAAAGTTATGCACGACGAAGGTTTGATAGATTTTGACGAACCATTCACGACACTCAGAAACCACGGTATGATCCTAGCCCCTGATGGCCAGAAAATGAGCAAGAGCAAAGGCAATACCATTGAACCTGATGGCTTGATAGAGCAGGGCTACGGAGCCGATTCGACGCGTATTATGGAGCTCTTCATCGGACCATGGAACCAATCTGCCAACTGGAGTGTAGAAGGCATGGGCGGCTCGTTTCGATTCTTGCAGCGGGTCTGGACGCTGGTGCATGAATACCTCGAACGTCTCAAACAAGAAAAGTCAGATCAAAAGGGCCTAGATATTACGGTCTTGCGCAACAAAACCATCTTTCGGGTTAGTAAGGACCTGGAAGATCTAGGCTTTAACACGGCTATTGCGGCGCTTATGGAATACGTCAACGAACTCTATAGAATTAAGGCTAAAGATGGCTTTAAGGCTCAGGAAGCCTGGCAGCTGGCTATAGATGACCTAGTGCTTCTCCTAGCACCATTCGCACCACACATTAGTGAAGAGTTGTGGCACGAGCTTGGTCACAAAATATCTGTGCACACATCTAATTGGCCTGTTCATGAGGAAAAATATCTGGTCTCAGACACGGTGACAATTGTGGTACAGGTGAACGGCAAAGTTCGGGCCAATATCGATGTACCAACTGAGAGCAGCGAAGAATCAATTACTGAATCGGCCAAAAACAATGAAAAGGTGCAAGTTTACCTAAAAGACAAAACTGTGCGAAAAACAGTGTATGTTCCGCATAAATTGATTAATTTTGTAGTTAGTTAGAATCAGTGACTTGAATTATCTCTGTTATTGCGCTAAAGTAGCTGTAAGTTGTTCGCTTTTGTAAAGATAAGGAGTCTTGTTCAGTATGGGTAAACCCAAGAAACAGACAAGTTCTCGTAAGACTGGCCTACGCCGAAGCCATTTGGCTTTGAAGTTGGCACGTAGCGTTAATTCGAAGTCGCCGGTTAAGGTCTATACGACTCGCCGCGAATCAGGCAAGGCGCTTAGCAAATAGCTTGCAAGCTGCGGTATACTAGTAACGTAATACCAATACAGGAAATTTAACAATATGGCCTCAAATCGTCACCTCGGTCGCATCGTTGCGCTGCAAACGCTCTACGAGCAAGATTTTAGACTGGAGTGTGGCGACGATAAATTTCAGCTTGACCAGGTATTACACCGAAACATTGATCGCTACAAAGATACAATTGATGACCAGGCTTTTATCGAAAAGCTGGTTGCAGGTGTAAATGATAAAACCTCTGAACTAGATGCAATTTTACAACCCATTGCACCAGAGTGGCCAATTGACCAGATAGCTCGCATGGATCGAATCGTACTACGCATAGGTCTATACGAACTCCTTTACGAGCAAGATGCTCCACCAAAAGTTGTCATTAACGAAGCCGTTGAGTTAGCCAAATCATTTGGTGGTGACAACAGTTCCAAATTTATCAATGGCGTACTTGGAACCGCCCTCAGACAAGACGAAGAATCTAAGACTAAGCCCAAGAAAGCAACGACCAAGAAAGTAGCCAAGAAGACGTGAAACGACCCAAACCCATCCAAGGTATTCGCAAATTTGTAATCCGACGCCGTCCGGCTATTAGTGAAGTGGTACGAGAACCGACCGCTGGTGGTATTGTTTTTCGACATGACGCCAAAGGCCAAGTTGAGATTTTACTGATTCAGGATGCCAAGAATCGCTGGACTATTCCAAAGGGGCACATTGAAGAAGGTGAGACTGCCAAGCAAACTGCTGAAAGAGAAATCAAAGAAGAGACTGGCCTTAAGGAACTGACTGTGCTCAACTGGTTGGGCAAAATCAATTTTCGCTATCGCCGACAACAGAGCTTAGTCCTTATGACAACTGAGATATTTTTGGTAAAGGGCGAGGGAAACACCAACAAACTAAAACCTGAAGATTGGATGAATGGTATAAAATGGTTTTCAGCCAACGAGGCGCTTGATAAAA
>CAZPPF010000017.1:9135-15152 GCA_964588395.1 uncultured Candidatus Saccharibacteria bacterium | reverse complement strand
GCTCGTCTCCCTGTCACGGAGAAGGTCGCGGGTTCAAATCCCGTCCGGCCCGCCATATTGCCACCACGAGGTGGCTTTTTTTGTTTGACAGCGCCTTGAGCGACCTATATAGTTAACTACTAGGTTAACTATTATGAGTGTATCGGAAGCTAAACTAGACAATACCTTTGCCGCTCTGGCCCATGCCAAGCGTCGTGGCATGTTGCACACATTATCGTTTCGCCCCGCCACAGTTAAACAGCTGGCCGACGAGCAGAAACTATCTTTGCCGGCCATGCATAAACACATCCAATCCCTGGAAGATGCCCAGCTAATCCATCGCCGTAAGGTTGGCCGAACAAACTTTGTGGCACTGAACAAGAAGACACTCAAAGCTACCCAAGACTGGTTGAACCAATACCGCACCGACTGGGGGAACGATAAAGAAACGCTGGAAAATTACATTGCCAGCATGGAGAAACGAACATGAGCTACGCCAATGCACCGGTTGTAGAGAATGTTAGACAATTAATTGCTCACGCGCTGAGCAGAAAGGGGAATACAGTATGAAAAACTTTGTATTCATCTATTACAACAACGGAACTCGCGAAGGATTGACTGCCGAACAATCCAAAGCAGAATGGGGCGGTTGGTTTGGCAAGCTTGGAGACAGCCTGGTGGACGCTGGCAATCCATTCAATGGTGGCAAAGCCGTCGAAAAGAGCGGTGTAACTGACATAGAGAACTGGCCAGCTACTGGCTACACCATCGTCAAGGCCGACAACATGGATGATGCCGTAGAAATGGCCAAAAGCTGCCCAGTACTGGAAGAGCCCGACGGTGCTGTACGTGTGCACGAAGCTCTACCAATGTAAAAATTGGACCTAAACCCCTCAAATTTTGTTCACGATTAGTGTAAAATCTATTCATACATGTCGTCTGAACAAAAATATTTTCACGACCGAGTGGTTCTGCTGCTTTTGAGCGTTAGCACCTTCTTGGTTATACTGGGCAGTTTGCTGATACTCCTCCGGTTAGATAGCGGCCGCAACGAAGGATATATTATCCAATACCGCACAAATCTTGGAATTACAGCCTACAAGGCGGGCAATGTGTCCGAACTGATGGGGTTTGCACTGTTTCTGGTTCTGGTCCTGGTAGTTAACACCGTTCTGAGCATGCGCGTTTACGATGTCCATCGCCAGTATTCTATTGGCATATTGAGTATGGGAACCTTGCTGATTGTGCTGGCGTTTATTGTGAGTAATGCGCTGCTCGTATTGCGATGAACGTACCGGACATAGAGATTCCGTTTCCCGAAGATCGGCATGGTTGGTACCGCTTTTTTGAGATTCTGCCCGGACTGCTTTCGCTGCTCATTTTCCTTACACCCATTATCCTGAGTATCTTTTTTGTCACCGCAGCTGCGTTTTTTATTATCATCTACGTATTAATTCTGCTTATCCGAAGTTCGGCCATGTCGATGCGCGTTATCGAGGGCTACGGCAATGTCAAAAAAGCTCGATTAGTAGATTGGGAAGACCTGCTTAAAGATTTCTATCACCCAGAAGATACAGCTCGGCACGCCGGCACCAAAAACAGCTTAATAAAAGGGCACATGGCCAATATAAAGCGGCTGCACTCTGGCAATCTGATCGATATGCTGCCCA
Source organism: uncultured Candidatus Saccharibacteria bacterium (assembly GCA_964588395.1). Classification (GTDB taxonomy): domain Bacteria; phylum Patescibacteriota; class Saccharimonadia; order Saccharimonadales; family CAZPPF01; genus CAZPPF01. Next base: position 13,503 of record CAZPPF010000017.1, on the reverse strand, counting down.
ATGAAGTCATCCAGGTGGTGATTGTTTGTACCTACAACGAATCGCAGGCTATTATCCACCCGACTATTGAATACGTAATTGGTTCGTCAGGCTTTGAAAATCGTAAAACAGCTCTGTTTATTGCGTACGAAGAGCGTGCGGGAGCAGAAAAAAAGCGTCAGACTAAGGAGACACTCAAGAAGTACCAGGACAAGTTCTATCACGCCGAAGCAGTCGAACATACGGTGGAAGGTCGAGAATTGGCCGGCAAGGGCGCCAATGCGACCTTTACCGGGCGGCGCGTAGCCGAATGGGCCAAAGAGCAAGGCATTGACCCCTCTCGAGTAGTGATAACTACTCTCGATGCCGATAACCGCACCGACAAAAACTACTTTTCTATCTTGACCTACGTCTATATCTCGGCCAACAACCGCAAGCAAAAGTCTTATCAGCCGGTAGCGCTATACAACAATAATATCTGGGATGTACCGGCTATAATGCGACTGTGCGCCATCTCTAACACCTTCTTCCATATGGCTAACTCCATGCGGCCACACGCCTTGCGCAACTTTTCTGCTCACGCCCAGAGCCTGGACGCACTTATAGATACGGATTTTTGGAGCACGCGCACCATTGTAGAAGATGGCCACCAGTTCTGGCGCACGTACTTTCGCTATGAGGGAGACCATGAGGTACTGCCTATCTACGCGCCCATCTACCAAGATGCTGTTTACGCTGGCAAGCGGATTAGAACCGCTAGAGTACAGTTCAAACAGATTCGGCGCTGGACATACGGTGCTTCAGATGTGGCCTTTGTAGCAACTCGGGGTTTCTTTATGAAGAATAAGGTGCCAAAGTTTGATGCTCTGGCCAAATTCGGCCGGCTGCTAGAGTCTCACGTCGGGTGGGCAACCTCAGCACCCCTAATTTTGCTATCGGGGTGGATACCCCTGTTCCTGAATAGGCACGCCAACCATAACATCGTGGCCCAACGCTTACCCCATATCGTTAGTACCATCAACACCGTAGCCCTCATAGCCCTGTTATTTGTAGTCTATATCGGTATTGCCACGCTGCCGCAGCGGCCGCCGCATCACAAGAAGTGGCGCGCTCTCGGGTTTGTCTGGCAGTGGATCCTTACACCGGTTGTCGGTGTGGTCTTCAACTCCACGGCAGCCATTAATTCACAGGTACACTTAGCCTTCCGTCGCTACATTGGCACCTTCGATGTCACAGAAAAGGCCGTGCACACCGAGAAGAAGTAATTATAAAGGGTGATAGGCCAAGTAAGCAGTGTAGGCAGCCTTGTCAAAGCGCTTGAGTACCTCTGAACTAACAGATACAAGAGTGCTACGGTCTACGCTGGCTACCTGAGTTTTAGTACGCAACTTGGCTAGGATAGTGTCTGTCAGCGCTCGAGCGTCCGTTTCGGCCGTTTTTCGATGCCGAACCGACTCATAAACGGACAGAAACAGTTTATCGCGCTGGAAGGGCTCCAAATGCTTCTTATCACGTTGAAACACCAGCGAAGCAGCTAAATCTGCCCGTTCATAAGAGGTAAATACACCTTGGCAAGCCAAGCAGCGCCGCCGGCGCCACACTTGATTAGATTTTTTCTGAAGCCGGGAGTTTACAACCTGCGTTTCGCCTCCGCAATATATACAAACCATGTCAACATATTGACATTACGCTATTCATTATTCAAGTGGAAAAGCTATGCAAAAGTGTGCAAAAGGCAAGTTTTGGGGTCCCCATCGAGAGAGGATTCTGGGGTGGGGTTAAAAGAAAAAGACCCGAAGAGTCTCTCGTTCCTCGGGTCTTTCGCTCGGTTTACCCCTGTTTAGGAGTGAGTCGAGCGCGTCGTATTCGACTGGTTGGCTTGGTTGATATCAGCTCTTCGTAAAAAAGCTTAAATCCCTCAAGCGAACTTGTGGTACTCAAGTATGAGTGACCTCCCTTTTTAACCTGATTATGCTAACAGATATAGCTATTTGTGTCAATGAAATAAACACCTTAAGCGGCTTAAGAACAGGGAATATATCAATTGCGGTAATCCAGATTTTGCGCTATAGTTCTAAGCTGTAACCGCACATCATTAACAGGGGTGATTAGCTCAGCTGGCTAGAGCGCCACATTGACGTTGTGGAGGTCGGGGGTTCGATCCCCTCATCACCCACCAAATTGTGCGACATAGAGCTTTTGCATAAGCAAAGGCTCTTTTTATTGGGCCTGGCATTTGTCGTCACGCTCCCAAAACTTAACATCGCCTCTGACGCCATAGAAGGTATAGGCATAAATACTATGTACGCCATAGATGATATCAAAAGGGGAAAAGTTATCCCCATGATCTTTGTACAAAAAACAATAGTTTAGTACTAGCCTTATAATACTAACCTTGTTATGATAGTCGCTACAGCCCTTGCAATTGTGAGACTCCTGGGCTGGCGAGGCGAAGTATTGCCGAGAGGTTTTGGAAAAGCACGGTTGAAGGTAATTGCGAGAACTTTCAACCGTCTTTTTATATCCGTAACAGATAGTGGTATGATGATTAGCGATGAGTGAAGAGAAAAACGACCAGTTACATGCTATGCGGCATTCCTTGGCGCATATTATGGCCACCGCTGTTCAGCACCTCTGGCCAGCGGCTAAATTTGGTGTAGGACCAGTGGTCGAAAATGGCTTTTATTACGATGTTGATCTGGGTCCCGAGCTCAAGCTATCTGAGGAAGACTTTCCAAAGATAGAAGCAGAAATACGCAAGATTATCTCCGAGGATCAGACCTTTGAGCAGTCTGATAAACCAGTAGATGAGGCTATCAAATGGGCACAAGAGGCGGGGCAGCCCTATAAAGAGGAGCTTTTGAACGACCTCAAGCGTGCTGGTACCACCGTGGCTAAGGAGTTAGATGCCGAAGAACTGGGAATTGCGGCCGATGGCCAAAGCAAGGTAGAAAAAGTGTCGTTTTATACAAATGGCGACTTCATGGACCTTTGTCGGGGGCCACACGTGGCTTCGACCGGCAAGGTGGGTGCTTTCAAGCTGCAGCGGATATCTGGTGCTTACTGGCGTGGAAATGAAAAGAACGCTCAGATGCAGCGGATTTACGGTGTGGCGTTTGCGGGCGAGGAAGAGCTGAAGAAACACCTTGAAATGCTAGAGGAGGCCAAGAAGCGTGACCATCGCAAGTTGGGGCAAGAGCTTGATTTGTTTGTATTTGCCGAGCCAGTGGGGTCGGGTTTACCTCTGTTTACGCCCCGGGGGACCATTATTCGCACTGAACTGACAAAGTTTAGCGAGGAGCTTAGGCAGCAGGCCAGTTTTGAGCGAGTTTGGATACCGCACATCACCAAAACTGAGCTATACAAGATATCTGGTCACTGGGACAAATTTGGCGATGAGCTGTTTTTGGTTAAAAGCCAGGAAACAAGCGACGAATTTGCCTTGAAGCCCATGAACTGCCCTCACCACAATATGATTTACTCCTCTCGTGCGCGGAGTTATCGCGATTTGCCGGTACGTTACTACGAGACAACTACGGTGTATCGAGATGAAAAGAGTGGTGAACTTGGCGGGCTCAGCCGCGTGCGCTCGATTACCCAGGATGATAGCCATGTTTACTGCACTGAAGAACAGCTGAGCAGTGAAGTAGAAACCCTCGTGCAACAGATACAAACCATGTACAGCACGCTGGGCATGTCGGATCTCAAGGCACGGCTTAGCTTCCGCGACAGCGGCGAGGGCTATCTGGGTGAACAGGCCAGTTGGGACCATGCGCAGGAGATTATCAGGAAACTAGCGGTCGATAACCGTCTGGACTTCTTTGAAGCCGAGGGCGAAGCGGCCTTTTATGGGCCCAAAATTGATTTTATCGGCAAGGATGCCTTGGGAAGAGAGCACCAGGTAGCCACTATTCAGCTCGATTTTGTCCAACCAGAACGCTTCAAGCTGGAATACACCAACAACGAAGGCCAAGAAGCCCGTCCGATTATGATTCATAGTGCTTTGCTGGGCTCGATTGAGCGGTTTCTATCTGTTTACATTGAGCACATGGCGGGTAAATTCCCCATATGGCTGGCCCCGGAACAGGTTAGGGTGGTCACGGTGAATCAAGAATCAGCCACGGTGGATTTTGCTACCAAAATCAAACAACAGGCCGATCAGCTCGGGGTACGTTTGACCGTAGATAACAGTAATGAATCCGTTGGCAAAAAAATCCGTGATGCTGAAGTCTGGAAGGTGCCCTACACTCTGGTAATTGGCGAAAAAGAGATCAGTGGTGGCAATGTGATGCCTCGCATACGCCAAGACCTAGTTGTTTTAGAAGTGCATCCTGAGCTGGCTCCCGAGAATTTCCTCCAAACCGTGGCCAACGAGGCCAAAAGCCGCGT
>CAZPPF010000017.1:0-9035 GCA_964588395.1 uncultured Candidatus Saccharibacteria bacterium | reverse complement strand
GTTTATGCGTTGGTAGCTCAAATACCCAAAGGCAAGGTTATGACCTATGGTCAGATTGCGGCGCTGGCTGGGCAGCCGCGGGCCGCCCGGATAGTGGGTGGGGTTGCGCACTGGGGCGATCCGAGTTTGCCATGGCAGAGGGTGGTTAAGCATGACGGTAGTCTGGCCGAAGGCTATCCGGGTGGCACCTCCGGGCACGAACAAGTGCTTGCCGCCGAAGGTGTGGAGATCCAAAATCACCGAGTAAATATGGAAAAACACTTATGGCAGCCCCGCTAGTTGTAATTGTAGGCGAGACCGCCTCCGGTAAATCTGCGCTCGCGATGGAGCTGGCAAAACAGTTTAATGGCGAGATAGTTTCTGCTGATTCGTGGGCGGTGTATAAAGGTTTTGATATTGGTACCGCAAAGCCCACCAAGGAAGAGCAAGCAGAGGTGCAGCATCATTTAATTGATGTGGCGGAGCCACTAGAAGGGTTTAGTGCGGCGGTATTTAAGCGTCTGGCCACAGGAGCCATCGAGGATATCCAAACTCGCGGCAAGCTGCCCATTCTTGTAGGGGGTACTGGCCTATATATAGACAGTATTCTATATGACTATAGCTTTCTGCCTCCGTCAGACCCCATGTTGCGCCAAGAACTTAATACCATGTCGCTGGACCAGCTCATCAAAAAGGCTGAGGAAATGGAGCTGGATACCACCGGCATTGATATGCGCAACAAGCGTCGGATTATACGGCTTATAGAGAATAACGGGGTTAGGCCAACTAAGCACAAGCTTAGGCCAAACACGCTGATACTCGGAGTAAAACGACCACCCGAGGAGCTGGAAGGCAGAATTACCGAGCGAATAGACGCTATGGTTGAACAAGGCTTTCCGGAGGAGGTAAAACAACTTGGCGAGCAGTATGGCTGGGACATTGAGCCAATGCGTGCGCCGGGCTATCGCGCTTTTGCAGATTACGTAAAAGGCCAGATTTCACTGGGCCAAGCAAAGCTTAGAAACAAGCAAAATGACCTCCAACTGGCCAAAAAACAACGCACCTGGTTTAAGCGTAACTCTAGTATTCAATGGCTGTCTGACCCCAGTGAGGCCGTAGATATTGTCACAACACATTTGAACAAAAATCGTTAGCAACTACCCTCGGGTCTGTTACAATGAGGGCATGGTTGAGCAACTATTTGGGAGCAAGACACGAGTAAAGCTATTGCAGCTTTTTTATGGTAACCCCAACCGATCGTTCTACGTACGCGAAATTACCCGCAAAATTGACGAGCAAATTAACTCTGTCCGCCGTGAGCTGGCTAACCTGCTCAGCATTGGCATTATTTCCTCAGACACCAACAACAACCGTCTTTATTACGAAGTTGATCAAACCTATGAATTTTATGAGCCACTTCATGCCATTTTTGGTAGTAGCAAGGTGGCCAAGCAAGCCAAAGTACCGGTAGGTAAAAACGAAGGCCAAGACCTGAAGGTGCTTGGCAACGTGGAACTAGCGATTTACACTGGCCAGTTTACTCGCGATGAATCCAGCGGTACGGACATCTTGATTGTAGGCGACGTCAACCAGACCAAACTCGGTAAATACATCAGTGAACTCGAAGAAAAAGAGGGTCACGAAATGCGCTATACGGTGATGCCGGTCAACGAATTTCGTTATCGTCGGCAGGTTAATGACCGCTTTTTGTCTAATATATTGGCGTCCAAGAAACAGGTTCTGGTCGACAAGAGCGATCTACTAGTAGAAACTGCAAAAGAAGGAGAATAACAGGTATGGAACTACAGTACTACGGTGCTAATTGTGTGCGAATTGCCGGCAAAAAAGCCGCAGTAACGATTGACGATAACCTGAGCGAAGTAGGGCTAAAGTCTGTCACCAAAGTGGGTGACATTGTCTTATTTAGTGGCCCGCATAAAGATAGTCCAAAAGACCCTAAACTAGTGATTGACCAACCTGGTGAGTACGAAGTATCAGATGTTTCTATTCAGGGTATAGCCGCTCGCAGCCACATTGATGAGGCCGGAAAACTGAACGCCACTATGTTTAAACTGATAGTAGAAGATGTACGCATTGCCGTAGTTGGCCACGTCTATCCAGAGCTCAACGACAAACAGCTCGAGGCCTTAGGTACCATCGATATTTTGATCATTCCAGTTGGTGGTAACGGTTACACACTTGATCCAGTCGGTGCTCTTAAGATTATTAAGAAGATAGAACCAAAACTGGTTATCCCAACACACTATGCCGACAAAGCAGTAAAGTACGAAGTGCCACAGCAAGAGCTAGAAGTGGCTATCAAAGAACTAGCCATGGAACCCAAAGAAACCATTGATAAACTCAAACTCAAAGCCAGCGACTTTATAAGCGACGTAACTCAGCTAGTTATTCTTCAGAGGCAATGAAGTATAGAGCTATAGGCTTTGACTATGGTGGGGTGATAGGCGCTGGTGGCATGAGCGGGCCTAATTTTAACAAACGTGTTTGCCAGCTTCTAGATATTACGAAAGAAAGATACCAAGAGGTGTATTTTTCACTCAATCATCTTATAAACTTGGGAGAAGTTTCTACATGGCGTGAGTTTTGGCAAATATTTCTAGAGAAGCTAGGCAAGCCAGAACAATTGGAAGAATTGATGGCTATAAGTGATGAGTATAGTCGTAAACTACTTATTATTAACCAGAAAATAGTCAATCTTGTAGATGAATTAAAAACTAAAGGCTATAAAACGGGTTTACTTAGTAATAATCAGGTAGAAAATGGAAAGGCCCTTCGTGAGATGGGTTTAGATAAGCACTTTGACATATTTCATATCTCAGCAGAAACCAAATTTATGAAGCCAAGCCCTGAAGCATTTTCTTATTTTGCTGAAGCACTCGATGTAAAGCTCCAAGAATTAATCTTTATAGATGATGCTCCAAAAAGCTTGAGTACGGCAGAACAGTGTGGATTTACTCCTATATTATTTGAGTCGTACGACAAATTAACAACCCAACTACGCGAGCTGGGCGTTCTATAAGCTTTGGAGGTTATTTTGTAGCTGGCTCAGCTGTTTTTTGAGCTTTAGAAGAGGGGATCATGCCATTTTTCTTCATGGTACGAATGGCCTGAGTAGACAATTTCATAGTGACTTTTTTGCCATCAACAAGAACAGTCTTGGTTTGCAGGTTGGGCTTCCAGACTTTCTTGGTGTGGCGTTGAGAGAAGCTGACATTGCTGCCGTATTGCTTGCCTTTGCCGGTGATGTCACACTTTTGCATAAGGTGTTAGTTTACCCGGTTTAACTGTTCTAGTCAACCGTTGATATACTAGGGTAATGGATCTCGGAACTAACAATAAAGTTATATTGCTTATAGTGCTCGTTGTCTCTATTGTTCTTCACGAGATGATGCACGCATATGCGAGCTATTGGCTGGGCGATGATACCGCAAAGCTAGACGGTAGGACCAGCCTTAACCCACTTCGACATATTGATCCGTTTTTTACGATAATACTTCCAGCAATCACGCTACTATTTTTTGGTTTTCCAATGTTAGCTGCAAAACCAGTGCCGTTTAATCCAAACCGAGTAAAATATGAAGAATTTGGAGCAGCACTGATTGGGTTTGCGGGGCCACTGACCAACCTAATACTAGCCATCCTTGCAGCCACTGTTTTTAATTTGGCCGGAGGAAGCTTTGGCGGGGCGGGCTATCAATTTTTGATCGCGTTTATAGAGGTTAATGTTCTTTTGTTTGTATTCAATATGATTCCATTACCGCCGCTTGACGGTTCACGTGTGCTTTATGCTTTTGCACCAGAAGCCGTTCAGAATGTTATGGCTCAGATGGAGCAGTTTGGTATTTTTATAATCTTTGCACTGATTATAGCTGTGCCAGGGTTTATTACGTTACTTACAAATGTTGATAATGCTGTTCTCCGCCTGGTTCTAAAGGTATAATAGGAGCAGGCTGGGAAGCCAGGAATATGATAATCTGAATACTTATCATATGGGAGCTCTAGATTTGCGGCAGGCCGTGGCCTACGCGTGCGAGCACCCACCTGCGATTTTAACATCCAGGTTGTCATGCTGGCACTCAGCTACTAAAAAGCCCGAGAATTTCTCGGACTTTTTAATTGGTCGGGGTGACAGGACTCGAACCTGCGACCTCACGGCCCCCAGCCGCACGCGCTAGCCAACTGCGCCACACCCCGGTATAAAACCAGACTCATATTATAGCTTATCTGTTAAGATGTATTAGATGAATTGGCAAGAAAAAGACGGTAAACTTTATAAAGAATTTGTGTTCGACAATTTTACTCACGCATTTAGTTTTATGCAAGCGGTGGCCATGGTAGCAGAAGAGCAGAACCACCATCCGCGTTGGACAAACGAATGGAATAAAGTTGAATTTTGGCTGAGCACTCACGATGCGGGCGGTGTAACTGACAAAGATCGAGCCCTCGCAGAGGCTATTGATGAAACCTACGACCGAAGAAAAATGGAAGGAAAAGACGTCGAAAAAACTACGCCGCACAAACATCACGAACCAGCGGTTTCTGTGACCGATCCAGGCGATATAATCAGCCGCGTTAGTGAGGTAAAACTGTTTACCGATGGCGGTTCTCGTGGAAACCCAGGGCCCTCAGCAAGTGGCTACGTGCTGCTGGATATGGAAGATGCTGTGATTCACAAAGGTGGTTTGTACTTGGGAGTGACGACCAATAATCAGGCAGAATATACAGCTCTAAAGCTGGGCCTTGAAGAAGCCCGCCGGCGAGGTGTGCAGGAAGTGCATGTCTATATGGACAGCCTCCTGGTGGTTAACCAGATGAAAGGCGTATTTAAGATAAAAAACCGTGACCTTTGGCCCATCCACGATGCTATCAAAACCATCTGTAAAGACTTTAAGAAAGTAAGCTTCAATCATGTGCCCAGGGAACTCAATAAACTGGCCGATGGCATGGTCAATGAAATCCTTGATAGTACCGACCTCAGCACGGTCTAGATTGATTTTTAACCTTAAACGTGTTATAGTTCCTTAGCCAGATTATTGGCTAGTCGCGTCTTGGGATACCAAGACGAGGAAAGTCCGGGCAGCATAGGGCAATGACAGTTGCTAACGGCAACCAAGGGCAACCTTAGGGAAAGTGCCACAGAAACGAAACCGCTTGTGCTTTTTTAGCTAAATGCACATAGTAAGGGTGAAACGAGCAAGGTAAGAGCTTGCAATTCGTTGCGGTGACGCAAACGAAATGGTAAACCCTGTCTGCTGCAAGGAGATGCGTTCAACTACGGTACCCGCCAGAACGTATCACAAAAACCGCATGATCTGTCGAGCAATCGGCTGACTAGATAGATGGCTAGCGCTCCGCAAGGAGTACAGAACCCGGCTTACAGATAATCTGGCACTAAAAATACCGCTCTTACGGGAGCGGTAATTTTATATTAAAGCGATTTTTATACTTTGGCGGCTTTTACAACTGCTTCGAAAGCTTTGGGTTCGTTGACAGCCAGTTCGGCTAGAACTTTGCGGTCCAATGTTACGTTGGCTTTCTTGAGGCCAGCGATTAAGCGGCTGTAAGTGGTACCGTTCAGGCGTGCAGCAGCGTTGATACGAGCATTCCAAACACTTCTAAATGTTCGCTTGCGGTTGCGGCGATCGCGGTAAGCGTATTGCAGGGACTTGGTAATAGCTTGTTTGCCGTGTTTGATACTCGAACGGCGGTGATGTTGCATGCCCTTGGTAGCTTTGCGGATTTTGTTGTGCTTGGCGTGGCTGGTAACGCCTCTCTTAACGCGCATCTATTTGACTCCTAGTTTCAGCTTGATGTTCTTAGCAGATTTGCCAGTGACTTCTTGATCTCCAGCCATGCGGCGCTTACGAGCAGAGCTCTTTTTCTGCAAAAAGTGGCTACGCATCGAATGACGGCGCAAAATTTTGCCGTTCTTGGTAACTTTGATGCGGTCTTTGGTGCCGCTATGCGTCTTCAGTTTTGGCATGACTCTTAGTATTACTCCTTATAACGAATGAAAGTTGACGTCCGGCCAGCTGGGGCTGCTGCTCAACGACGATTGCATCGCCAAACAGGTTGATGACTTTGTCCGCGAGCTTGAATCCGAGCTCTTGGTGGGCCATTTCGCGTCCCTTATACCTTACGATAATTTTAACCTTATGGCCAGCCTCTAGGAAGCTGGTAACCTTGCGCAATTTGATATCGAGGTCGTTGTCGCCGATCTTCAGACCAAATCGCATCTGTTTAATGTCGACAACCTTGGCCTGTTTCTTGTTCTTCTGTTGCTGCTTGGTGCGCTGGTAGTTGTATTTACCCCAGTCTACAATCTTGGCAACAGGTGGATTCGCATCGGGCGATATCTCAACCAGATCGAGTCCCGCTACTTCAGCTGCTTGCAGGGCTTCCGCCCGTGAGATAACGCCAAGCTGATTGCCGTCTTCTCCAATTACGCGCAACTGGGGCGCCCGAATCTGTTCATTCAGGCGAGTGTATTTAGCGATTTCCTCGTCTCCTTACGTATTATCAAGGTTGGGCCCAATTGTAACAGAGGCGGAGATAGAGGTCAATAAGAACTTCACGCTTTACATGTTCGTCATCCGTACTTCGACATTCTAAGATGGTAGGTCGGAAGATTCGGCATAGCGCACGAGAGAAAAAATAAACGCAGAAACGGCTCTATTTCTGGCATTAACGTGGATAACACTTAAGTCGGAGGCTTCTTCTGGTTTTCTGCCCCTGAAAGTTATTACCTCAGCTAGTTTGGTGAGCGCTGGGTACTTTTCTCTTAATCCGTCTACGTCTAACATTGTCTGCTGATCCTCCAGACCAAGTGAAGACCACGCCTGATGTTCTGCTAGCAATTTCTCGGTATCGATCGACTGGAGTTCTTCACCTAGGCCCATAATAATACACTAGATGATTTATGTTTCTTTGCAAGCATGAGCGATTAACTGTCTTATGATTACGTGATAAAGTGCTCAAATGAGTTCAGAAACCTCGTTTGAAGAGTTTGATCCAAATAGCCGAAGTGAAGTTACTGTGCTGCTCCCAACTCGGTGTTTACCCTGTAAGTATGCCCAATTCTTGATTGCAGCTGAGATGTTTGGTAACTGTACGGGTAATGGGCCGATAACACTTATTAAAGATATTGATGAGAAGTGTCCGGGCTATCAGGGTGAGTCTGATTTTGACCCTAACTTTATACAAGAGACAGCAACGGGTTTAATGATTCCTACCAGAAGTGAAGCAGAATTAGAAAACTGTCCATACTCTTTGATCGAGTCTAGTTAAGTTGTTGGTGTGCGTTTGCGGTATTGGAGGGCTTCACCCATTTGGGCTGGGGTGATATCTTTTGAATCTTCTAGGTCGGCAATGGTGCGCGCCACTTTGATGGCGCGCATATAGTGGCGGGCGGAGATCTGTAGTTTGGCGGCGGCTTGGTTGAGCAGTTCCTGTGCTTCGGCTGTCAGTTTGGCGAGCTGTTTAATATCGTGATTGGTCATGTCGCCGTTGGTTTTGGCGGTAGTTTTGAAGCGTTTGGCTTGGTGTTTTCTGGCAGTTTGGACGCGTTTAACTATCTGTTGGCTCGATTCTTGGCCGTTGCTCGTGAGCAGTTTACTGTGCTGGATTTCCTCCACATCTACATACATATCGATACGATCAATAATGGGACCAGACAGTTTGCGCTGGTAACGTTCAATAGCGTATGGAGGGCACGTGCAGGTTTTGTTGGTGCCCCAGTAGCCACAGGGGCACGGGTTGGCTGTCGCCACCATAATAAAGTGAGCCGGAAAGGTCAGGCTATCGTTGGCGCGAGTGATGGTTATTTGTTTGTCTTCTAGTGGTTGGCGGAGAGCTTCTATGGCGGGGCGCTTGAACTCCGGAAACTCATCTAGGAAGAGTATGCCACGGTGTGCCAGGCTAATTTCGCCGGGTTTGGGGTGTGAACCGCCACCAATAATCGACATGTCGCTGGCGCTATGGTGCGGAGCTCGAAATGGGCGAACATTGATGATGGTGTCGTACTGCTTGCTGGCCAAACTATGCAGGTGTGTAACCTCCAAAATTTCTTCACGAGTGAGCGGCGGCAGGATAGAGGGCAGGGCACGAGCCAGCATGCTTTTGCCGGTGCCGGGCGGGCCGCTAAGCAGCACATTATGCGAGCCTGCCGCCGCAATCATCAGGGCTCGCTTGGCCCGCGTTTGTCCGACAATGTCGCTAAAATTACCACTATCTACCGAAGGAGCAAGGCTTGCTTTGGCGCCAAGGCCAGTTTGGAACGCTGGTAGTTCAGTGCCGCCACTAAAGTGCAAAAAGAACTCTCGTAAGTTAGTCACGGGGTACACCGTAATGTGTGGTATCAGCTTGGCTTGATCTAGATTACCTGCAGGAATGAAGAAGCTGGTATAGCCGAGCTCACGGCCAGCCAACAGCTTACCAATCAGGCCTCGAACTGGTCGCAAGCTCCCATCCAGCCCCAGTTCGCCAATAAATAAACTATCATCGGGCAAGGGCTGGGTAAGCTGTTGGCTGGCCACCAGAATGGCTGCGGCAATGGGCAAATCAAAACTAGTGCTATCCTTGGGTACATCCCCTGGAGCCAGGTTAATGGTAATCCGTTTCTTAGGGAGGTCTAGCTGCGAATTAGTAAATGCACCCCTAAGGCGTTCTTTGGCCTCATCTACGGCTCGATTCGCAAATCCTACGATGATCATAGTTGGCAAGCCATTGCTCATATGGCATTCAATGTCTACTAGTAAACCTCCCGCACCCACAGTAATAATGCTATGTAGCTGAACACCCATGAGCGCATTGTACGACGGGGCAGGCAGTTGAATTATGAATTTTAGATTAAAAAAAGAAGCCCATTTGCGAGTGAGATGGGCTTCTTTAGAGTTGGAGTTTTAGTATGTCTTTTGGTTTGGTGTTTGTTTGGTTTTTCATGGAACAACCGCTTGCGAGAAGCGGTTGTTACGGAGGCGTTTTTGTTTTTGAGCACTTTTTTTATTCAAGCGCTACGCATATCTTATCTAGCCCGA
>CAZPPF010000016.1:0-16764 GCA_964588395.1 uncultured Candidatus Saccharibacteria bacterium | reverse complement strand
TGGTTGCGTCGTTTGCTTGAGTAATGCTAAATGGTGCAGTGCTACGAGCCCCACCGCTGAGGTCAGAGGTTACTGTCAGCCCAAAGCTGTTGCCAGCTCCAATAGTGGTATTTTGTACTAAGTTACCACCAAGCTGTACGGTGTTTGCGGTGTTTGTAATGCCGTTATTGAAGCTCAATGCTGTCTGATATCCAGAACAGATAGAACCGGTGGAACAGAGCGTACCGGTTTCGTTTGGCAAAGTTAACGTGTTGGCGCTAGGGTTAGCTGGACCTTGGAGCGTTAATGTACCCGAGGCCCCGGTGCTGCCCTTGAACAGCACTGCCCCCGTTGCTGTACCAGTAACGCCCAGAGTCAGCGCATTGCTACCCTGAATCGTTACCGTACCTGTGAAGTTGGCTGCAGAGGAAATGGTTTGACTGTTGATAGCCCCAGAAGTTATGGTGTCCGTACCGATGTCGATAGCACCAAAGCCGGAGGTGATGCTTCCCGAGTTCAAGGCTCCTGTACCAGTGATGGCAGTGTTCACAGCGTCATTAGTATCGACTAAGGTAGATCCACTGTCGCCGTGACCATCTAGTAGGTTGAATTCAGCGGCAGTAATGGTAGCGCCGTTCAGGACGAAGGTGGAGCTGCTATTGCCGGTGACGGTGAGTGTGCCAGTAGAGTTGCCCAAGCTCAGAGTATTACCGGCTGTGGTTGCAATGGTGGTGTTACCAGCAATGCTGGCACCGCCAGCCGTCACGGTGAGGCCGGTACCGGCGGTAATGGTGGTGCTGGCCGCAAATGCTCCAGTAACATTAGTGTCATCCTGTAGTTCAATGGTGCCAGCAGAGTTAAGAACAATATTGCCAGAAGTGGTGGTCGTTAAGTTTAAGTTACCGCTGGTAGCGTTGAGAGCCGTATTGATATTCGTACTACTCAAGTTGCTCAGCTGTTGGTTGGCACAGGTTGGGCAGGTACCGGCTCCACCAGCTACGCCACCGAGTACTCGCCATAAACTGGTTGCGCTATCGTAGATAAGACTAATGCCAGCGCCGGGAGCCAGAGTGATGTTAGATCCGGTGCCAGTACTTATCTGGTTAGCGGCTGAACTGCTACCACTGAGGTTAGCTAAAGTGACGTTCAAGGCTGCGTCGGTGTTAATCAGGCTCAAGATTTGACCGTCTCTACCAGCTACAATGCCAGTAATGGTCTGTGCTGTTCCCGATGTATCCAGCAGGTACAATGAGGCCGTAGAAATAGCCACGTTATCGGTTGAGCCCTGTGTGGCGTAGGTAGTACCACGTTTGGTGGCTAGGCTAGCCGTGTTAGCTACATCGGTGTTGCCTTGCAGGTTAACTGTTCCATTGAAGGTCAGCGCATTAGCATTGAAGTCGCCGTAGATCAGCGGAGTGGCAGTGTTGGAGTTGTCGATGTACAATTTGTCGGAGCCAGCCTCATTTTCACCAGCCTGATATCCAATAAATACGTTGCCGGAACCGTTGCTATTTCCACCGGCTTGATATCCTAGCGCAACATTATTGTTGCCATTATAGGTCTGGTTGAGTGCAAACAGGCCAATTCCAGTGTTTCGAGTACCCAAATTGATGTTGTAAAGTGAACTTTCTCCTATAGCTATGTTCTCACTCCCAATGGCTCCCCCAAGCGCATATGCACCAATGCCAATGCTGCCATAACCTATTGTGTTAGATTGAAGTGCCAAAGGACCTATTGCAACGTTATCAATCCCAGTCGTGTTGGATTCAAGCGCATGTGCACCCAAAGCCGTGTTGCCACTTGCTGTATTTGCACTTAAAGCGCTGAGTCCTATCGCTGTGTTGTCGTTGCCTGAGGTATTGGATTGCAGTGCATAGGTTCCTATAGCCGTGTTTTCTGCTCCGCCTATATTTGATTGCCCTGAATTTAGCCCAATAAACGTATTATCCAACCCTGAGCCACCAGAGCGAACTTGTAAGGCGGTTGTACCATCGCTATTTTTTACTGAAAGCACTGAGTTATTAGTGGTCAGTTTCTTGAGTGAAACGTTATCAATGCTGAAAGTTGTGCCAATAATTGGGATGAACTTTAGGTTACCAGTGGTTGTTGCTGTAATGACTTCGGTCTCACTCGTGACATTGTCGCAAACATAAGCGCTGGGTCCGCTGCTGGCTCCTCCAACCTCAGCAACCAAGCACGTACCTGAGGCCAGCCCGCTAACATCAAAGACCAATTCGTAGGTCTCGCCGGCCACAGCGGAGACATTCTGTTCGAGATTACTAGTACCACCAGCTGTATACGTAACCTTATTGCTGCCATATGCCCAATCAGCCCCTAATATCCAGCCAGTAGCATTGCCAGTGAAGGTGCCATTGGTAACCTTCTCTGCTCCTAGGGTAGCTGAGTCATTGATACCTCGTACAGATAGTTGGCTGTTGGTAGTGTCTACAGTCAGGACATCTGTTCCACCAGCCTGCTGAATTTGGAAAGCAGAAGTAGAGTTCGTGGAGTTCTTGAAGGTAGTAGCTCCACCGACGGCAATAGTCGCTTGGGTAGTATTGTTGGTTTCAAAGGTTAGGGAGTTACTGTCGTTAGTACCAAGAACAGCAGTTGCTCCAAAGCTATTGCCGTTTTGGGCGAAGTAATTGCCTGATGCCTGGTAGCCCGTACAGACAGAGCCGGTTGTACAGAGTGTGCCGGATTCATTTGGAATAGTGATGGTCTTGTCTGAACCAGATAGTGTTGCTGACTGAAAAGTGACTTTGAAGGCACTGGAGCCATCGCGAACAATTAATTTACCCGCCGCGCTACCAGTGCCCAATGTGGCACCCGTGGCTGAGGTAACATTGAGTCCAGCAAAGCTAGGTGTGGCAGTTGAGTCTATATTTTGAACCGTGTTGACTGCACCGCTCGTAACAGTAAAATTTGTAGAGTTAAAGCTGGCGATACCCTTGGAGGCATAGGCTGCATCATCAATTGTAATGGCTGATCCGGATCCGGACGAGTTGTTGAGTGTTAATACGCCCGCCAGTGTGTCAAGTGACGTAACTCCTCCACCGGCTCCACCTGTACAGGCTGCAAAGGCTAGTTGTCCGCTACCGCTGTTTACCAAACAGTCGTTGGTACTACCGGCCGAGGTTGGCATTGTCAGTGTAAAGCTACCGCTTGTGACACCACTTTGTAAAGTTAGCGTATTGTTGTTGGTCGAGTTATTGAAGACAATTTGCCCATTGTTGCCACTGCCTGTGCCAACTGTCAGACCACCACTGCCTTGTATCACTGCATCACCATTGATCGTAATAACACCGGAACTTTCGCTAACGATAGAGTCGGCAATTGTGCCACTGCCTGTGAATTTGGCTAGTGCACCAGCTGTGCCACCAGGTGTTGTAACGCCGCCACCAGCGCCAGCACAGTTGCCTACTGTTGTACAGATTGTGTAGGTTCCAGCAGCGGCTGCGCGGTCAAAATTGTACGTAACTGCCCCTGTTGGGCTGCCAGTAAAGCCGACTGTTGTTGTAAATCCACCACCGGTTGCAGTGACAACTGAGCTGGCATTTCCTTGCAATGTAAATGACTGGCCTGTGGCACCAACTGTCAGAGCCGCAGATGGTGTGATGGTATTCAATGCTGTCGTGCTGGTGATGTCTGAGTTTGCCCCACTAGCCGCGGCACCAAGGTTGGAGCGAGCGCCAGCGGCAGTACCAGAGTTGGTGCCACCATTGGCAATTGGCAGGAGCCCAGTGAAGGTTATGTTGCCTGCAGCATCGAGCGCGATGTTGCCGCTGGCTGAAACTGCTACTGTTCCCGAAGCATTTGGCAGCGTAATGGTCTTGCTGGACCCAGCTGGGGTGGCAAAGGCGAGCTGGTTGGTGAAGCCTCCGCTGGTGGCAGACAAGGTGGTGCTGCCATTGCCCTGCAAGGTTAGACTTTGGCTGGTTGCCCCAACAGTGAAGGCACCACCTGGTGTAATTGTCAGAGCTCCGGTGCTCGTCAAAAGCGGGGTGGTCAGGCTGGTTGCAACTGATACCGTACCGGTAAAGTTAGCAGCCGCGCTGATGGTCTGACCATTGATGAGCCCAGATGTAATGGTTCCAATGTTAACCAGGTTCCCGCTGTTATCTATGCGGTTCGTGCCATTAGTTTGGATAACTCCGCCTGATGAATTAATGTTGCCGGTGCTAACAGTAGTACCGGTAACGTTGACGCCACTCGCATTAACTCCAAAGTAAGTTGTTAGCCCATTGTTACTCTGGATTTCAAGTAAATTGGCGCCGAGTGGTGTGGCATTATCCCTAACAGTGAGTGCACCTCGGGTAGCATCTAGTACAATTTCCGGATTGGTTGAGTTGTCGTAGGCAGACTGTAAGGTAGGTGCAGCACCACCGCCATCGTCATTCGCACAGGTTATGTTGCCGGAAGCATCGGTAGTCAGTAAGCCACCATTGGCATAGCTTGTACAGTCGAAGCCCGAGAAGGTGATGTTACCTACGGCCGTCAAGATAATGGCATCAGCTGAAGTAAGGGTAACGTCGTTGCCTGCCCCTGTGCTGGTAACAGTGGCCGTTGAGCCTTGTAGTGTGAGTGTTTGGCCAGTTGCACCGATGGTGAGAGCCGCAGACGGCGTGATTGTGTTGAGTGCAGTCGTGGAAGTTATATCAGCGTTAGCACCTGACGCCGCCGCACCCAAGTTGCTGCGTGCACCAGCGGCAGTGCCAGAGTTAGTGCCACCATTGGCTATTGGCAAAAGCCCAGTAAACGTAATATTTCCGGCTCCGCTCAGAGCGATGTTCCCCGATGCAGACACTGCTAGTGTGCCACCAGCATCGGGGATAGTTAGGGTACGAGCAGCCGTGGCAGTACCCGTAAAGCGGAAGTTGTTGGTCCCTGTTCCTCCGAGATATAAATCTCTAAACGGATTGGTGTTACTGCCTAGATCGATTGTGCTATTGCCTGATAACAAACTAGTGTTGATCGCCACACTTGCAAGGTTTGAGAGTGACGTATTAGCTCCACCAGAACCACCAAGACAGTTACCATTTGACGTACAAACGGTATAGGTTCCAGCCGTCAAAGCTGGCAAGTTAATCGTTGCGTTAGCAGTAGGTGTCGCAAAGCCAAATGTTGTGGTAAATCCACCCGATGTTCCAGTGACAACACTGGCCGCTGTCCCCTGTAAAGTAAACCCTTGCGAGGTTGCGCCCACCGTTAGGGCGCCTGAAGGCGTAATACTGTTGAGAGCTGTTGTAGAAGTTATATCACTGTTGGCACCACTGGCTGCTGCACCTAGATTACTCCGTGCGCCCGCTGCAGTACCCGAGTTTGTGCCACCGTTTGCGATTGGAAGCAGCCCGGTGAATGTGATGTTACCGGCTGCATCGAGGGCAATGTTGCCGCTGGCGCTAACAGCCAGAGTACCGCCGGCATTTGGAACGGTAATAGTTCGATCTGCACTCAGCGTAGCTGGCTGCAAGGTCGAGGCAAAACCTGATGAACCATCACGGAACAGCAGTTTACCGAGTACCGAGCCAGTGCCTAGTGTCAAGCCGCTGCTACCCTGGACCACCTCCGATCCACCAATGGTAATAACGGAGCCAGATTCGGTGATGATGGAGTCGCCAATCACCTGGCCCCCCGTGAACTTGGCCAGTGCACCTGTTGTACCACCCGCGGTACTCACACCACCGCCTACTCCTGCACAGTTACCGTTAGTGGTACAGATCTGGTAGGTTCCGGCTGCAAGAGCTGGAAAATTCAAGATCACGTTGGCAGTCGGTGTGAGAAATCCAATCGTGGTGGTGTTTCCAACATTGGTAGCAGTGATTGTACTAGCCGCGGTGCCTTGCAGTGTAAAGATCTGGCCAGTTGCCCCAACGGTCAATGCGCCACTTGGCGTAATCAAGTTCAAAGCCGTAGTGCTGGTGATGTCGCCATTGGCTCCAGAGGCAGCTGCACCCAGATTACTCCGTGCACCTGCGGCAGTGTTGGCTCCCGTACCACCATTCCCGACCGAAAGCGGACTCGATAGTGTCAAGCCTGCAAATGTCGGTGAAGACGAGGTGGCAATGTTCTGAACCGTGTTCACAACTCCGGCAGCCACCGAGAAGTTGGTGGAGTTGAATTGAGCTATACCCTTGGCCGCAGTGCTGGCATCATCCAGAGTAATAGTGCTTCCCGCACCAGATGAGTTAGCAATAGTCAGGTTGCCCGTCAGAAGATCTAGACTATTTACACCACTGCCCACCCCACCTGGGCAAACCTGGAACGATGGAGCTGCACCAGCATTTGAGATCAAACACATGCCGCCGGTACCATCAAACGCTGTCGTGACTGGATTCACGCCGTCTCCAATCAAAACCCCATACTGCGTTAGCGAATTGACCCCTGTTCCACCAGAGGCAACCGATAATGCTGTTGTCAAAGATAATCCGTTAAAGGTAGGCGAGGCTGTGGTCGCTATGTCCTGAACGGTATCTACCACACCCCCGCTGACGTTGAAGTTTGACCCACTAAACTGAGCTAACCCCTTTACCGTGGTCGAAGCACTGTTGATAATCAAGCTTTGGCCGCTAACAGTAACATTCTGGATGGTAACGTTGCCCTTGAGTCCGTTGAGGGAAGTCTGAGACGTTGCGGCAGCAGAAGTAGCACCCTGCGCCAAACACCCCTGAGCAGTACAGACGGTGACCCCACCAACCTTGAGGCTATCCGATGCATTGATGTCTCCGACTACATCAAGGGCAAAAGCCGGTGTCTTGGTACCAACCCCAACTTGGCCTCCAACGTACGCATTGCCAGAAGTGTTGAGGTTGGCGCCAGACAGATCACCCGTGAAAGTACCTTCGCCGTTGACGATGAGTTTCTGGTTTTTGATGTTCAAGTTGAAGACCGAACGATCAACCACTGTCAAAGATGAATCGGTAGCATCCTGGTCAGAAATGCTCTGCAAAGTGTTGGGACCCTGGCTACCCTTGCGGGCAAAGTGAACAGCCGCAAAGGAGAATAGCAACGTAAAGATGATAAGTGCCGTAGCTAACACAAATGGCGTGCGTGAAAATTTGAGAGCGGTTCCTTGCGTGTGCTCAGGTGTATCGATGAGTGAGTCAGGAGTCAAGATGGCTCCGGACTGGATGGGATCACTTGATTCAAGTGAACTTCCTTCACCGTAGCTAGCGAATTTGAGATTTCCAGAGGTAGACCCGTTAGAAACAACTGCACTATATTTTTGTTCAGACAGTGGTGTTGTTGTACGCGCGGGAGCGCTCGCGCGCGTAAGAACAGGGGTAGAAACGCTCGGTTCTACAACACGAAAAGACACACCTTCTGTCGAGGGTGTGTTGCTCTGCGCGTTGCTATTTTGAGCAATGCCACCAGGGGTAGGGCTTTGTTTTTCGGGTTCCATTGTTTGTTTTCATCCGTTTAAGGATGAACTTACCCTAGTAATATTTTAACTCAAATTAGTTAAAAGCAATAGCATTTATCCACAGGATTTACACCTTAAGAATTGCGAATATAACCACCACACCAAGTGCTAAGACAAATAATGCAGTAACTAACACCTGTAATAATTGTTTATACACTCCGCTTCGGCTAAGCGGGTTCCTGCCAATTGCAATAATTGAGCTATGGATTGCACCGTACATGAGAGAACCTTCAATTACCAGGATCAGTAGAAAAATCACCAGCGCACTCACCACCTGCCAATCACTAATAGTTTTCCCTGTTAGACTCTTCCCGATTTGCTGTAAGAACGAGAGCTGTTTTTCGGCCTGCGAATTGTTGATGCTGCGCGGGTTTACGTCAATTTGCGCAAGGCCAACATGGAACAATTGCTTACTACCATCGCCTTTGGTAATTTCTTGGGTGTTTGCGGCCCCTGCATCAAAGTTTTCTAGCGCACTGCCCACCACACTCGATTCATTGCTACTTGCCTTCATAAGCACACCTTTAAGCGGTGAGACTGCAATATAATCGCCTTTGGCGATAGCACCATTCACATCACTTACATAGGCTGCTACTTCACCTTGTGTAGCAACATAAAAATTGTTCGTACCATTGGTCAGGGTCACTAAACTTGATTCTTTTGTTGTGACAATACCAACGAATTTACCTTTATTAGCTAGCGATGAACGCTCTACTACGGTATTGTTGGAGCTGGAATCTGAACTTAACGATGCACCCATCCCAATAATTAGTTCGCTATCTGTTGTGGCATAACCCTGAGCAATGCTGGCAGCTTGTGGAGTATTCCCTATTCCCAATACAGCAAAAGTAAACAGGAGGCTTATAACGGCGAGAAGCCCGTGTACCTTTTTACGGGGGAGTATACGATGCATTTATATTTACCTGTTCAGCAATACCCTTACGCTTATAGGGTAATTGTACCACGCCGACACGGGAGGGTCACCAGATATTCTGATCAACAAGTGGATAATTGTATTGATAATAAATTAATATACAACGTTGTAATTAATATAAGGTGTAAAATCTTAATAATACAGTTTTTAATTTTGTAGTATTAATTGCAACTTGTTTCTTAATGCTGACTACGGTACTATAGACTCTCTTTTTATAGTGTATAAAACTTACGTTTATCTGTTGCATCATTCCACGTATCTCGATAGATTAGTAAGTATGTCTGATGACTTGCGAGATAGGTTTCGGAGAGATTATCGTTCTATATCTGTTCCTTCTAGAGGCCGTCCCAAACATACACCTACACCAAACAACAGCGTTGATGACATAAGACCAGCATCGGCTACTCCCTTATCTGGCGTACCAACACCTTTAGTTTCTAAGCCAGTTGAATCACCCCTACCCGTCAAACAACCTCAGCTTCAGTCTCCAACTACCACGTCAATGCCCTCTAGACCGGTTCAGAGAGCCTCAGAGCCAGTATCTATTCAAAATCAAGCAAAAGCACAATCAGCAAAAAAGCCACGCCAAAAACGCTCCAAAATGCGTACGATTAGAAAAGTACTGCTTATAGTTATTCTACTTATTTTCTTAGGGAGCATCGGCGCTGGAAGTGCCTACGCTTATCAACATGTGCGCCCTGCCGAGCTGCCTATCAGTTATGTTAAAAATTCTAAATTTGTCATCTACTATCCCTTTAATTTGCCTGATGGATATTATGTCGATAAAGATTCATATACCACTCAAGATAATGCACTAGTATTTACCATCAAGAACTCTAAAGATCCTAAGAAATTTGTTCCCGTCAGTGAGCAAGCTCTTCCGCCTAACTTTAATCCTGACAGACAGCTGCCAGATGCATCAGGCAGTGATACCGGTCAGAGAGGAACTTTCACAACCACCGCTGGCAAAGGAGAAATTGGTTCCTTCCAAGGCAATCAAGTTGCGAGCTTGGTTGCAGGCAAAACCTGGATTATCATGAATGTTTCAGCGATTCCATCTAGTGAAGTTGGCGGGATTGCTAGCAGCTTCCAAAGAGTTAGCACCTTGCCAGTTCTATCCCGCAAACAGTGGTATTACATTAAAAATTCCTAAGGATAAGGGCTATATGCGTCTACATCGACTTAAAACTGGACGAAAAGGTTTCCTAAAGGTCTTGGCCGGAGTTGTAGTTGTATTCTGTATTGGTTTTGCAGTTTATTCCTTCGTTGCATGGAGGCAAAGCATTCCCCCGCCCCTGTCGCAGGACATCACCAGTTCGGTCTACTATCAGATATACCAGCCCTCCCAAATGCCGCGGGGTTACCATCTCAAGCCAGACAGCGTAACCAGTCATAATGGGCTGGTTATCTATAAATTAATCAGTGGCAAAAATACCATAACTGTAACTCAGCAGGCTGCCCCGCATACAAGTATAGATTTGAGCAAATTAGAGGGTTACACCAGTTTAAATGTCCCCATTGGAAGAGCCGCCAGTGGCCAGAGTGTGGGGAATCCATCGGCTATCATCATTACCGATTCAACGCTTATTAACATCACCAGCAGCAAGGGTGTGACAAAACAAGAGGTAACTGACATTGCCCAGAAAATGAAGGCTGCAGAATAGTCTGAAGCTTTAGCGAGCAGTGGTAGTAGTACCCAACAGTTCGAAGTAGTCTATGTACAAATCTTGTGTGGTGGGAGATCCAGAAGTTTTATAGGACGAGTAGGCTGGTGCTACCTTGTTAGTCGTGTTGTATGTTATGCCAGTAGCGGCATACTTAGTACCGTTGAGATAATAGTCTACCTCTGTTGATGAAACGATAATTATTTCCAAACGGAACCAACTACCGGCAGTAGCTGTTACTCCTGTGCTCGTACAGGTTTCAGTAGGCGTTCCATTGGCGTAGCAGTAGTTCCAGGCGCCGTTGCCAGCTTGTTTCCAGTAGACACCGGTTGTCGGTGCGGTGGTTGCCGTGGTTTCATTGTGCAAGCCGATCAAATACGTTGATTGCGGCGCGGTAATGTTCACTGCAGTCTTGAAGTCAATAAGGCTGGTCCCGAGCTTTATGCTGGCTACTCCTAAGCTTGTTGTCTGACCGGTGTTGTTGCCAGTTCCAGTTTGCTCAACATTTAATATACCGGGACGGTTTGCATCTGCGGCCGGAGTGTTACCGCCGGTGGGGTTGTTGGTATAAGTTAGTCCAATTGGAGAAGCAATAAGGTTGTTAAACCAGTTAAGGCCGCCGATGCCATAAGCGCCAGTTGCCAAAGAACCGCTGTTGCCGCTCATAAAGTCATCATACAGGTCATAACTGTGGTCACGAGGCGGCACACCACAGCTTACCCAGAAACCAAGCTGGCCGCACAAAAACTGACCAGTAGCATTGTTGTAATACATGCCACCATCAACTTCTGTCGGGACAGTAGTTCCGTCGCTCTTATTAATGGCAAACACTATATCGTTAGTATTTGCTGTACTGCTGCCGACATGAATTACCTTGTTCGTGCTATCGACAGTTAGTAAACTAACGCTGCCTGAAGTCTGGACGTCGAATAAAGCAGTTGAGTCGGACGTTGTTGGTTTGACTAAGACCCCAGTATTAGATGAGCCACTTGGCGAAAGATTAATCTTGCCCGTTCCAGATTGCAGCGTCAAAGTTGATGCCCCAATGGTAGAGCCAAGCGTAATGTTGGTAGTGGAGCTTGCAGTTGCGCTGTTACCGATGTTAATGGTCTGGGTGCCAGAAGCACCGATAGTATTACCGATGTTAATAGTGTTGCTGTTGGAGCTATTTGACTGACCAATAGTGATGGTTCCGGTGGTGTTGGTGTTACCAATCGTGTAGGTAGCACTGCCAGCACCCTGCAGGACAATAGAGGTTGTGTTGGTAGTGCCACCGATGTTTACACCGGTAGCTGTAGTGGTGCCAAGGCCAACTGCTCCTGTGATCGAGTCGAACAGTGGGCTGGTGAAGCTCGTATTTGCCCGGCCAGTACCGCTGATACGGAAGTTACCGGTTTGGTCAGCACTGTTTTGGTTTTCAATCGAGTCTGCACCAGCACCAGCGAACTGCCAGCTAGCACCAGCGTTAGTGTTTGACCATATTAGTGTTGCACCCTGTCCAATGTTTATAAAGACGCCGCCTATAGTGAATCCAGTTGTACCAATGTTTGTAATGTAGATAACACGCCCATAGGTAGTGCTGGCCGTAGGTGATGGTAAGGTGATCGTCTGGCTCGCAGTGGTTTGGTTAATGCTAAATGATGTATAGACATCCACTGATTGAGCGGCAGTCAGCGGGGTACCTGGCGTCCCACCAAGAGAGCCGCCATCGCTGTCATTGTTGACAACAAGTGTTGCGTTTAGGGTCGAACCATTGTTGGTAAGCTGACTACCGGAGCCTGCGCTCGCACCAAGTGTCGCGCTACCGTTATTACTTAGTGTAAAGTTACTGGCAGTTATGTAGTTTGTGCCGAAAGTGCCACTCAGGTTAATACCGTTGGTAATATTGGCGCCACTTATTTTGAGCGCATCGGTCACCGTAATTTGGTTGCCAGTGGCGGTGTCATTGTTGGCAAGGTTGATGATGCTTGAAACGGTGTTATCCGTAGAGGAGCTGTTATTTAGAGCAACTGCAAAGTTAGCGACAGATTCGGTGTTCCCCGCTATGGCCGTGTTTTGGTTAAATTCAAAGTCTGCACCATAGATACTACCACTAGCCACCGCGTTGGTAGCCTGCGCGTTGGTCATGTTGAACTGGAGACCATTCCAAGCGGTGTTGTTGGCAGAGTTATTTGAGCTGTTCACGACTAGAGCGGTCCCAGTAGAGAGCGAAGTTGCATTAATGGTGGTGGCACCAGAACCAGCTCCACCCGTGGTGGAACCAGAGTAATTCTGGGTAAACAAGCCTGTACCACTTAGCATCGTCAAGTTTTTGCCGGAGGCCACTTCGACATTTTGCTTGAGACTGATGAGGTTGGCGTTGGTTGTTCCGATATTAAGTGTCGTAGCAGCGGTAGCGGCATCAAGTAATGGGGTGAGCACAGAGGTGGCAGAGGTCGTCACACCACCATTTGTTACACTGAAGTTCGTACCAGTAATGTAATTGGTGTCGAATGTGCCACTGAAGTTTATGCCGTTTACAACGTTGGCACCATTTATCTTAATAGCATCTTGCACCTTGATCTGACTGCCGCCTGCACCATCGTTGTTAGCTAGGTTCAAGATGGCTGCGACGTTATTATCTGACGTAGAACTGCCGTTATTGGCAACCGCAAAGTTGGCTACTGCTTCGGTGTTGCCAGCAATAGCTGCAGCTTGGTTAAACTCAAAATCCGCACCGTAAATACTACCGCTCGCGACAGCGTTAGTGGCTTGGGCGTTGGTCATGTTGAACTGGAGACCGTTCCAAGCGGTGTTGTTAGCACTGTTGTTGCTGGAGTTGACCACCAAAGCCGTGCCAGTGCTCAAGCTAGTAGCGTTGATGGTAGTAGCTCCACTGCCAGCACCACCGGTGGTAGAGCCGGAGTAATTCTGGGTAAACAGGCCTGTGCCACTAAGCATGGTTAAGCTCTTACCGGAAGCAACTTCGACATTTTGCTTGAGGCTGATGAGGTTAGCATTGGTCGTACCGATGTTCAATGTCGTCGCGGCCGTAGCTGCATCGAGTAGTGGTGTCAGAACAGATGTAGCTGAGGTAGTCACACCACCGTTCGTGACACTGAAGTTGGTGGCGGTAATGTAATTGGTGCCGAAGGTACCATTGAAGTTAATACCGTTAGTAACGTTACTACCGTTTATCTTGATGCCATCGGTCACGGTAATCTGGTTGCCAGTTGCAGTGTCGTTGTTGGCCAAGTTAAGAAGACTGCTGACTGTGTTATCGGTTGAACTACTGTTATTTAGGGCTACTGCAATGTTTACTGCCGATTCAGTGTTACCGGCAACGGCGGTATTCTGGTTAAACTCAAAGTCCGTGCCAAAGATACTACCACTAGCCACCGCGTTGGTGGCTTGCGCGTTGGTCATATTAAACTGCAAGCCGTTCCAAGCGGTGTTGTTGGCGGTGTTGTTGGTCGTTGTAACGTTAAGACCAGTACCAGTGCTCAGGCTATTTGCCGTCAAGCTGTAAGCACTGCCTGTGGCACCCCCATATGTCTGCGTAATGCTTCCGCTTGTTAATGTCAGGTTTTTACCGGAAGAAATGGTGGTATCACCCTTTAAGGCAACTGCTCCGGTACCGGTAGTGAATGTACCGGTACTTGATCCTTGATCAAAGTTCCCTGCTCCGCTGGCAAAGGTAAAGTCACCGGCGGTGCTTACTGTTAGCTTGGTAGTGTTGTTAGTGCGGAAGTTAAGGGCACCATTATTGTTTGTGCCCAGATCACCAGCGGTAGTGCCGCTAAAGGTGTTGCCGCCCTGGACAAAAGCTGTGCCAGAACCCAGCACAAAGCCACAGTTGGTGCTGGTCCTGAGACAAACCGTACCATTTTCATCGGGGAATGTGATGACATTTGAGCCGGCTGGGTCAGTTACATTGAGCGTAAGGGTGTTACCGTCATTGGTAGCTCCTTGGAGAACCATAAAAGTGTTCCCTGTTGAATTTGAGACTTGGCCATTAAAGGTAATACGGTCGGCGGTTGCATCGCCAAGTGCCACTGTTCCATTTGCTGTTAATGAGCCTGTTAGTATGGTGTTTCCACCAACGGTTAGGGTTTTGGTACCGGTGATAGCCGTGTTTTGGTCGAGGTCGATTACCGTAGCGTTCGTTGTGCCAATATGCAATGCTACACCGCTAGCGGTATCTACCGTAGGTGTCCATACTGTGCCATCAGCATACAGATCGTGCCAACTGTTAGCCGAGGAACCCAGATTGAAGGTATTGTCGGCGTTCGGCAGCAGAGATTGGTTTATAGAGGTTGTCGTGAGGTTGCTAAGGGCTGAGTTGGCTAATCCACCAGTGTAGGCCACACCACCGACTACTCGCCAGAAGGAGTTAACTGAGTCATAAACTAGACTAATGGAAGCACCGGACGGTAGGACCACG
Organism: uncultured Candidatus Saccharibacteria bacterium; assembly: GCA_964588395.1. Taxonomy (GTDB): domain Bacteria; phylum Patescibacteriota; class Saccharimonadia; order Saccharimonadales; family CAZPPF01; genus CAZPPF01. The sequence goes on along the minus strand of CAZPPF010000016.1, from coordinate 2,341 downwards.
TCACTGCCGGTACCAGTAATTATCTTAGAACCGGTAGCAGAGCCGGAGTTGTTACTCAGAGTGACCGTTTGGGTAGCGTGTGTGTTAACCAGAGTGAGGAGTTGGCCGTCTCGGCCAGCCGTAATACCGTTAATGATTTGAGCACTACCTACACTGTTCATGGTATACAGCGAAGCCACGTTCATGGTGGCATTGTTGGAAGTACCAGCGGTGTTAAAGGTGGCTGCTTTGGTAGCCAAGCTGACGGTGTTAGCAATGTCAGTGTTACCTTGCAATAGGACGGTGCCTGTGCCGGAGGTAAAGGTGCTGGCCCCCGTCAGGCTGGTGTTCTGTCCCAGCACGATAGAAGTGGCGTTGTTTTGGCCAATGTTTAAGACACCGCCGGTGACTCTATCTAAGGCACTGGTCAGGACGGACGTAGTACCTTGGACGGTCCCCGTGGTCGTAATGTTGTCTGTCCCGGTATCAATAGCACCAAAGCCAGAGGTTATGGAACCTGCATTAAGTGCGCCGGTACCAGTAATACCAGTATAAGACCCACTAACAGCACTTGTAGACGTTGAGAGAAGCCCGGCTCCATTAAATACATTTACACCGCTAATTGATAAACCAATATCCCACCCGGTGCCGATCCGGAGCCCAACCTCAGTTACTGCAGCCGATGCAGCGCTTAGATCATTTACATTAATACCGAATAAGATGTCGGCATCCCCTGTTGCTGCAGAGGTGACGTCAACTCGCAGAGCACTTACCGTGTCTACGTTAGCATCATCGCCAAGCGTGAAGTTAATACCTTGGAGATATCCATTATTCGTAACAGTTCCCGTGGTGGTGAACTTCGAGTCATCGTCTAGGTTAACATTGAAACTGCTACTTCCATTTGGCGCAAAGGTAATTCCACCACTGTCGTCAAAGGTAGCAAACGGAGTACCATTATCCTGGATTACCAAATCACCTGTGCTTGTAAGGTTATTAATGATATCGCTCGAACCACTGCTTGTAAGAGTTATACTGCTACCGCTCTGGATACCAATAGCACCCGTAGATCCATTGCCAATAGTCACCGTCCCCGTTGAGCCATTACCTATCTGAGTATTTGCAGAGCCTGAGGTATTGATAGAAGCCGTGCCCCCTGCTGTGGTAAAGGCACCGGTAATATTAGCTCCACCACTTGAAATAGTTAAGCCAGCTGCCTGTGTCACTGCTCCAGCCGCACTGACGCTAAACTTACTCGTAGGAGATGAGCCAGATTGTAGATCTAACAAATTACCAGATGGGGTGGCGTTGGTGTTGCTAGCAAAGATGACTGCTTTGCCAGAGCCAGGGTTGCCACTGGTGGTAGCGCTGAGGGTGTTGCCAGTGTTGGCGCCGTTGTCGAGGCTTAATACTCCACCCGTAGACGGTGTACCGTTAGAGTTGGTAAAGCCGTAGAGGTAGGAGGCAGCGCCAACACTGGCAGAGCTGGTATCAGTACTGTTCTTCGCCAGGAAGGTACCTTGGGCAAAGGCGGTACAAGTCACCGTGTCACCCAGAGCCGTAATGGCATTGCCAGCTGAGCAAGCTGCGGGGTAGTTATTGAGGGCGGTCCAATCCACAGTACTACTGCTGTTAACTGTTAATGTATCGCTGACAAAGCTGTCAGTGATGGCAGTACCGTTCCAGGTACCGCTGGCAATAGTACCAACAGCAGTGATGTTGGACTGAACTGCAGAAGGCAGTGTCTGAACCAGTGAAGGTACATTACTGCCGTTGGTTGCTAGGATGCTGTTAGCGGCAGCGGAAGTCACCTGCACCGCGGAAGTACCGTTACCATATAAGATACCGTTTAATGTCAACGTGTTGGTGCCGGTGCCACCATTAGAAACGTTTAGGTTGTTGCTTAGAAGCGTAGCACTGTTCCGATCAACAGCGGAAGTGCTCAGAACACCAGAACCGTTGGTTTGAACAATGCCTACGCTATTAAGACCACTGAAGGTTATAGTGCCGGAGCTGGTGAGTCCCGTTAAACTGCCGAGTGTTCCAGCAATAGTAGAGTTGCCGGTCACCGTAATACCACCAGCCGATACCGTTAAGCTTTGGGCCTGTGTCACTGCACCAGTGGCAGAAACACTAAACTTACTGGTAGGAGATGAACCAGATTGCAGATCTAACAGATTGCCAGATGGTGAAGCATTCGTATTAGAGGCAAAGATAACTGCTTTGCCACTGCCCGGGTTACCAGCAGTTGTAGTATTTAAGGTGCTCCCAGTGTTGGTACCATTGTCTAATGACAAAACTCCTGAAGCCACTGCACTACTGCTGTTGGTGAAGCCATAGAGGTAGTTACCAGTGGTAATAGCGG
>CAZPPF010000015.1:0-17516 GCA_964588395.1 uncultured Candidatus Saccharibacteria bacterium | reverse complement strand
AATTCCGGTTATTTTTTGTTAAGTACTAGTAGTGTAGCATGTGCTCACTACGCTATATGTAGTATTATTTGCCCCAAAATTGGTTATAACGCCCGAAAACTAATGAGCATGTCCGTATATGTTTTTGTTTCGGGGTGTGCTGTGTGGTCGGTATAAACAAAAAAGTAGCTATGTTTGCCCCCCTTAATGCCAGTCAACGAAACTTTGTTCAATCCTTCGGGTGAGGCAGCTCCAATAACATTACGTAAACTATTGGGGATATCGCAGAGAAACTGAATCCCTTCCCACGTGGTCATTGTAGCCCGGGCTTTGGTGGCCTCATACGGCGTTAGGTTGGCGGCGTTGGCAGTAAATTGGATACAGTTATCTGATACCGTTCCTACGCCCAGACGATCGTCTTGACCACTGATTGCCACTATTCGGTTCAGCGGTACGTTTTGAGGAATAGTGTCGGTATAGACGTCAATGGTTCGGGCATCAGATTCTCGGGCAGTTCCCTTCCAGGTAACTACTTTGTATGGGTAGGTCTGTCTTTTCAGCTCTTTCCAGTCACCCGGCAGGTCAAAACTATAGAGTGGCTCGGTAATATGTATTTTTGGCCCGTCGTTAAAATTTGTTGCCTTAAGTGACGTTAGCGAACCACTGGTTTTGAAGTTATCATGAGTAAAGAACCAGAACAAAAGCGCGCCAATAGCGATTACCAGCAGTAGCCAAAACAATCGCTTTGGCCAACGACGTTTTTTGAGCTTAGTTTTTTTGTTTACGATGTACATTGGTGTATTTATCCGTAAACACATTATACATTGGGGTACCGCGGTGTTGACAACCCGTATCGCTTGTGTTTTTGCTTGTTTTTTGTTAGACTTTTAACCAAATGGTAGATGCAGAAACAGTCCCCCTTAACCCAAGAGAGATTATTATCAACAGTCTCTTAGATGCTGCCGCTTCTCACGAAGAAAGGCTGCCAGAAAGACTAGTGAAGCTCGATTATGATCCGAGCGTGTATAAGGGGCAGGACTGGGAAACGTTATATGTTCCCGGAGTGCTGACGGATGACGAAAGTCAATATGATGCAGTCGTAGAGATGGCTTGTTATATGGATGAACGCACAAGACCAAGCATAGACGCTCTCCTTAGGGATAACCAAGCGACGGGTCGAATTACTAATATAGGAGAGGCGCTTGAATCAGGCAAAAATGTTGCTTTAGCCGGTATTCATGGCAGTAGTCTTCTTGACCCAGGCATAGAACTTATAGGTGTTTACGGTGCGCTCCACGAAATTGGTTACCACAACTTTAGGCTAGAAATTATGACTGGTAAGATGCTGGCGTATCTGGGATACATTCGTAAAGAGGGTGAAGCGCCAATACCCACCATGGATATAATGACATCTGGTTCTCACGGGGTTTATATAACTGTTCCTTTGTCGGAATCAACTAAAGCGTTAACGGAGGATAAGGAAACTGGGCGAGTCATTAGCGTATACAACGGACGAAGTGGAGCGGAACTTTCTGGACGATTAAAGAAAAGTGGTCAACTCTTAGTTACAGACACTATAAAACCTATCGATACCAAACAAATCGTTCCTGGCACTCTGTTTGGTATACAACTACCTGGGACAACCAATAAAGACTCTAAGGTACAATCAGATACCGTAGAAATTGGGGCAGTCGCCCCGGAAACAGCTCGTCTCTTATTAAAGTTTTGCAAGGCAGGTCATACTTTCGTGCAAGGGGCCGTGACTTGGCTCGATAATGAACCTCCTGTTTTGCGCTTATTTGGCGGTCTCACACACATCGACAATGAACAAGAAATATACGACTTAACAGGTGGTATGGTTGATTGCCTTAACGAATTTGTCGAAGGCAAGCAATTTCGTTATCTTGGAAAGGTTTCTTGTAGGAGTGCGGTTGGGGCAGCAACACTCAATGACATGGAAGCCTAGTCAAGGAATACGTGCACGCTTGAGTGGAGCAAGTTTTTGATTAGGCGAACTTGATAATCATCAACCCGCCCACAACCAGACAGTAAATTGCGAATGGTGTTAGGGTTTTGGTTTCAAAATATTTCGTCAAAAACTTAACTGAGAAATAAGCCGCAATCCCTGCCACAATACTGCCAACTATGACTTGGCCGCGTATACCGGCACCGTTGGGGCCTAACAGGTCTGGCAATTTATAAACGCCTGCGGCCAAAATAATTGGCGTAGCCAGTAGGAAGGAGAAGTTTGCTGCGTCTTCATGATCAAGACCTCGTACTAAACCTGCGACCATCGTGATACCCGAACGGCTAATGCCCGCAAAAAGCGCAAAGACCTGTGCAACTCCAACCAGCCCAGCTTCCCTATACTCCAGTTTCGTGAGCGACCGGGTTGCTCCCCGTTGTTTAACCCGTCTGCGGTAGTATTCGCCAATCAAGAGGATCACGCCGTTTATCGTTAAAAATATGGCAGCATACAGAGGGGTCGCAAAAATAACCCTTAGCTTATGCTCAAAGGCCAAGCCAATAATCCCGGCTGGAATCGTTGCAGTCACCAAGAGCCAAGCCAGGCGCTCGTCTGAAGTCTCAGCCTTATGTGTCTTAAGTGTACGAAAAAAGCCGTGAATAATTTTGGCCCATTTTTTTCGGTAAAAAATAAGCAAGGCGATGGCAGTAGCACAGTGTAAGCCAACTAAAAATGCCAGAAAAAACGATTCTGTCGAGGTTTGACTAGCCACAATGTTGTTCCAGCCAAACAACGAAGGCAGAAGTACGGAATGGCCAAGACTAGAGACCGGAAACAGCTCGGTAATGCCCTGTAGTAAACCAATAATTATCGCTTGGAGATACGTCACTTCGATTTATTATAACTTATCCCAAGCGTTTCTTGAGCTCGCTTAAACGAGGCATGAATGACTGGACGGCCCCATCCAAACCCAGAACTTTGAGCGCTCCAATTAACACATAGAGTTCATCAAGCGATGTTTGCTCGAGTGGCTGGGTTTGCTCGGCCCTTTCAAAAAAGTAGCCGACTTTTTCGACTAACCACTTTTCTTCTCCTTCTTTGATTTCATTAGTAGCAAGTTTCTCGGGCTCTTTGCTCGCAACTACTTCAAGTGATCGTGCTGAGCGATCGCGTTTTTTGAGATGTCCTCGTTTAATAAGATTATTAACGTGCAGTGCCACAGTTGCTACCGACGTATAGTTCGCGCCCTGCATTATCTCGCGGTAACTCGGGCTATAGCCATGCTCAGTAATAAATTCCTCGATAAAGGTCAGTAATTCTCGCTGTTTTTTGGTCGGACGAATCGTTTCGGCCATTACACCCTCCGATAGGCACTGTGGCCGTGGGCTCTATGGGCCACAATCCGCGCTGGCGTCTGCTTGGCTCGCTGGCCCTTTTTAAACTTGTCGGGAAAGACCCAGAAGCGGTACCACAGATAGTTCCAAAAAGTAAAGAAACCAGACGAAACAAATTGGCCAATATAGGGCGAAATGCCAACTAGTTTGAGCCCATAAACAATAAAGTAGTCCAGCACAAAATCAACCAGGGTTATAACAATGTAGCGATTGGTGACCTCGGTTTGGTGTTTCTTGAGCTTTGGATTGTTAAAGACCCAGTATCGCTGCAAGAGATAGTTAATTGTCCATCCAAAAAGTGTCGAAACCGACTTAGCCCAGAAAAAAGAGCCATGCAGGATTTTGTCGACGAAAAAGAACATGAGGTATCCGGACCAAAAATAAGCACCGCCGCTAATAAAGTATTCGACAATTCGAGTTACTTCACGCCGTTGATTTTTTGTCGGTTTTCTCATTTTGTTCGCTTGTTACTTTCCAGTATACAATAGATCCCGTAAGCATAACTAGAGATTGACAAATTAGTAATACTTATTATATAATAATGACTGTGACGAGGGTATCCTCGTCTTTTATTTTAATAAGGAAAACTACGAAATATGTGCGGAATAGTTGGATACATTGGCGGAGAGTCAGCTTTAGCTCCTGTCGTTGATGGTCTTAAGGCCCTTGAGTACCGGGGCTACGACTCAGCTGGTATCACGGCGATAAACGGTGGTAAGCCGGTTACCGTCAAACAGGTTGGCCGCGTCGAAGGCTTAGAAAAAGCGGTAAAAGACAGTACTGTGTTTAAGCATTCACGGATCGCCATTGGCCATACTCGCTGGGCCACGCACGGTTCTCCTACTCAAGCCAACGCCCACCCGCACTATAACGCTGATGAAACTATCTTTGTAGTGCACAACGGCATTATCGAAAATTATCAGGAGCTAAAAAAGAAACTGCAAAAAGCGGGCTACAAATTCTTATCCGAAACCGATACCGAAGTTATTCCCCACTTAATTGATTATCACCTTAAAAAGCAAAAAGACTTTTATAAAGCTTTCGTGTTAACGCTCAAGGATTTGCAGGGTGCCTATGCCATTGCTGCTCTTCATGCTGATGATCCTGACACGCTCTATGCTGCCCGTTTATCGAGCCCACTGATCCTAGGTGTTGGTGATAAATGCCACTACATCGCCTCTGACCCTACAGCCGTAATGGAACACACCAAAAAAGTTATATTCCTCGACGACTACGAAGTGGCGGTACTTACCAAAGACGACGTTCAGATCCACAATATCAAGAAAGAGGTCCAAGTTACCCGTCAGGCCGAGGAACTCGATTTTGATATTCAGCGGGCTCAGTTGGGTGACTACCCACACTTTATGCTAAAAGAAATTTATGAAGCGCCGCAGACGATTCAATCGGCTACGCGTGGACGTGTTCGGACTGAACTCAATACCGTAAAGCTCGGTGGTTTAGAAAATGTAGCTGAGCAGTTACGCTACATTGACCGTATTGTGATTGTGGCCTGTGGTACCTCGTACTACGCTGGTCTGGTTGGCGAATATTTGATAGAGGAAATTGCCGGTATCCCAGTGGAGGTACAGCTGGCCTCTGAGTTTAAGTACCGTGATGAGCCATTTTCACGCAGTACGGCGCTATTGGCCATTTCTCAGTCGGGCGAAACAGCCGATACCATTGCGGCTCTCAAAAAAGTTGAAGATTACGGGGTGTTGCGCCTGGGCATCGTAAACGCCGTCGGTTCAACCATTGCTCGCATTACTGATGCTGGCGTCTACTGTCACGCCGGGCCTGAGCAATCGGTGGCTTCGACCAAAGCGTTTATTGCCCAAGTAACTGTGCTAGCCGAGATTGCCCTGCACCTCAGCCAAGGCCGCACCCCGCTTTACAAGCCAATGCTTGAAGAACTGACCGTTTTGCCCGAAAAGGTCAAGAAGGTGCTTGAACAGGCAAAAACCGTAGAAGCTATGGCTCAAGATTTTAGTAAATATCGTGACTTTTTGTTTATTGGCCGGGGCTATGCCTATCCTTGTGCCCTGGAAGGTGCGCTGAAACTAAAGGAATTGTCCTACATTCATGCCGAAGGCTACGCCGCTGGCGAAATGAAGCATGGTCCACTGGCAATGATTGACAAAAAATTTCCTACTTTTGCAATTGCACCCGAATCCCCACTGGTTGAAAAGACATACTCAAATATTGAAGAAATCAAAGCCCGCAAAGGCCCGGTTATAGCCATTGCCACCGAAGGTGATAAAGAAATTGGCCGCTTAGCTGACAAAGTCGTATACATTCCTAAAACGCTCGAACAAACTCAGCCGCTTTTAATCGCCATCGTTTTGCAGCTGTTTGCCTACTACGTAGCCGTCGACAAAGCCTACAACGTGGATCGACCACGCAACTTGGCTAAGTCCGTGACCGTCGAGTAATACTCGGCGCCAGCGCAATACCAGCCAATCCCCACCACAACAGCCCAAGCGTATCATCGCCCCAGGCGTGCGAAAGCATGTTCACCAGCGTAAGCCCGATGAGGCTGGCAAACAGAACCAAACTTAGAACATCAGTCTGTCTTAATAACGCAGCTGCAATCAGTAGGTTGATACTTACAAAGAGCAGCAATCCTAGCATACCTACTTCTTGGCCGATTTGGAGGTAGTAGTTTTCCGCAATGCGAGCGGGATGGTTATTGCGAACCGAAGCCGGGCCAGCCGTACCTGGCCCCTTGCCCCACGGCTCATGAGCAATGTCACTTAAACCTCCTTTAAGAGCAGCGGCACGATCAAAGTTTGAACTGTCAACAGAGCGCGAGTGTTCATCGGTATGAAATAGTGTGTTCTGGATCTTATCGTTATTGCGCAGTACAAAAATACCACCTATACCCAGGACTAATACTGCGGTAGCAGCCATAAGGAGATACCGTTTAACAGACTCTTGTCTGAATGAACGCCAGACAACTATCGCCACAGCCGCCAAGGCACCAATCCAGGCGCTACGCGAATAGGTAAAGAAGAGTACGACAGTGGCCAGAGCTGCGGCACCAATCCACCACTTGCGGCGCTTTTTATCACCGAAAACCAGTGCAACAAGCGCAGCAATTATCAGCACTAGGTACGCTCCAAGTGGATTGGCGCCCCGCAGTGTCGACTGTATACGGGCGTAGGTAAGCTTTTGGTCAACTGCTTGATAGGCTGGAATGGTCTTGGGTCCATAGCCAAAGTGGCGCAGCCAATCAACTGGCAGTACAAAATGCTGCAGCAAACCAAACGCAATCACTATGCCAGCTGGAATCAATACGACCTGTTTCCAATGGTTTCTGAGCCAGTCTGATTGACGAGCTACCGTTAAAAAGATCACGAAAAAGATCACAAAACGTAAGTTGCTCAGCAGCGCGTAGATAAGGGTGTCTGCGTTAACTCTGTGTTGCTTAAGAGCTATGGCTCCCAACACTAGGTGCAGACCAATATAACCGATGATCAGCCACCACAGTCCTGTTTGTTTCAGCCACTTCTGAGTAGGCTGATCTTTGTACAGCAACCAGAGTGCACCCAGTCCGATGAGCACCAAAAGTAGTTCTTTCCAAATCCGAAATAAGTCCAGATGACCGAAGTTAGAGCCCAGCCAGGTCGTAAATAGCGCATGAAATGGCAAGAGTACCAGTATCCCTGCAATCACATATGCCAAAATCTGAGCTAACTTGCCTGCTTTCATAGGTGTTACAATCTAGTATAGCTGTTATGAAGAATAATGCCTCGCTGGTCTACAACTTCTTTTTGGTAATCGGTGATTGTTTAGCGCTATTAGCCGCCTTTGTGGGCGCCTATATTTTGCGTGTAACGCTAGATAACCGTCCTTTGGCGGTGCCAGTCCATGCCCGTACATACCTTAGCGTTTTCTTTGTTCTCTTGCCCTTTTGGATCATTATCTTTGGGCTTTTGGGCCTATACAACAGCACTATTTACGAAAGACGATTTAGCGAACTTGGACGCCTGGGCATTGGCTCATTTATTGGCATGCTGTTCGTAGTATTTTGGAATTTTTTGGCAGCCAACCCCATCTTGCCCGCCCGCTCAGTTCCCTTACTAGGCTTTGTGCTGGCGTTTATCTTTCTGGTGCTGGTTCGCAACATTGCCCGTTGGCTGCGAGGAGTAATGTTTGGGTTTAATTTTGGGATTACCAACATTTTGATCATTGGTGATACTAAATTGACTGATGAGCTAGTGGCTTCTCTAATTGTCAGTCGTGTGTCTGGTTACCGCGTGGTTGGCGTGGTTAGTCATAGTGATCGTTTAGCGGCAAAATATCCAAGTCTGAAACGGTTTAATAGCTTTGGTGAGGCATTGGAGCACCTTGGAGACAAAGTGCACAGTATCATACAGACCGAGCTCTATGCCGACGAGCAAAAAAACCAAGAAGTCCTCAGCTACGCCCAGGCCAACCACATTGGCTACCGTTTTACACCCGGCAATTCAGAATTGTTCGTTGGCAACATCGACGTAGAACTATTCCGCTCCTCAATCCCGGTTATTGCCGTACATCAAACCGCCTTGTTTGGTTGGGGCCGGATTGTGAAGCGCCTTTTTGATTTATTTGCAGCCGGAATTTTGCTGATTATAGCCTCGCCTTTTATGCTTGTCATTGGAATTATTAATACATTCTCCAGCGGGTCGGTGTTTTTCCGACAAACGCGCTTAACTCGCTTCAATCATCGCTTCAAAGTTTACAAGTTCCGTTCGCAATACAAGAAGTACGATGGCACTACGCCAGAGGAAGCCTTTGTTCAAATGGGACGGCCTGAGCTCGCCAAAGCGTATCGTGAAAATGGCGATTATCTTGAGCATGACCCGCGCGTTACATCGTTTGGACGATTCCTACGCAAAACCAGTCTTGATGAGCTACCACAACTATTTAATGTCATTACGGGCGATCTGAGTTTAGTCGGGCCCCGAGCACTTATCCCCGAAGAACTCGACCAACACGACAAGCGTCATGCCATTTTGAGTGTCAAATCGGGCTTAACCGGACTGGCTCAAGTCTCCGGCCGCCGGGAAATCAGTTTTGAAGAGCGTCGTCAGTTAGATGTGTACTACGTACAAAACTGGAGCTTTTGGATGGACATTGTCATTCTGCTCAAAACTATTCGGACAGTACTCTCTGGCAGTGGAGCCAAATGAAAGTCGCCATTGTTCATGACTGGCTCTATGGTGGTGGAGCAGAAAAAGTGGTGGAGCAACTGCATATTATGTTCCCGGATGCACCCATTTATACATCGTATTGCTCTGATAAGTGGCGCAGCCGCCTGGACGGAAAAGTTATCACCGGTTATTTGCAACATTGGCCTTTCTCTGCACTTAGGCGGTTCTTACCGGTGCTGCGTCAACGCTGGTTCCGCAAGCTCGATCTAAGTCAATTTGATCTAGTTATAAGCAGCTCTGGCAATGGCGAGGCCAAGTTTGTTCGTGTTCCCAAACCAGCCACACATATTTGCTACTGCCACACCCCCACACATTTTTATTGGCGCAAATACAATGATTACGTGGAACATCCAAGCATGAGGCCCAAGTGGTTGGCGCGATTAGGGCTTAAACTGCTCGTTAAACCTTTGCGCAAGAGAGATTATGAGGCGGCTCAAAAAGTAGATTATTTTATCGCCAACTCAACCCACATTCAAAACGACATAAAGACGTTTTATGGTCAAGATAGCACGGTAATTCATCCGCCGGTTGATGTAAAACATTTTGTACCTGTTAATGGCCAGCCCAGGAATGGTTTTATAACTGTTGGCCGCCAAGTTCCCTACAAACGCACCGATATAATTATTGAAGCCTGCAACGAGCTCAACGCACCCCTGACTGTTGTTGGCAACGGTCCGGACCATAATCGGCTTGTAAAAATAGCAGGGCCATCCATTACATTTAAACAAGCGAGTAACGCAGAGATCCCAGAGCTTCTAGCCAGTGCGGAGGCGTTTATATTTGCAGCGGAAGAAGACTTCGGTATTACCCCAGTCGAGGCCATGGCAGCCGGCACACCGGTTATCGCCTACAAAGCTGGCGGGGCTTTAGATTATGTCATTCCTGGTCAAACCGGTGAATTTTTCTCTTCGCAAAATGCTGAAACTTTAGCTGACGCTTTGAAAAAGTTTGATGGCCAAAAATATTCAGCAGAAATCCTGAAGCAACATGCTCAAAAGTTTAGTCCCGAGGTTTTCCGGGCTAAATTACGCGAATTTATCGAGTCTAAGTAACTTCGTGTCCAGTGGCTCGGTTTATCCTAGTGGATGAATCTGCCTTATTCGTACCACCAATACCATAGATCATTTCGATACCAAACTCTTCACAAACCTCGGTTTCCGGCACAACTTTTGCTGAACTTCTGTCGCCACCATTGGCAAAAACTAGTTCATCATTAGGATGCTCCTTGGCAATGATCCTAATAGTTTCTACTACGGTTAGGTCTTGATCTATGCCCAGGACAGCGTCATCTACATATTTAAGTGCACTAATGAGCCGTAAGCGGTTTAGTTCATCGAGTATAATTTTCCCCTTCTTTAATTGTTGCGCAGCGTCATTGTTCACAATTACGATGAGCTTATCGCCCATACTAGCTCCCTCTTCAATCATATCCAAATGGCCACCATGCAAAGGATTAAAGAAACCGCTTAAAATTACTATCTTCATAATATCTCTCTCAAATTATCCTTTTTATTCAGTCGCAATAATAATACCACGACCGCATTATCAGAATTTCATACTATATAATGAGTGGGAAATAGGGAGACAGCATGGAAGAAGCGTTACAGGCAATATTCAAAGCTTATGATGTACGTGGCAAGGTTGGCAGCGAGTTAAACGCACCAGTTGCGAATGCAATTGGAAAAGCCCTGGCCGTTTGGTTGCCAAACGAAGGCCCAGTGGCAATTGGTAGAGATATGCGACCAGATTCAGCAGAACTTGCTACCGCTCTTATGAACGGGCTTATGTCACGGGGTCGTGAAGTGCTGGACATTGGAGAAGTTACCAGTGACATGATCTACTTTGCGGTTGGAAACTTTGGATTGGCGGGGGGCGCTATGGTTACGGCCAGCCACAATCCAGGTGAGTACAATGGCATCAAGTTTTGCCGTGAAGAGGCTAAACCTATCGGTGAAGAATCAGGTCTATTCGAAATCCGAGATCTAGCAATTAAGAATCAGTTTGAAGAAGCTGGGGTTCTTGGTAAATCAACATCCAAAGAAATTACAGAGGACTGGATCAAACACGTCCTAACTTTTATTGACGCTGGTAAATTAAAGCCTTTACGCCTCGCGGTTGATGCTGGTAATGGAATGGCTGGGAAAATTTTCCCAGAACTCGAACCGTATGTGCCATTCGAGGTTACTGAATTGTATTTTGAGCTTGATGGCACATTCCCTAACCACATAGCCAATCCGCTCGAACCTAAAAATTTGGTTGATCTTCAAAAAACCGTAAAAGAGAACAGTTGCGACGCTGGCGTCGCTTTTGATGGTGATGGTGACCGTGCAGTGCTGGTGGATGAACTTGGGGAGCCGTTGAGTGGAACCGTCATGACTGCCCTACTTGCACATTACTTTCTTGATAAATATCCAGGTACAACCGTTTTACACAATGCTATTTGTGGAAGAGCGGCAGTTGAAGCCATCGAGAAAAAAGGTGGTAAGCCAATACGCACCCGGGTTGGTCATTCGTTTATTAAAGGTGATATGCGAAAACACCAAGCCATATTCGCTGGCGAGCATAGTGGGCACTATTACTTCAAAGACAACTTTATGGCCGATAGCGGGCTTTTGGCGGCAGTCATTGCGCTCTATGTTTTAAGTACGAGCGGCAAAACACTATCAGAACTAGCTGCCCCGTTTAGAAAGGCCTATGTCCAGATACCGGAAACAAACTTTGAAGTCCAAGATAAGGAAGGTACTTTAAAACGTCTTTCACAAGAGTTTCAGGACGGTGAGCAGGATTGGTTGGATGGTCTAACGGTGAGTTATGCTGATTACTGGTTTAATGTCCGTCCAAGTAATACTGAGCCACTCCTACGGCTCAATGCAGAGGCCAAAACTAAACCACAACTTGACAGCATCGTTGCTAAAGTCACAAAGTTTATTACCGCTTAAATAAGGTATACTTTATCTGATGAAAGTACTTGTGACAGGCGGTGCCGGGTTTATTGGTTCAAACTTCGTTCACTACATTTACCGAGAGCGCCCAGATTGGCATATTACAGTTTTGGACGCACTTACCTACGCTGGCAACAAGAAGAATCTTGATGGTCTTGATGAAGGCCGTGTGATATTTATTAAAGGTAATATTTGCGATGAGGCAACAATTGATCAGACGGTTGCAGACGCTGACGCCGTGGTTCACTTTGCTGCTGAATCACACAATGATAATTCCTTGCACAGCCCCTGGCCCTTTGTAGAAACAAACCTGATTGGTACCTATCGAATTCTCGAGGCAGTTCGCAAACACAATAAGCGCTTACATCACATATCTACTGACGAAGTTTATGGTGACTTAGAGTTAGACGATCCAAGTAAGTTTACACCTGAGACTCCATATAATCCCTCAAGCCCCTACTCTTCTACCAAGGCAGGCTCAGATATGCTCGTCCGTGCTTGGGTACGCAGTTTTGGAGTTCAGGCAACAATCTCAAACTGCTCAAATAATTATGGCCCTTACCAACACGTTGAGAAGTTTATTCCTCGTCAAATTACAGAAATCCTAGAAGGCCGCAAACCAAAACTGTACGGCAGCGGCGAAAACGTACGTGATTGGATTCACACCGAGGATCATTCATCTGGTGTGCTCGCTATCCTTGAAAAAGGTAAAATTGGCGACACGTACTTGATTGGCGCAAACGGAGAAAAAAACAATAAGGAAGTTGTGGAACTTATCCTAGAGCTCATGGGCAAAGATAGAACAGACTATGACCATGTTAACGATCGACCTGGGCATGACCTACGCTACGCAATTGATTCAAGCAAATTACGTTCTGAACTTGGTTGGCAACCTAAATACACTGATTTTCGCAATGGGCTTGCGGACACAATTAAGTGGTATCAGGATAATGCAGACTGGTGGAAACCGCAAAAGGCCGAAACTGAAGCAAAATATCAGGAGATGGGACGCTGATGCCAAAAGATTTAGCAGTTCGCGAGACTGAAATACCGGGTTTTTATGTAATTGACCTCGTACTGAGTGGTGATAATCGTGGTTGGTTCAAAGAGAACTATCAGCGGGCCAAGATGGAAGCAGCCGGTTTACCGCATTTTGAGATTGTACAGAATAATATCTCGTTCAACGCCGAGACAGGATCTACGCGCGGATTACATGCTGAGCCGTGGGAAAAGTTCATTTCACTTGCCAACGGAAAAATTTTTGGGGCGTGGGTAGATCTTCGCAAAGGTGAAAGTTTTGGAAAGGTTTTGACTCTGGAGATTACGCCAGAAATAGCTGTATTTGTGCCGAGAGGAGTTGCAAATGGCTACCAAACTTTGGAGCCAAATGTAACCTACACGTATCTCGTAAACAAACACTGGTCACCTGAGGCTAAATATACGTTCGTTAATTTGTTTGATCCTGAACTGGGTATTACATGGCCTATCGATAAAGACCAGGCTATTTGTTCGGATAAAGACCTTGGACACCCCTTGCTTAAAGACGTCAGGCCGATGGAAGTATAACCATGAATGATTCTTCAATACTCATTACGGGAGCGAATGGACAGCTGGGTAAAGCCCTACAAAAGCAGTATCCAGGTGCAAAAGCAGTAGATTTGGATACGCTTGATATCAGTGACTATAGACAACTGGATAATTTTGATTGGAGTGCTATAAAAGTCGTCCTGAACGCCGCAGCTTACACCAATGTTGATGGTGCTGAAACACCAGAAGGTCGCGTAATTGCCTGGAAAGCTAATGCCGCGGCACCCCGCAATTTGGCCCGGAAGTGCCTCGAGCACGATATAACATTTGTGCATGTTTCGACTGATTATGTTTTTGATGGCACCCAAAGCCCACACACTGAAGATGAACCATTCAGCCCCCTAAGCGTGTATGGTGCAAGTAAGGCAGCTGGTGATATTGCTGTCAGTGAACTTCCAAAACACTACATACTACGCACATCTTGGGTAATTGGTGAAGGCAAAAACTTTGTACGCACCATGCTCGAACTTGGCAATAAAGGGGTCGAGCCAAGTGTAGTATCGGATCAAATAGGTCGTCTGACATTTACCTCAGAACTTGTTAAAGCAATGCATCACCTGTTAGACTCGAAAGCTGAGTTTGGAACATACAATGTAAGCAACGAAGGCGATTCGGTATCGTGGGCAGACATAACTCGAGCAATCTTTAGCGAGGCTGGCCTGAAGAACACTGTTACCGACGTTACAACAGCTGAGTACTACAAAGGCAAGGAAGGTATTGCGGCCCGGCCACTGCAAAGTACTTTGGATTTATCAAAGATTAAACAGACGGGGTTTAGTACAGCCGGTTGGCGAGAATCGCTCAAGGCATATATCAAAACTAGTGTTTAGCCGCCAGTTGCAACATGTCGTACATGGGTTTGCCCCACGACATATCAGCAACATCCAGTTTTTCAAGGTCCACATTCACAAATGATTCCACGTCATCGTATCCCTGGGCTGGTTTTTCCTTAATTACTCCTCTGTAGTACGCGGACAAAACCTCTACTTCGTCTGGTCCCCATGTATACGGATGGCTTACACTTCCAATATATTCCACATCTGAAATATCACTCTTTTTAAGGCCGGCTTCCTCTTCAAGTTCTCGGTATAGTGCCTCCTCAAACGTTTCGCCCATATCAACGAAACCACCAAGTGTATCAAGTTTGCCCTTGGCAGGATCTATTCCTCGTACTGACAAAATCATTTTCCCATCTGGGCTAAAAAGAACGATGGCAACCGCCGGTTTTGGATTTTTAAATAGTACACGCCCGCAACTCTGGCATATTAGAGCATGTTCTTTACCTGGTTTAAGTTCTCCTCCGCACATATAGCAATACTGTAAATCCATATGTTGTATGGTAGCGCAGGCCTCTACTTTCTCAAAAATATAGACGCCGGAATGGTACAATACTTCAGTAAAAGAGGTCTCCATGAAAGGTATTATTTTAGCCGGTGGTTCAGGTACTCGCCTCTACCCAATTACTATGGGTGTGAGCAAACAACTCATTCCGATCTACGACAAGCCCATGATTTACTACCCGCTTAGCACGCTGCTCAGTGCTGGTATTCGCGACATACTAATTATTTCTACACCACAAGACTTGCCGCGTTTCGAGCAATTGCTTGGTAGTGGCGAGCAGATTGGTTGTAACTTTACCTATAAAGTTCAGGAGCATCCTCGAGGCTTAGCAGATGCTTTCATTGTGGGCGCTGATTTTATTGGCAATGATAAAGTCGCCATGGTTCTCGGAGATAATATTTTCTACGGCTCAGATTTGGATGCCAAACTACAGGCTGCTGTAGATCCTGACGGCGGCGTTGTCTTTGGCTATCAAGTTGCCGACCCAAAACGTTATGGAGTGGTTGAGTTTGACGATCAAAGCAATGTCGTTTCAATTGAAGAAAAACCTGCTAAGCCCAAATCAAATTTCGCTATCCCTGGGCTTTATTTCTTCGACAATGACGTGTTAGAAATTGCTAAAAATGTTAAGCCCAGCGAACGCGGCGAGATAGAAATAACTGAAATTCATAATGAATATTTACGACGTGGAAAACTTACAGTAATCTTACTTGACAGGGGTACTGCTTGGCTAGACACCGGAACTTTTGAAAGCATGAACCAAGCAGCTCAATATGTTCAGGTCATTGAGGAGCGTCAAGGTCTTAAAATCGGTTGCATAGAAGAGATTGCTTATCGCCAGGGATTCATCAATTCAGAGCAATTGAGACGTATTGCAGACCCGTTACTAAAAAGCGGTTACGGCGAGTATTTGCTCTCTTGTATAGAGTCATAAATGATAAACAAAACTAAAGGCATCTTAGGCTATCTATATAAACATCCATTGGTGCGCTATTTATTTGTGGGCGGGACAACTTTTATAATCGATGAGGGTTTATTGATCCTCTTACATGGTGTTATGCAAGTATGGCTACCTCTAGCGCTGTTTGGAGCCTACTGTATCGCTTTCATTTATAACTTTGTCTTAAACAGATGGTGGACCTTTAGCGCTGCCGATAATCAGAGTATTAAAAAACACATCGTACCCTATGCGGCGCTGTTTATCTTTAACCTTGTCTTTACTATCGTGTTTGTTAGTTTAGCTAGCCATGTTATCAATTACGCTGTCGCCAAGGTTATTGCAGTAGCAATACAGACCAGCTGGACGTACTTTATATACAAGCATGTTATTTTTGTTAAAAAAGAGCGTAAAAATACCAATGAAGGTAAGACGGTAGCCACTTCCATAATTTAAAGTTGGCTTCGCCTTCAGTTCTATCACGCCAAGTCGAAGGAAGCTCAGTAATTTTCTTTTTTTGTTTAAAGGCTTTAACTGTGATCTCCATAGCGACTTCAAAGCCACCTTCACTTTCTATGGTTATTGAATCAAGGAAAGCTTTGTCATACATTTTGAAGTTATTCGTAATATCGTGAGTTGGCACTCGGCGAATCCAATACAAAGACACACCTGCCAAACGTGAGAGTGTTCGCTTGAGCCACGGCCCACCGACTTGCTTGCCACCTTTCATGTAACGGCTGCCGCATATCACACTAGAGCCTGTAAGGTACTGTGCGTACATGTCATCGACAATTCTTAGATCATCAGACAGATCTGCCATTATTACAAGTAATGGTCCGGACTTTACATGATCAAACCCACTCAGGAGCGCGTTGAGGGCGCCTCTTCCACGAGTGTTTTTATGCAGAATGAGTGATTTATCTTTTTTCTGATAGGCTTTTACAACTGGTACCGTGTCGTCTTCGTCAAAGTCATACACCACGATAAGTTCATGTGGTGTTTTGATATTTTCTTTTACTTCCTTGTATAGATTCGGAAAGTTTTTGCCTTCATTGAACACAGGTGTAACAATATGCAGCTTGGGTTTGCTTTTAGATGTTGCCATGCTTAATTTGCTCTTGGATCCATGGTATTACCTCGTCAAGCATATCATCCAGCTTTGTAGTAGCTTCAAATCCTAAAACTTTCTTAGCCTTACTGACATCCGGAACACGCTTTTTTACATCGTGCTGAAACGGTTTGTCAGATACGTACTTGAACGGTTTGTCACCGTTTATCTTTTTCCAAATCATTTCAGCTAGATCAAGTACGTTAGTGGATTCGGCTGTAGATATATTAAAGTCTTCGTTTAGTGCTTTGTCGCTCTCAATGCAGAGCCTGATACCGCGAGCCAAGTCAGCACCATACGTGTAGTGACGAACTTGGCTGCCGTCACCCAGAATGTGTAGTGGATCTTGTCCTTTAGCAATCTTCTGGACTAAGTCGGGTACAACGTGGCTCATA
Source organism: uncultured Candidatus Saccharibacteria bacterium (assembly GCA_964588395.1). GTDB lineage: Bacteria > Patescibacteriota > Saccharimonadia > Saccharimonadales > CAZPPF01 > CAZPPF01. The sequence continues at coordinate 675 of CAZPPF010000015.1, read as the reverse complement.
GCCAGTTTGATGTTCCCTGAGTAAACATCTTTGTCTGTCAGGGCGCGCTTTTCACCTATACCAACGCAGTTGAATGGTCGTACGATAGTGTAGGGTAATTCGTACTGTTCCCATGCACCTTTGGTAAAGTACTCTGTGGCTAGTTTTTGGAAGCCATAAGTTGAAAGTGGTGGTGGTGAAGTCAGCTGCGCTCCTTCGGGAGTTGGGTATACATCTGTTGATTCGTAGACCATAGAAGACGACATAACGACAATTTTCTTGAGCTTCTTATTTTGGTGCGCCCAAATAGCGGCATCAAAAGCCGAAGCAGTAATGCGCTCGTTCTGCGAAATTAGATCATAGGCTAGTTCGTGAAAATAGGAAATACCTCCTATAAGTGCTGCGGCTGCTACCAAAATGTCTGCATCCTCGAGCGCCTTTTTCATAACCTCAACATCTTGAGCATCACCTTCGATAAAAGTATATTTCGGGTTTTTAGAATAGCTCTTTTCAAGCTTTCCGTACTTAGAAAAGTTATCAATTCCAACTACTTCATGACCATTGTTGAGTAGTTCCTCAATGGCATAGCCCGCAATAAAACCTGCAGCGCCTGTAAATACAATCTTCATTAAATCAATCCTCCCTTACCATAAAAATTCCACATATCAATAACCGGTGTATCGCCCCAATCTTCGT
>CAZPPF010000014.1:0-18634 GCA_964588395.1 uncultured Candidatus Saccharibacteria bacterium | reverse complement strand
CGAGTCGCACAAATACAAATACCAGCGCTGGCAACAGCACCAACAAAAGATAATGAATAAAATGCGAAAAACCACTCGCAGGCTTGATCTTGTCTAGCCGGTCTCCCACTGATAACTCCCTTGTTTATTAGGTACGAAGTGTTGGCTCTGAGGCGTCTCCGCAGCGCAAGCGAGGACCTAGCCGAGGAGCAAACACTTCGTACCTACTGCTGTGTATTGGCTCCCAGTATTATAACAAAATCTGCGTCATAACTCTTGGCTTCTGGAATTCCAGTCATATCGGTGGTTGGCGTAACACCAAATTTTTGACCAAGATAGCTGCTGGTAGCTGTTTTTTGGCTGTTCAAGAAAACCACAACAGTACTCGGACGGGTCGTGGTAGTTGCTACCGCCTTCACCGTAATACCCTTGTCAGCCAGTTCATCAGCCTTCTTACGTGCCAACCCATCCACTCCGCTGGCGTTAAGCACCACGGCCGTGGCACCCTCTTTGACCACTGGGTCATTGCTTGTCAGGCGCTTCAAGTATGCCTTGATCTGAGAGAAATCATCAATCCCAGCTACAGGTCGAACGGCGCTGGTACCGCTAATATTGGCCGTTGTAACCAGTTTGACGTCATCATCGGCCAGGCCAACAGATTTTAGGTTCTGGTTCTGAATTTGCTTACCAATATCGTACAAACGGCGCAGTTCACTAACCTGGAAATCGGTCTTAACATTGTTGCCTACCGAGTCCAATAAGCTACTAATTTTGGCTGGATTACTGAGCGTCCCAGCACTCAGGGCCTTGTCTTTGAGCGCGAGCAGCATCATGCGTTGATGTTCAGTGCGGTCAAAATCACCTCTAGTAAAACCGTAACACACTGTGTCACAGCGAGCTCGGGCCAGGTTGAGCGCGGTCTGTCCGTCGAGGTGAACATTACCATTTGGTAGCTTCAAAGGTCCGCCATCTTGCTTGCCAATATTACCGTCGTACAAACCACGCGGATCATCGGTCTTGATGGTCACATCAATACCACCAACACTGTTTACGGAGTCTTTGAAGGCAGTATAGTTGATCTTCACGTAGTAATTAATATCCAAGCCAGTATCTTTCTCGATGACCTTCTCCATGAGCCCGAGTCCACCGTCTGGAAAGCCGTCTTCGTGGAATTTAATATCTTCGCCACACTCATAGACAGCGTTAATCTTGCCCTCGTTACCAAACGAACAACTGTCGGTCTCGTAGCTGACCCATAAATCACGAGGAATACTGATCAAAAAACCGGTGTTATTCACCGGGTCAATGCTGGCAACCATAATTGAATCAGTAAGCATAGCTCCGGCATGGCCTGGGTCATCCTCGGATGTACCGGTAATCATAATATTCACCCTACCCTGATCTTCGCCTTTGAGCTTGGTAGTACTAAAGATGCCGAAAATGTTGCCATTAAAGACCTTGGAGGTGTTTTTGTAGACCTTGTAACCCAAGAAACCACCAACTAACACCACTAAGGCACCGGTGACCATGGCTGTTCGCTTCATAATCTGGCCCCAGTTACGACCCTTACTGCCGCGGCGGCGCGGTGCTGAAGCAGTCAGCGGAGAGTGTGAACGATTGCGTGGACGATTGTCCAGTGGCGTCATTTTTGGTCGTTGGCTGGAAAGTGGGATAGCGGGTTGCTGGGCAGGATTAAAGCCGTCGGGGCGATTGAAGTTGTCAACGGCCGGACTATTCGCTTGAGAGTTCGCCGCTTGATCAGATGAAAAACTAATACTACCCGTCCTTCCTGAGGAACGAGGAGCGATAAAATTGTCGATGGATTTGGGTCTGCGGCGTGGATCCGGCCGCCTGAAATTGTCTGTTGAATGCATAAGACGTAGACTCTAGTATACCGGTTATGTGCGCAGCGAGTAAATACATAACTTACAGATTGGGGCCAGGGGCTTAAAATTACCTGAAAAAGCATTTCCCAAGCATTAAGCTAATGCACAGGAAAGCGTTTTAAGCTATAGTGGACGAGTTATGATGCCAGACAGTCCCACCACACCAGTTACACCGCCGCCTGCGTCCCCTCCTCGACCTTCGCCAACCTTGCCACCTCCGCCGCCAAAGCGTCGTTCTGGTTCGGGTGGTGGTTGGCGCAGTGCCCTGTCGACCATCGCCATTTTGATCATCGCGCCCCTAATAGCGCTGACTTTGACGGCTTTCGTGTTCCAATCCTACGAAGTTGATGGGCCCAGCATGGAAACCACCCTGCAAAACCACGACCGGTTGATTGTAGTAAAGGTCCCTCGAACCATTTCGCGAATCACCCATCACCCCTACGTCCCGCAGCGGGGCGATATTGTGATCTTTAGCAAAGTAGAAGATTTTGACTTCAACGGCACTCAAGAACGTCAGCTGATCAAGCGGGTAATTGGCCTCCCCGGTGATCGAGTGGTGGTAAAAGATAATGTTTTGACAGTTTATAACAAAGAACACCCCGGCGGCTTTCAGCCCGATAGAACCATGGCCTACGGCAAAGTCATTACCACAACTACCGGTAGTATAGATATAACTGTGCCAGCCAATCAGGTGTTTGTCTGTGGTGATAACCGTACAAATTCACTAGACTCACGCAGCTTTGGCCCAGTTCCGGTCAATGCCATCGTTGGTAAACTGGTGTTACGCATCTTCCCTTTCAGCCAAGCCGAATCGTTCTAGTTTATCGGAACTCCAGATGCTATAGCTTTGTTCGCACGTACTTCGAGCGCATCCATAGATCTTGTAAAGGCTTCTTCCATCTCAATCCCGTATCTATCGGCAAGTACTAATAGCGACCAAAGACAATCCGATAGTTCATGCACAAGTTTCGCATCAACATCATCAATAACACGCACACCCGCTTTTCCCATAATAATTTTTGACAGGTCCCCAACATCTCCAACAAAACCCGCCATTAAGCGTTCTTCATTCCACTTAATGCCATGGTTTTTCAAGTTTAGCTGATCATAAAGTTCGCGAACTTTTACAGCACGTTCGGTCATTTCTTGTATGGTCATAAGACCATCATATCAAATAAAAGATCCATAGATGGACGTTGCTGGCGCTTTGGGCACCTTTTCGAAAGAGCCTTGCTTGCTTCGGCTCTTGAGAAAAGTGTGTCCAATAAAGCCCGTGCACTTACTAGCTTAGACGTTTGATAATGCGCTTGAGGTCGGTTTCGTTCTTGAAGCCAATTTCCAGCTTGCCACCCTTGGCCATCCGCCGAATGCTCACCGGTGTTTTGAGTACTTTACTCAGCTTCTCTGTCTCTGGTGTGGTGGCTTGCGTACGAGCTGCAGCCCCTTTTGTACTCTTAACACCTTGTTTCTGAGCCGATACGTAGTGTTCGGCCTGGCGCACGTTCCAGTTGTTAGCCAGAATCAGGTTCAGGAGTTCTTTTTGCTTAGCTGGGTCTTTCAAAGCCAAGATAGCCCTAGCATGTCCTTCGGTAATGGTTCGTGCATTTAGGGCTTGTTTGGCCTCATCGGGCAGTTGCAGCAAACGAACGATGTTGATTACAGTTGGGTGAGCCTTGCCTACCCGTTGAGCAATGTCAGCATAATCTTGGCTAAATTGTTGGTTGAGCCGCAGAAAAGATTCGGCCTGTTCCAGGGGTGAAAGGTCCACTCGTTGCACATTTTCCACTAGTGCCATCTCAAGCTGCCGCAGTTCTTCATCAGACCGGACAATCACGGCTACCGAGTCCATGCCCGCTAGCTGAGCCGCCCGCCAACGACGCTCGCCAGCTATCAGCATATATTTACCGTCTTGGTCGGTATAGGTCACGACTAATGGCTGTAATAGCCCGTACTCTTTGATAGACGCCGCCAATTCCTCGAGGGCTTGCTTATCAAACTGGCGCCGGGGCTGCTGTTTGTTAGGGATAATATCCTGTATTAGTAGCTTCTGGATGCGTTCAGAATCGTCTGCTACGAGAGAATTATCAAAATCTTGCGGCAATAGCGCGTCAAACCCCTTGCCAAGACCCTTATTTGCCATGCTTCATTATCTCCTTGGTTAGCTGTTTGTAGGCCCGTGCACCTTTGGACCATTTGTCATGCTCGGCAATGGATTTGCCATAACTGGGTGCCTCGGCCAGGCGAACATTACGTGGAATCATCGTAGTAAATACTTTATCACCAAAATGCTTGTGTACCTCGGCTATCACCTGTTCGCCAAGCGTGGTGCGGCTGTCGTGCATAGTAATAACCACGCCCATAAGAGACAAATGCGGATTGAGTCCACCACGAACTCGTTGGATCACATCCAGCAGCTGTCCAAGACCCTCCAAAGCGTAATACTCGGCCTGAACCGGAATCAACACCTCGTTGGCCGCCGTCAGGGCATTAATACTCAGCAGCCCGAGCGCCGGTGGGCAATCTATCAGGACATAATCATATGTTAGACCAGCCAAAGCCTCCTTAAGCCGATATTCACGCCGTTGTTCACCTGCCAGATCGACTTCTGCGGCAGCCAAACCAGCGTTGGCCGGTAACAGGTACAACCCGCTAATATCTGTCTCACGAACAGTATCAGCTACTTGCGCCTCTTTGAACAATACTTCATAAACGGTTGTATCCAGAGATTGCTTGTCCAAACCCAACCCGCTAGAGGCATTTCCCTGGGGATCTAGATCCACCAGTAGAACCGATTTACCTGCTTTTGCTAGATAAGCACCCACGTTAATAGCAGTAGTAGTTTTGCCTACCCCACCCTTCTGATTCAGTACCGCAACTATGGTGCTCATCTTTGTATTTTACCCTGTATTCTCACCGATAAGCTTAACACAAATTAACCCGTGAGGTAACGGCTTATCGGATACATCTTTTTTGTGGATCCGAATCTTCGAAAGGACCCCAAAAAAAGATATCCGACGCGCCTTTACGTAAGGTAATAATTTTGCTGTCGGTGCGCGTTGGATACCTTTTCGAAAGTGCCTTGCCTGCTTCGGCACTTGAGGAAAGTGTATCCAACAAAGCCCCCCACTCACTGCACTGGTACTATGCAGCTAGTACTTGGCGGCTAGGTGCCTTGGGCTCATCTTTGGTAACAATTGGTAACGTGACCAAGATTGTTGTGCCCTTGCCAAGCTGGCTATCCACGGCAACGGTGCCGCCATGCTGATCCACAATCAACTTGGTCAAATACAAGCCAATGCCAGTACCCTCATACTCATACTGATACGTACTGGTACCCCTATGGAACTTAGTAAACAGTTTGGGTACTTCTTCGGGGTCAATCCCCACCCCAGTATCACTCACGCTGATGGCTGCTTTGCCATCGGCCACCGCCAATTTTAAGGTAACTGAACCCTGTTTGGTAAACTTGAGGGCGTTATCCAGGATATTCCAGATGGCAGCTCGAATATGTGGCATACTAATGACGGTGTAACAGGGGTGGTCAGGCAGCTCCACCTTGAAATGAAGCTGCTTCTCTTTAGCTAAAGGAGTGAAATCTTTGACTATTTTGCCAAGCAGATCGCTCAAATCAATCTTCTCCCGCTGTTTCATAACGTTTTCCCCGGCTTCTAGACGCGAAACTGTCAGAATATCCTCCGCAAACACACTTAGGCGGTTGCCAGAGGCTGCCACCACCTCCACAGTCCCCCGTACGGCCTCTGGAAGCTCTTTATTGAGCAAAAGAGTGTCCAAATACCCCTGAATAATCGTAAGCGGTGTACGCAGGTTGTGAGAAGCGATCATCATAAACTCAGTCTTGATAGCATCCACGTCTTTGAGCTTCTGAATGTCGGCCTTTAGGGCATCGGCCATGGTATTAACACTTGTGGCGAGGTCGCCAATCTCGTCATTGCGCTTTGGCTCTATCTTGAGGTCAAAATTGCCCTTACTGATCTCTATAGCCGCATTGCTCACCAACCTAACAGGTCCCAAAAACAGCTGGTTGATTAGGAAGTAACTGACGAAGATGCTCAAAACGAGCGCTGCCAGAGCTAGGATAATAATTCCGACGGTTAGCTGGCGAATACTCTGGTCGATAGCTTTGTAAGAGATATCATAGACCAAGGAGTAGCGGTGGGCGCCAAAATCCTCGATGTAAGGGGTAATTACCCGGGTGAGCTTGCCTTTTTCGGTCACATTCACCGTGTCAAAACTGCTGGCCTGAGCTGGCGATACTGTAACGTTACTCCCCTCTTCTTGCTCGTAAAGGGTTTTGCCGTTTATATCTACCACTGACACATTGTTGATGTTGCCATCCAGGTCCGTAAACTTCTCGACCTGCTGGATAATCTTGATGCGGCCGGAATCTTGGTAAGTTACAAAGGTGTCACCGATGGGCTTGGTAGCCAAGGCAGCAAACGACTTAGATTGGCTGACCAGTCCTGCCCGCAAGTTTTTGGTGGTTTGACGAGCAACTACTACTGTTATTATCACAAATAACAGCGAGAGCCCGAGTACTATCAGGAGAATAAACTGCGCTTTGAGTGTGATCCGGCGCTTCATGGCCACCCCTAGCGCCTCCCCTTAGTTTAGATGTACCTTGTAGAACAGAACACCAAGGTCAGTACTCAGTAAATCTTGTGTCATAACATAGGGCTTAGCGGCCACCCACTCCGGTACATTGCTATACAGCGGCACCAAAGCCACATCATCCATGGCTAGCTTGGATATCTGCTTGAGGTCATCGAGTCGCTTAGTCTGATCTAAGGAAGTCCCGGCTTGATCCATTAGCGTATCTATCTTTGAGTTACTGTAGTATTTGGATTGTAAGTTTCGGCTAAACACATCATTGGCATCGTTATATATACTGCCATCAGCAAAATAATAGGCTTCAAATGTTCCGTTAGTTGCCCCTTCTTCCAGCTGGTTTATATCTGAGATTGAGTTTAGTTTGACCGTGATTCCAATGTCTTTGAGCTGTCGTACAATTTCCTGGCCAGCGTCCTGAGCGCCAGAATAGACAGTCAGAGTAAACGAAGTGCCATTTGGATAACCTGCATCTTTAAGCAGTTGTTTGGCAGCTGCAACGTCCGTTTTGGGACGAGTAATTGCGGAGTTATAGCCAGGAATATACTGAGCCACTACCTGGTTGGCAATAGATCCATCGCGACCTATTGCTTTAAGTAGTGCATCTACATCGATACCAGCGTAGATTGCCTGCCTTACCTTTATGTTGGAGAGTGGAGATGTCTTCTTATTAACATTTGGCACAACATAGTAAATGGAGTTGTCGTCTACCGAAAAAATCTGTAAGCCTGCCTTTTTGGCCTCAGCTACACGATCCGCACTAATAAAACCAGTAATATCCAGCTTACCTGCCTTTATATCTGCGCCCATGGTCTCCTCAGCCGAACCTGGCTTATTCTCGTCGTCCTTATAGACTTTAACTTGGACTTCTTTGGTGTAGACGTGCCCACCGTGGTAACCGTCAAAGGCAACCAGGTCAATGTTGGTTTCATCGGGGGTAGTGCCGTCCTTGACCATGTAGGGACCAGTACCATATTTGGGATCAACCTTACCTGCGGCGGTAGAATCAATAATAAGCAGGCTGCTCAGTCGGTTAAGTAGAATGGGATCCACTTCTTTGGTTACGATCTTTACTTGGTTATCACCAACCGCTTCTATGCTTTTGATCGTAGATGTAATTTGATCGCCGTAGACTTCGTTTGTCTTGGTTTTCTCGTAACTGTAGAGAACATCCTTGGCAGTCATGGTGTTACCTGTATGGAACTTAACGTTTGGTTTGAGTGTAAAAATCCAGGTGTTGGCGTCTGGATTTGTCCAGCTGGTAGCGAGTACAGGGGTCAGCTTGGTTTTTTCACGAAAATCCACCAAGGGTTCAAAGATCTGTTTGTTAACCAGGATGGTTGTGCTGTCACTATCTACTTCGGGCGCAAATACGTTTAAGACCCCCTCACCCGATCCATAACGGATCAAATCAACATCTTTTTTGGTAACGGTGGTGGTTTGATTGTCGGTTTTGGTATCCTTGCGGACCATAAACCAGTAATAAGCTGCGCCGGCAACTGCCAAAACCAGAATTATGAGAAGAATCAGTCCTTTTTTGCTCTTTTTGGGCTTGCTAACTGGTGGGTAGCCACCGTCAGACTTTTCGGGAGGGGTGGTTTCGGAGGCTGCGTACTCATCTGGGTTGGAGTCGGGATTTTCGGTAGGGGTTGGAGTGCCTTCCTCTGATGGTGACTGAGGTGATATGACCGTATCTGGCGCTGGTGGGGTAATTGCTTGATCTTCTTTTGATGTTTCGGGCGGATTTGTTTCGTCCATATAAAAATTTCCTGCTTTTTAACGCTTGTGTTTATCTTGTCACGGGCGCGTTTGGATGTCAATAAAGCCAGGCGCAAACAAAAAGGTTAAGCTTGACATTAGTGAGGTTTTAATATATTATAGGTGCACTATGAAAAAAGAATCAAACACACCTACATGGATGGAAAAAGCGAAGCGCGTCGCTTCAGTAGCGGTGCTTACAGTAGCAAGTTTAGTTGGGGTGGCGGCGATTGCGGAACAAGGTACTGCACATGCGACGGATCAAGATCCTACGCCTAACAACTTAGTGTTGCCTAACGAAGGTGATGCACCAGCTACACCTACCACTCTAGTATTACCCAAGGAAGGTGATGCACCAACCCCTGCCCCTGAAATGGCACAGGCGCCCGTTCCAGTGAAAGGGAATGCAAATTTTACCGGTTAATGGCGTAAAGCGCTAGCTTGGTTTGCAAAAACACCCGTGACAAAACGGGTGTTTTTATATGGGGCTATATCGGCTACTTAAAGAAGGGGCTGTACTGGTTGAGCAAAAGAAACTGGTAAAAATTTAGGGAGCATACACTTAGGGCGTAACAGGCGCTATTTGCTCCACCACTTGGGTACATTAACGTATTATCGGATACATGATCTAGCCCCATGGTATGTCCTTGCTCGTGGGCAGCTATTGATTGAACATTATCAAAGCTAGAGCCACAACCACTATATGGCATAACAACAGCCACGCCCCCACCTACATCTCTAATTCCGTTAGCACTTCCCAATGTCTCACCTGCCGGCAGTGTTGGACCGCCCAGACCACAGTAATATGATGAGTTAAACTGCCCTATTATAACTGTTGAGACTTTGGCTTGATAGTAATTACCCCATACGTTGTCCAGGAAGGCTTCGGTGGCATCACCACATCCACCCACTTTATGGCAGGTTGTATACCATGCGGCGGGATTTTGGCCTTGTACAACCTGAATTGATTTTATTGTGGTAGCTTTCTTGACCTGTCCTAAGTAAAAGTATTGTGCTCCATAAGCCAAACGACTAATATCGAGCGGATTTGGTGCCTGATCGGCACCGTAGAGCCATATGTAGCGAACCGTGTAGCCTGTGGTGGTAGGGGTTGGTGTAGGGGTTGGTGTTGGTGTTGGACTGGTAGTGGTAGTGGTAGTGCATGAAGACGATCTCACCACCCCTGCTGAAGCAGCTGTGCTAGTTGTAAAGGTGGCACAATTGATATTGCCGGCTTGCGTAGCAGTCGTTTGATACCAGAACCCATAGCCGGAGTACCATGTACCAGTCCTGTTGGGCAATTGACCACTAGGGTTGTTGACGGTTGGGAATGCTCGAACCACACCGCTCTGATTGGCGTTTGAGGTTCCATCTGGTGTCTGGTAAGAGACACCGTAGGCAGAGTACCAGGGACCTGTCCCCGGCTTTTGAGTGGCGGCCGCGGGAGTGTATGTTGTTGGGGTTGTGCTAGTGGAAACGTTAGCTTGGCATAGGTAATTATCTCTCCAGGTATAGGCATAGGGCTCGGACGGCTCGTTAACGCTGATACAACTCATCCCAGATATTGGTCCAGCATAGCTAAATTGAAACCTTACCGATGAAGTTGTTGGCCAACAGAGATAATTATCACCCCAGGTATATTGGGCAGGTTGAGATGGTTCCCTCCAAGAAGTACAGTTCATGCCCGATATTGGTCCAGCATATGACCATCGAAGGCCCATGTTTGCCGTCGACACACAGACGTAATTGTCGCCCCAGGTGTATGGATCTGCTGGTTCTTTGACATTGGTACAATAGCCCCAAATGGGACCTGCATAACTGAAAGCTAGGGTGGTAAGTGCCTCGGCTTTGGGCTGGATTTGGTTCTGTATAAAATCAGTTATGCCAGAAGTGGAGACCCCCAAAGCACTGCTGCCATCTAGGGTAACAGTGGTGTTGGCTGAGCTCTCACCGCCTGCGTTCACACAATTCAAGGTAAAAGTCCTGGTTATCGTGAACGGCCCAGCGATAACTTGTGTGCCACTTGCCGATTTATCACCGGTAAAGCCTTCTCCCCCACCTGTACATGCGGTTGGATTGCCTGTGACAGTCCAGCTTAAAACAACTCTTCCACTTGTGCTTACATGATTGGGGGTAGAGTTGAAATTAATAATTGGCGGAGATGGTGGAACGTTTTTTAGAGTCGCAAGAGCACTTGCAGGGGCCTCATTTGGAAGTTTCGCGTTTTTATCGACGAGCTTGGTGTCTATTTTTAGCTGGTTAATTGGTTTACTGTCTGGCAGAACTGGTTCAACAGAAACTGCTAGAGCAACATTGTCTTGAACCAACGAACCTGCAGTTTTATTACCAAGCTCTTGAATGACTGGTTGTGCTTGTTGCGCGGTGTAAATTTCTGCTGCTGGGGTGGAGGAATCTTTGGGCTTGGGCAAGTGCGCTGCTTTTACTTTAGTGGCAGCGGCTTTGGTTTTTTCCTGGTCTTGTGAGTGTTTTACAGTCACTTTGACTTTTTCAGGCTGATAAACAGTAGCTGCCTGAGCACAGACTTCATTAATAGCTTGTTCTGCCATGGCAAACGCAGGCGGCTTATCACCATTCCTATAATAGGCCGTGTTGGATCCGTCGTTTAGGTTAAGTGTAATAGAGGTGCTTAGCTCAACGAGTTTATAGGGGTCGGAGGTATACACACCATTTAGCTCATTAAATTTGGTACTTACTATTTTATTGACGAGATCTGCAACTGTCTGACTACTCAATGTGGTAGTTTTTAATCCAAATGGACTTTGGGGGGTTGCTTCATTACCACAAATCAATTTACCGTCGCCGTACAGAACAGCATGCGGGGCAACGTACGATGTTCCTTCGTTAATTGTTCCGCTAGGAGGCAGCTCTTCCTTATATTCCAGGACTATTTCATTTGAGGCTGTCGGATAAATACTAGCGGCCGAAGAACGCCAGATAACAATTCCGCCAATCGACAGAAAAACTACGGCAAAGAGACTGAGCTGCCTGACACTAAAGCGCCTTGAAGGCGACAAAGTCTGCTGCTCTACCGTTTCTTGACCTTGGGAAGCATCGGGGTCTGATTGCATTTTCGTTTTGTTTCTAGCCATTTTTAAGCACAACTAGTGTTAGGTGAATTGAACCATGAATTCCTAGCTGGTGTCAATCACGGTTTTAGAGGTGGACTTTCCACATGTAGACACCAAGACCGCTGACCAGAGTATCCTCTGGCATTACGTAGGCACGGTCCATAATCCACAAGTTTTTGTTGGTGTACAGGGGTACTGATGGCACGTCGTCAGCAAAGATTTGGGAGATTTTTTTGAGAGCATTGAGGTGATCGACTTGGTTGAGCGTGCTACTGGCTTCGGCCTGTAGTTTATCTACGTTAGGATTGTGGTAGCTGGTGTCTTGGGCCATTTTGGTAAAGACATCGCTACCATCTAGCAAACTAGTGCCTTCGGCGTAGTAGAACGATTCGAGCTTGCCGGCAGCGGCGTCGGCTTGAATGCCATCCACATCATCACGAACATTCAGATCTACCTTGATGCCAATTTGGCCAAGCTGCCGAGCAAGCTCGCTGCCGGCATCTTTGGCGGCACTAAAAACAGTGAGCGTAATGCTGGTTCCATTGGGGTAACCAGCCTCTTTGAGCAATTGCCGAGCAGCAGCCAGATCTACACCGGGGCGAGTGATGTCAGGGTTGTAGCCAGGTATGTAGGAGGCTAAAGCTTGGTCTGCCCGCTGCCCTGTTTGTTCTCGTCCAGTGGCTTTGAGTAGCGATGAAACATCGATGGTCCTTAGGACGGCTTGGCGAACTTTGAGTTTGGTCAGTGGCGAACCAGCTTTGCTGGTATTCATAGCCAGTTGGTAAATCGAAGGATCGTCGCGCGAGCCAGACTGAAAGTGCAGTGATTTGGCGGTTTCTACCACGCTGGTTGGCACAAAGGCCACCAAATTGAGCTTCCCAAGCAAAAAAGCCTTGGTAACGGCGTCTTGGTCGTCCTCGTTATAGACGGTAACCTGTACCCCGCGGGCATGTGGTTTACCTCCGTGATAACTATCAAAAGCCGCCAGTTCAATATGGCTGCTAGTTGGTGACGTACCGGGCTTGACGCCGTAAGGACCGGTGCCGAACTCCGGACTAGCTTTACCAGCCGCCGTGGAGTCAATAATAAACATATCCACTAGTCTGTTCAGCAAAATTGGGTCAACTGTTTTGGTGGTGAACTTAACTTGGTTGTCACCAAAAGCTTCGACGCTGGCGATTGTTTCTGTTACGTAGCCAAAATTTTGGTTTCGTTTGGACTGTTCGTAGCTGTAAATAACATCTTTGGCAGTCAACGTGTTGCCAGTGTGGAACTTTACGTTTGGTTTGAGGCTAAAAATCCAGGTTTTGTCGTCTGGATTTGTCCAGCCGGTTACCAGATTGGGTGAAATTTTGGTTTTGTCCTGATAGATGACTAACCCTTCAAAAATCTGACGATTCATATACACGGTGGCATCATCGGATTCCATGGTAGGTGCAAAATGATTCATGGTACCTTCGAAGATACCGGCTTTGAGCACGCCAATGTCCCCACCCCTGTGACCAAAGTTAAAATGGCGGAAATAGAATAGCCACCAATACCCCGCCCCCGCCAGAAGTAGTACAAAGACCACTGCTCCAATGAACCACTTGAGGACTCGATGTTTTTTGTGAGGTTTTGGTTCTGTTTCGGTAGGAACAGAGGGTGGCTGGGCTGACTCAGCCTGAACCGCCGGTGCACTCGGCTCTGGAACGGCGGGCGTAGGTGGTTGATCAGCTGGATCCATGGTTATTTTTCTTTTAGGTAGCTTCTAACTTTTTTGAGGACTTCTTCGGGGGTAAAATCGCTTTTTACCAAGTAGTCTTGGGCTCCAAACGAGCGAGCAATTTCTACCACAGAATCTTCGCCGACATTGGTAAGCATAATGACTTGCATATCTTTGGTTGCCGGGTCATCTTTGAGCTTTTGCAGAGCTTCCAGACCATTCATGATGGGCATCATAATATCCAGCAAGATTAAGTCCGGTTTGAAACTCTTGGCTTTATGAATTCCGTCCAGACCATCGGCAGCTATCTCTACTTCGAATTTTTCGAGTGCAAACAAACGTTGATACAGCCGCACTACGTAGGGGTCATCTTCGACAATTAGCAGTTTATGCATGTGGCGGCTCCTTGGTTTCGGCTGGAGCTGCTGGGGCCACCGCAGGTTGCGCACCCGCCGGAGCCGCTGGCAGTGATATGCTGAAGGTTGATCCTTTGCCATCCTCGGACTTCTCGAGCCAAACCTTGCCACTCATATTTTCGATCATCAATTTTGAAACGTACAAGCCAAGACCGGTACTACGCGTATTGTCGCGCGTTAGAATATCATCGGTAGCTTGTTGGAATTTGCGGAAAAGCAGGTGCTGTTTGTCTACAGGGATTCCACGCCCACTATCTGTTACAGACATCTTGACTGCCCCATGTTCCTGAGAAAATGACACAACAATAGTTCCCTGCTCGGTAAATTTGATAGCGTTGCCGATGAGGTTGACAATGATCTGACGGAAACGGATCTTGTCGGCCAAAACCGCTGATATCGGTGCCTTGGGAGGTTCCAGACTGAGCTTGACCTCGGGTTTTGAGTTGGCCAGATTAAACTCGTGGACCACGTCACCCGCTAGTTCCACTGGGTCAATGGCGACTATTTCAAAATGTAAACGTCCTTGCTCTAGCCGCGAGGTGTCCAAGAAGTCATTTACAATCTGGATGAGACGTTGGGTAGAGTCGTAGACATCATCGACAATTTCATGAATTTCGGGCCTTTCAATAGCCTCTGGATAGTAGTTCTTTAACAGGGACATGTTGCCTTGAATTGCCGTCAGCGGGGTACGTAACTCGTGTGAGGCAATGGAGAAAAATTCGTCACGCGAGCGGTCAAGAGCTTTGGCATCGGTGATATCTTCTAGGATAATGACGCTACCGATGATACGTTTCGGTTCTCCAATGGTAATCGGCGCCAAAAAAGTATGTAAAAACTTGGGGCCAAAGGGCAGTTCGGCCATGTCGATGGGTGCCCCTTTGGACACACACTCTTGGTTGAGCTTTTCCAGATCCAGCGCACCACTCAACTGGCTGGTGAGTTCTTTCAATGTGACAGGTAAAGCTTTGGGTGCGCCACCGAAGAGTATGCTTTGAGCAGCCGTATTTATGAGCATGATCACTCCGTCGGTACTGGCCATGATATAACCTAGCTGCAAACTGTTGATTGAGGCTTGCAAACGAGCTTGTTCTTCGTGTAATTGCTTGGTGCGCAGCTCCACCTCATGTTCCACAACTTCTTTGGCAGCCCGCTCAGCCGTGACGTCACGGAACACCAGTACATATCCACTAATAGATTCGTCAGCTCCAAGTATTTTTGATGGAAGTAAACTAATTGGCAACTGTTTATCGGGTAGATCTATTGTCAGGTCAAACGGCTCCAGAACACCTTCTTTGAGTTTACTTATGATGGCATCGGCATTTTGCTGACCAAATAAAGTGCTGAGTGACTGGCCACGGCTCGCAGAGACCTCGGTACTAAAGAGCTTGCTTGAGCTGGTATTGAGGTCCTCGATTTCGTAATCGCTACTAATAGTTACTACTGATTCGTCCATGGTAGAAAGCACGGTAGTCGACAACGTAGCCGGATCAATCCTAAATAATCGATATCTGGTAATAGCGTAGGCTATCAATGGCACTGATATGAGGTTGCCAAATGTATCAAGCTCGAGCTGAGGTACATGAAATATGGGCAAAACTGCGCCAGTAATCATTCCTAGCATTATAGGAATGCTTATCCCGAGTAAAAGTAGTAGGGCTTGTTTGCGGGCTACGGACCCTTTTGGTAAGTAACGTTGATAACGTGTCAAAAGAACAATCAGAGTAACAAATACTGCGAGCGTGAGGAGGGAGAATAGTTGACCATACTTGCCATAGGCTGGATTTGAGGGGTAGCCATAAAAGTGTTTTTGAGTGGCTGCAACATCAAAAATAATGTTCGAATTGGCAATTAGAAAGAAAGACATGAGGGCGGTACCAAAAACAACCACCCAAGTTGAGATACGGAAGAAGATGGCTTCTCTACCTAGATATACGAGGATAAATATAACGATGGCAGGAGCAGCTAAAGCAGCAATGAATGGAAAGGTCAGGTTATTCCAAAAGGTGTAGGTTGCCAGGTTGGTACTGAGCAGTTTGGTTATCTGACCACCGGTAGAGAAGATAAGGGTTAGGAGGATGATCAGGGTGTACCAGAAAGTTAAACGGTTTCGAGTTTTTTTACGGTTTATGATGAAGAGAAGCCAAGCATAGAGTGGGATGGAGAGCGCAGGTGCTATAACGTATGGGTTCCAAGCAAAATCAAAGGCGACTTGGTGGTTTTCAGCAAAATAACCAATAACAAATATGCTAGCACCAACAATGTAAAAAGCTTCTATAAGCCTATAGCTATTGGTTGTGAGTTTTGAGGTGTTCGTATCTGCCACGGTGGTGCCCTTATTGTCTAACTATATAGTATACCGCTTGTGTTTATCAGACCAGAATGTCAGCCAATATTAACACTACTGAGGTGCGAAGTAGTTGAAGATGTAACTTTGGCCAGCTGTTGGTGCAACACCAAAGCTTACCGTAAACGTCGTGGTGGTAGATCCAGCGTAGGCTTGAACCGTGGCCCCATTGGCATTATTGGAAGTTAGGATGGACCGAGGTGCCGCGCCAAAGGTACCGTTGAAGTTGATGGTACATTCAAGCCCGGCAGCTTGGCCTGTACCAGCTGAGGCTATGGTGACTGTTCCGGCGGTGTCATTGCCTGCAAGTGTACAGGTGGCAGTTGTACCGGCGTTGCCATTGACTGTGGTGGTGGGAGCTGTGCCCGCCGTAATGATGTGACCACTTTTATCTATAGCAAACTTCTCGGTACCGTTGTTTTGAACAGATAGCAGCTTGGCGCCAGTGGTACTAAAGGTATTGGAGGTGTTAAATATGAAGCCAACTGCCGAAGCGCCATCCGCAATGCTGGAGAAGATCTTGCTGTTGGTGGTGTCAATACCCAAGATAGTGGTGCCACCAGCGTTTTGGATCTGGAAAGCAGTGGTTGAGTCTGCATTGATCTTGAACAATGTCTTACCGTTGACCGTCAGGTCGCCCGCCCGGTAATCAGTAGCAGAGGCACCCGCTTCCATTTGAACACCATCTATAAAGAAAGTTTCGGCTGAGCCGCCAGTTTTGTCTATATAGATGTACGGTGTACCACTAATCGTGCCTCCAGTAGTAAAGGTACAGGTAAAGCGTGTCCAAGTAGTGGTAAAGGTCTGGCCACCACCGAAACAGTCTGTATTGGTCGAACCATCATCTGCTCTACCAGCTTGGACATCGGTAATACTGCCACTACTGACCTTTCCATAGAACGACAAGGTGTACTGGGTGCTTGGCAGGAGTGGGAAGTTGGACTTAGCGCCATCATTTGCTGCGGTAGTAGCGATAACCTTCATCGAGTTGCTGCCAAAGTCGGCCTGAGAGTTATCAATAGTAACGGAGGTGCTAGAGCCCTTTATTGCCCAGCCGTCTGGCGTCACACCTGAGGTGCCTGTCTCAAAGTCAGCATTGCCCAATTGGTTCACGGTATTGACGCTAAGGACATTGCTCCCACCAGCGTTTTGAACCTGCAAGAAGCTAGTTGAACCTTGAATTCCCTTGATGAGTTCACTGCTGGCTACAATTGTTCCACCAACAGTTACGTTTTGCGTAACGTTTACGCTTTCTCGAACATCCAAGTTTCCAATGATCGAGGTATTACCTGCTGTCAGACTGCCACCGGTAGCACCTTGATCAGCCAAGTTTTGACCACTCAAGCCAACCAGATCGAGTGAGCCAGCAGTTATTATGCGAGTGGTAGAGGTGTAGTAGACGGTGGATTTAGTATTTACAAAGCCTCCGTCTGTGCCGCCCATTGCATACATGTAGCCATTGTTAGCAAACCCAAAGTGCTGCACCCGCGCAGCCGGCAACGAATTACCACTAGTAATCCAGGCGCCTATGGTGCCGTCACCATTAAGTTTGGCATAGTAAACTTCCGTATGGGCAGTCGTGGAAGAAGTGATTATAGTGTCGGTTCCACCTACGATATAGACATAGCCATTGAGCACCGCTGATGTCGTTTCGGCACGTATGGCGGGTAGCGGGTTGGCTGTATTAGTTGACCAGCTGCCAACGCTTCCATCTGAGTTGAGGCGTGCGTAATAGACAGTACTTACAGGAGTAGAGCCATCGTCACCACCAATAACGTACATATAGCCGTTTGCAATAAGGGTTGCGGTGGCCTGCCGTACTAAAGGTAGACCATTTACGTTAGTCTGCCAGGCGCCAGTGGAACCATCAGCGTTGAGTTTGGCATAGTAGACAGTAGACGAAACTGTTCCGGCTTGGTTTCTACCGCCAACTTCATAGATGTAACCATTTGCAACAACTGACGAAGAAAAACGCCGTGTATCTGGTAGAGTATTGGCATTCGTCTGCCAGACTCCCGTAGACCCATCCGAATTAAGTTTGGCGTAGTAGACAGTATTAACTGTTACGGAGCTCGCATTAGTACCACCTACTATGTAGGCATAGCCGTTGCCAGTAGTGCCGTTAGCGGAGAACAGCGCAACAGGCAGCGCGTTTACGTTGGTGGTCCATGAGCCAACTGACCCATCGGCATTCAACTTGGCGTAGTAAACAGTAGTCTGGTTACCTGCGCCAGCGGTACCGGTTGTACCACCTATTACATAGGCATAACCATTGGCGGTAAATGATGTTGCAGTACGTAGCGCTGCCGGCACCCCATTCGTGTTCAACTTCCATGGTTGTATCTCTCCAGAGTTGGAACCATTGAGGGTAATGGTGCTGGTAGCGGTGTCTACCTGTAGGTTGTTGAAGGCTTCTTGGTAGGAACTGGCAGAGTAGGTTTGTTCTAATTGGATGCCATCAATGTAGAAGGTTTCAGCACTGGCTCCAGACTTCTGGAAGTAGATACTAGATGGGGTGGTAATGGTAGCACCAGTCGTAAACGTACAGCTAAAGCGAGTGTAGGTAGTAGTTAGAGTCTGGCTGCTTAGACAGTTAACGTCAGTACCAGACACATCTTGGCGGCCAACACGGAAGTCGGAAATAGTAGAACTTGCTACGCGGGCAAAGCCAGATAAGGTGTAGGTAGTCAGTGGAGACAAGGCAGCCGTGTAGGCTGCACCAGCATCAGCAGTAGTGGTAGTAGTAATAGCTAAGGACTTGTTGCCACTGAAGGTATAGGTAGAGTCTTGAGCAATAGTAGTACCACTACCCTTAGCAGACCAGTTGTTGG
>CAZPPF010000013.1:0-19443 GCA_964588395.1 uncultured Candidatus Saccharibacteria bacterium | reverse complement strand
ACATCATACCCCCATACATAGGGCGTATGCAATAGCAATTATGGTGTATTATTTATTACGATTATGGTCAATTTACTTCTTAGAATCGTCGTTTTCGTTGGACTTGTCTTCTTTGTCCTTTTTGCCACGTCCGCGCAATCGGCGCAAGAATGATGGTTCAGCCAGTTTGGCTTCTTCTTCAGACTCCATATCAAGGCCTTCTTCGTCCTTATCTTTCTTGTCGTTATCTTCGTGATCGTTATCCAGTGACCAGATGTTGGGAATAGCTGGTTCCTTGTGGAACTCTTCCTCGCCCAAGGCCAAGGCATCGCCCTTAGCGTCTAGATCCATGTCGAGGTCGTTGACGGTTTCGTCCTTAATCCCTGAGGTGGATTCTTCGCGAGCAGCCTTTTCTAGTTCGGCTGAGCGCTCCAAGCTGGCGGTGCGCTTAGCAAAGTAGCTGGCGTCAAAGCCAGTAGCCACAACCGTAATGATCACCTCGCCCTCAAGCTCTGGGTTGATAGTGGCACCAAAGATAATGTTGGCGTCGGGGTCAGCAGCAGCGGTAATGGCTTCGGCAGCGGTGTTGATCTCGTGCATGGACATGTCGTTGCCACCAATAACATTGAATAGAATGCCGCGAGCACCATCGATAGATACCTCGAGCAGTGGTGATTCAATAGCCTGCTGGGCAGCTTGAATAGCGCGGTTTTCGCCACTAGCACGGCCAATACCCATAAGTGCAGATCCGGCGTCGCTCATAACGGTCTTTACATCGGCAAAGTCTAGGTTGATGAGCCCATGGACGGTAATAAGGTCAGAGATGCCTTGTACGCCTTGTCTGAGGACGTCATCGGCCACTTTGAAGGCTTCCAGCAGCGGTGTGGCGCGGTCAATGGTCTGCAAGAGGCGGTCGTTTGGAATAATAATGAGCGTGTCGACACTTTCACGTAGCTTATCTATGGCATGGTCGGCGTTCTTGCGGCGCTTTTCGCCCTCGAAGGCAAATGGACGAGTCGCAAAGCCGACAACCAGGGCGCCAGAATCTTTGGCAACCTTGGCAACCACTGGACCGGCGCCACTACCCGTGCCACCCCCAGCACCGATGGTAATAAAGACCATGTCAGCACCATTCAAGTGGTTTTCGAGCTCTTCTGTGGATTCTTTTGCTGCCTCTTCACCTGTTTTAGGGTCTGCCCCAGTCCCAAGACCGCGGGTAGCATCTTTACCAATGTGAATTTTGGTTTGGGCCTTTGAATGATGGAGCGCTTGGGCATCAGTATTAACGGCAACAAACTCAACGCCTTCAATTCCCGCTTCCACCATACGGTTAATGGCAGCGCCGCCGGCCCCGCCAACACCTACGACCTTTATGCGCGCGAACGTTTCAATATCTGGTGCAACTTGTTGTGCCATAGAACTACACTCCTTAGCTACCGGCAGTATACCTTAGAATTATATGTGCCGCAACAGGGGAAATTCTGGCCGTGAGTACATCTTGTAATGGTGTGTATAAAATTTGGAGGTATCCTGGGGAGGGCAGATTTTGCCCGAGTACATTTTTAGCGCTTGCGGCGACCGAGGAGGCCGCCGAGCATGTTGAAGACTTTGTTGTTAGGCAGACCTCGGGGTGCGCCTTCGGCTGGCAAAAGCAACATGTCGAGTAGCATCAGGCCGGCGGCGGTGTAAAAAGCCGGGTCATCTACAGTGTCCTGTAAGCCGCCAATGGGTTGCAAGTGGCCAAGACGGGCTGCCAGTTGGAGTTTTTCTCGGGTAAATTCGGCCATGCCAGGCAGTTTGGCGGTTCCGCCAACCAACACCACGCCACCGGGGAGTTTGCGGGAGCGCTGTATTTTCTTAAGTTCTTTGTCGACGTATTCTAGGAGTTCTTCTACTCTGGCCTCTACAATCATCGAAATATCTTCTGGATCAAAGTCGTAACGTTGTTGTTTGATGGTCACGTAGGTCTTGAGCACCTTCTTGGGCTGTTCACCGAGGAAAGCATGTTGCACCTTAACGGCTTCGGCCACGTCCAGGTCTGTTTTGAGGCCAATGGCCAGGTCGTTAGTTATATGCATGCCGCCGATGGGCAGAATGGCAATGTGCTGAACTTCCCCGTCTTCAAGTACTACTAAGTTGGTTGTGCCGGCGCCAATGTCTAGGAGCACGGTGCCAGACTCTTTTTGTTGACGGTTCAAAACCGCTTCGGCGGCGGCTAGGCTGGATACGGCGTGATGCAGTGGCGTAATGTGAGCTTTGTCGAGTGCCAGATCTAAGTTGCGCAGGTTGGGTGTGGAGGCAGTCACAATGTGCGTGTCTACCTCTAGGCGCACACCTTGCATGCCCACTGGATCTTTGATGTTGTCCTGGCCGTCAAGCCGATAGTTTTTGGCAAATACTTGGATAATTTCGCGGTTGGGCGGCAATTTGACAATGGTTGCGGCTTCTTCAACCCGCAGGCGATCTTCTGGGGTAATTTCGCGATTAGCGGTGCTGATAGCAATAACTCCTTTGGAATTTATGCCTAGTACGTGGGTACCGTTGACGTTCACAGTAGCAGCGTTGACTTGCAATCCAGCTACGCGCTCAGCCTCGGTCACGGCTTGGATAATTGCTTCAGTAGCGTCATCAACATGGACCACGACACCTTTGCGTAGTCCTATATTTGGCGAACTTCCGTGACCAATAATTTGGAGTTTACTGGGGTCTTTGGCATCAAGCATGCCAATTACGCAACGGACGGTGCTGGTACCAATATCAAGGCCGACAAAAGACTGTGCGTTCGGGTCGCTCATGAGGCAAGTATAGCAAACCCTTGTTAATTCCTTAAGCGTTTAGAGCTGGGTCAAGATTTCTGCACCACTGTCGGTTACCAGCACGGTGTGTTCGAAATGAGCAGATTTAGAGCCATCACGGGTTTTGACTGTCCAGCGGTCCGGGGCGATGAATACTTTGTAATCACCAAGAGTGGCCATGGGTTCTATGGCAATGGTCATGCCGGTTTTGAGTGCCGGACCGCTGCCGCGGCTGCCGTAATTCGGGATGTTCGGCTCTTCATGCAGTTCGTGCCCCACGCCATGCCCAACCAAATCGCGTACTATGCCAAACCCGGCTTTGTCCAAGACATCTTGGGCAGCCGCGGCCAGGTCTCCTATATGTGCACCATTCTTTACCTGGGAAATTGCCGCCAGCATGGCCCGTTCAGTGGTTTTGACCAGCTGTTCATCAGCTTTGCTGGCTGCTTTGCCAACAATTACGCTAATTGCTCCGTCAGTTATCATGCCGTCAAATGTCACACCAAAATCCATGCCGACAATATCACCGGCTTCTAAGACACGTGAGCCTGGAAGACCATGCACCACTTCATCATTAACAGATACACAAAGCACCGCAGGATAGCCCTGGTAGCCTAAAAAGGCTGGTTTTCCACCCAAATGTTCCAGCTCTGCGCGAGCTTTCATCTCCAGGTCCATAGTTGTCATCCCTGGCGCAATGGTGTGCTTGAGTACATCAAGCACAGCTGCCAAGATTCGCCCACTCTCGCGCATGGCCGCTATTTCGGCTTTTGTCTTGATCTTATTCTGCATTGGTAGTGCTTTTAAGCGCCTTCAAAATGTCTGCGTGAACTTCGCCAATTGCCTGCTCGGCATTGATGTCGCAGACCAGTACCCCTGCGTTTTTAAAATCATTCAAAATAGGCAGGGCCTGCTCTTCATACTCGCGCAATCGCTCGCGAATAGCCGCGTCGGTGTCATCTGGCCTGCCGCGTAGCAATAATCGATCTGTAACGCCTTTTTCTGAGGCTTTTAGATGTATGACTGCTGTGATCTTGAGCTGGCCGTGCTTGTACTGATTCAACAACCAGTCTGCCTGTGTTACCGTTCGCGGAAAACCGTCCAAAATAAATTCGTGTTCGGTGTCTATTACACCAAAGACCTTTCGCACCAAAGCGATAATCTCTTGATCTTCCAGTAATTTACCCTCTTGCATGTCTTTGCGGCGCTCACCGGCTATCAGCATGCGCAAGAATTCACCCGTAGATACCCATGGCAAGCCCAGTTCATCAGCAATCATACGGCCTTGGGTACTCTTACCGGTTCCAGCTACTCCCATAAATATGATCATGCTAACTTCTCCTTAGCCAGGCGAGCAATCATGGCTCCATCAGCCGCTGCACCCACTTTTCCCCTGACCACACCGATCACTTGGCCCATTTGCGCTTGACTGGTAGCACCAGTTTGAGCAATGGCTTCATCAACCAGTTTGCTTACTTCTTCTTCAGAGAGTTGCTCTGGTAGATATTCTTCAATGACTTTCTTTTCTACCAATTCAGCATCGGCCTTTTCTTGATTTCCACCCTGTACATATAAGTCGGCACTTTCCTGGCGCTTCTTGGCCTCTTTCGCAAGCAGTCCGGTTATTTCATCATCGGGTAGTCCGCTGTCACGCAAACCTTTTGCTACTTCTTCATTCAAGATGACACTTTTAAGTCCACGCAAAGTCGTGACCAGTGTCTTATCACCAGCCAGCATGGCCTGCTTAATGTCTTGGTCAATCTTCGTTTTCAAACTCATTTATCTAGAGTGTACCAGATGTAGACACAGTGTTCTAGATGTTAGCGTTGGCCGAGCTTCATCTTTTTAACTTTGATGGCTTTGCGTTCGCGGCGAATAATTGCCTTCTTACGACGTTCTGTCTTGCTAATAGGCTTTTCGAAGTACTGGCCCTGCTTGGCAATGGCAACTACACCAGATTGCTGCACTTTGCGGTTAAAGCGGCGCAATAGGTTCTCGAGAGATTCTTTAGAGTCTTTTCTAGTAACTTGTATCATATCCGTAAGATTCTACATTAACAGAGATAAATTATCAAGTCTTAGAGGCCGGGGCGTTTTTGGGTAGAACGCTGCGATTTAAGGACGATGCTTTGAAGTTCTTTGAAGATAGCGAATTGCTTGTTGGTGTGATAAATCTTGGTGTTGCCCTGGCGTTCGGAAATTAAAAAGCCGACTTTTTCGAGCCGCTTGAGCTCACGCTGAATGTTGCCAGCGTCTTCTTTTATAAGTTTAGCTAAACCACGGACGTGCGTTTTGAAATCGGGGTACTTTGCGTAAACCACAATGATTTTTCGGCGAACTCTGGAAGTAATAAACACGTCTAGCATACTGTTAGCATAAGCCCTTATATTGTTATTCGAACAACGTAAAGTATAGCGAGCTGATGCCTACCTTGCAACCGCTTTTCTTACAAAAACCTTACAAAAATGTCAGAATTGGCGGTCTGTCTCTTATAATAAGACCACAATGTATTACTACGAGGTGCTAGTAAGCAGTCCCAGATACCATAAGCGCGAAACCCTGACATACGCCAGCGGTCAGAAGCTGGCTCAAGGCAGTCTAGTGGCCCTGCCCTTGCGCAACCGCGAGGAACTGGGCATTGTTGTGGAAGCTACAGCTAAACCGAGCTTCAAAACTAAGGAAATTAGCCGTGTGCTAACCGGCCAGCCGCTGCCTGAAGCCAGCCTAAACTTGCTCAATTGGATAGCAGAATATTATCCAGCTCCGTGGGGCTATATCACGTCCTTATTTATGCCCCGAAGCTTACTGCAGACCGCGCGCGTTAAGCCTTTGCCACTACCAGACAATGTTAGTTTGGGCGCCTTGCCCCCGCTCACGCCGGAGCAACAAACCACGCTCAATGTTATAGAAAAAACCAGTTCCCGCAGCTTTTTGCTGCATGGTGATACTGGCAGCGGCAAAACGCGCGTGTACATTGAGCTAGCTCGCAAGCAGCTAGAAAATGGCAAAAATGTACTCATATTGACGCCAGAGATTGGATTGACTCCCCAGCTGGTTCGCGAATTTGAACACGCCTTCAAACAGCAAGTGCTGGTTTTGCATTCCAATCTAACCATCAGCCAACGGCGAGCGGCTTGGCTGCAAGTTTTGGTGGCCAAGCATCCTTTGATCGTAGTTGGACCACGATCGGCCTTGTTTGCACCATTTTCTAACCTCGGACTCGTAGTGGTTGATGAATCCCACGAAACAGCTTACAAGCAAGAACAAGCACCTCGCTATGATGCACGTCGGGTAGCTGGCAAACTGGCCGAACTGCACACGGCTCAGCTCATACTCGCCAGCGCCACGCCGCCAGTATCCGACTATTACATTGCCACTGCCCGCAAGCTGCCACTACTTCGTATGACTAAGCTGGCCACCAGCCAGAAGGCCGCCGCACCGCTAATAGAAGTCGTTATGGCGCGTGATAAAGAACGCTTTACGCGCCATCCGCAGCTTTCAGATGATCTACTTGATGCGCTGCAACTCAGCCTCAACAAGGGCGAACAGTCATTGGTATTTCTAAATCGTCGGGGCAGTGCAAGGCTGGTACTGTGCAAAGTCTGTGGTTGGCAAGCCATTTGTCCCAACTGCGGGCTACCACTGACCTACCATGGGGATCATCATCATTTGCGCTGCCATACCTGTGGCCATACTCAGCCCGCCGTTTCGCGCTGCCCCGACTGCGGCAATACTGATATTGTCTTTCGCAGCTTGGGTACCAAGTCTATTGTCGAAGCTTTGGCGCACTTTTTTCCCAAAGCTCGTATCCAGCGTTTTGACACTGATAACCTACGTAATGAGCGTATTGAAGAACACTTTGCCAGTGTCAGCAGCGGCAAAGTAGATATATTGGTTGGCACCCAGTTGCTTGCTAAAGGCCTCGACCTGCCGAAACTTGGCTTTGTGGGTGTGGTTTCCGCCGACACCAGCCTTTCCTTCCCCGATTACACGGCTGAAGAGCGTACTTATCAGATGATCAGTCAAGTTATTGGTCGAATTGGCCGAGGCCACCGAGCCGGTCGTGCTCTAATCCAAACTTTCCACCCAGGCAGCCCAGCCATTCAAGCGGCCATCGATAAAGATTGGGCTAGTTTCTACGAAAATGAGTTGGCCCAGCGTCAGCAATTTGGCTTTCCACCCTTCTTTTACCTACTCAAACTAACTGCTGCCCGAAAAACATCAGCCAGCGCGCAGAAAGCTGCCGAAGCACTGGTGTACGAGCTCAGAGAACAGCATTTACCGGTGTTTATTGTTGGTCCCAGTCCCAGTTTTTACGAAAAATCTGCGGGCGAATACCGTTGGCAACTCATTATTAAAGCCAAGGACCGCAGCCAGCTTATCAAAGTAATCGATTTACTCCCTGCCAACTGGACCTACGACCTCGACCCCACCAATCTGTTATAATCTGGACAATGAGTGCGACTAAAGAAAGTATTATTGCGCTGCCCAATGCACGCTTGAGGCAGCGTTCCAAAAAAGTGGGCCTGATTACTGACGCCGTTAGGCAGCTCGTAGCTGATATGGAAGCAGCCACCCTGGACTGGGAAGACAGCCGAGCCCACGAAGTAGGTGTGGCGCTGGCTGCCATTCAGATTGATGAACATTTGCGGGTAGTTGTGATTCGCAATGACTTCGATAATAAGGAAGATCGTGGTTTTACGGCCTTCATCAACCCAGAAATTACCAAATATGAGGGTGAGGTAGAAGAAGATTACGAAGGCTGCTTGAGTATTCCTGACATTTACGGACGCGTCCCCCGCTACAAAAAGGTGCGGGTTAAGGCAACCAACCTGGATGGCAAAGAGATTCGTCTGACAGCCGAAGATTTTCTCGCCCGTGTGTTACAACACGAGATTGATCACACCAACGGCAAAGTATTTATTGACCATATCAAAGATGCGCCAGAGGCCTATTTCCGCCTGAAGGACGATGGCAAACTCGAACCAATAGAGTACGAAAAAGAGATTAAAAACAATAAAGATCTGTGGGACTAGCTATGGACCAGACTGTGGTTTTTTTTGGTAATGAGAAGCTGGCTACTGGGCTTCCGGCCGCTAAGCCAATTATTCAAGAATCTGTCCTCGCTGCCGGTTTTGAAATTGAGCAGCATGTGACGGGAAAGCTCAGCGAATTAAAACCGCACAAAAGTACACTGGCTGTTTTGGCGGCCTATGGTCGTATCATCCCCAAACGGGTGCTTGATGAGTTTCCGCTAGGTATTATCAACGTTCACCCTTCCCTGTTGCCCGCCTACCGAGGACCAACGCCTATTGAACAAGCCCTGCTCGATAGCACTCCAAAAACTGGCGTTTCTATCATGCAACTGACGGCTGGTATGGACGAAGGTCCAATTTATAAACAAAAAACACTGCACCTAACGGGGTCAGAATCAAAGGCTGAGCTCACTGAGAAACTGCAAATGCTAGGTAGTGAACTCTTGAAGGAAGTGCTTCCAGAGATTGCAAACAGTACGCTAGCACCTCGGCAGCAGCCCCACCCTGATCGAGCCACGTATTCCCACCTCATAACCAAACAAGATGGCATTATTGATTGGAACAAGCCAGCAGAACAGCTCGAGCGCGAGATACGCGCTTTTGCCGGCTGGCCTAGCAGCCGCACCACGGTCGCGGATAAAGACGTCATTATCACGGCTGCTCATGTGGTTACACAGTCTGGCACCCCAGGCCAAACCCAAGTTATTGATAATGAGTTGGCTGTGTTTGCGGGCACGAATGCCTTGTCAATCGACCATCTCAAGCCCGCCGGCAAAAACGAAATGTCCGCCGCCGAGTTTATTCGCGGCTACCTACGCTAGACGGTTGGAGGCTGTTGGGCAGCCGCTAGGATCTGCGGTGCGGCTTGCTTGACTTCAGCCTTTAGCTTCTCGAGTTCATCGGCTACAACTTGCTTATAATTCGGAAAGTTAGTTTCCAGCCACTTGAGCGCTCCAGCTTCATCATTTTTATCTATAAAAGATTCAAACTCATCGAGCTGTTCGTTGGTCATTTGTTCAGCTAGCTTCATACCTACCCGCATTTCAAGCGTTTCGTATATATGTCCGAGCATCTTATTCTTTTCGGCTACTGGCAGTGTGCCTAGACCGAGTTCTTGCAGAAAATTGTCGTCGAGTTTAAACATGGCTCTCCCTTTCCATTACATTTTATCAAATTACTGAAGCAACGAGATAACAAACCATACGGCTAACAAAATAACTGCTGTCAGGAAGCCATTGCGCATCGCTTGACGATACATGGGACTATCAACAAGATCTGAGGCCTGAAAGGCTGGTTGTGGGGTTGGAAGAGCTGGTGGAGTTGGATAACTTCGCGCAGCTTGAGCTTGATTAATTTGGGCGGCTGCAGCTCGGTAGGCTGCGTCGGCTGATGCCAGAGCTACGTAGGTGGCTGCCTGTTGGCTGCCAGCTTCGTCTTTGACTTCGTGTCGACGCTCAAAGTCGCGCTCACTATGTGTATCCTGCTGGGGTAATCGCTCAAACTGCTGAATAATTGTTTCCGACGGGCGTGGTATTTCCGTTTGATGTTCTGGGCGGCGTGGCCGGGACTCTGTCACAGAAACTGGGGTTCGCTCCGGTTTAGCAATTGATCTCGGTATTTCAGCTGTCACAGTTTCCGGCCGCGCCGCCAACCCTCGGTTAGCGCGCAGTTCAGCCCGCTCGCGCTCTTGCCTGGCAATCAGCTGGCCAACATCGGGTCGTTGTTTGAGCAGCTCGACCTCTGTTTCTAGCTCGCTTTGCTCTTTTTTGAGGCTTTCTTGCTTCTTTGAGCTCACGTTGGCTTCACTTTTGAGCTCGTGGACCTGCTTCTTCAAACGGCGGTTACGTCGGCGATTGCGCCGTTTTTGACGCATTAATTCCAGTTCTGTTTGCTTTTGGCGGCGTTCAAGTACGTCACCAATTTTTTCAGGCTTGCTAGTAACCGTGTTATCAACAAATTCAGCTTGGTCGTAGATTTGAACGAGCTCAGCCTGACGCTGCAGGGGAATTAGCGGCGTTTCAAGTTTTATTAGCGGTTCATAAGCCAGTGCTTCTTCGACACTTGCCTGCCAATCTTCTTCCTCTTCAGCACGGTGGTCAATTACGAGTTCCCCACCCTCAGCCGGTTGCTTGGTAGATGGTTTGGCTTCTTTACGGGGTTCCGTATCCTCAGATTTGGCCTCTGGTTCGGCTGTCTTTTGCTCATAATTAGCTGGTGCAAACTCCAGAAGTTGCTGTGGCTCTTCCGCTGGCTTTTCTTCTATTTTCTGAGGTTGTTCGGTGTTACTACTAAAAAATTTTTCAAACACTTTCCAAGCACGCTCAGAAAACGGCTTTTTGGGTTCCTCAGCTTCTTTGCCAGTTTCACCGCTAACTTTCAGCCATGACTTAAGAAAAGAAGATACACGACGTTTCTTCTTTTTCTTCTGATCTTCTTCTGGATCCTTGGTCTGGTCCTCAACTGGTAACTCTTCCATAGCAATTGACTATTATACAATAATTACAGATAGATGTTAAGGGTTCTATTACAGCGAGCGACTAACTGTTTCACGGGTAAAGACGTCAATGTGATCGCCTTCTTCTACCGCTACTTTTGATGTGGTCTTAAGGCTCATACCACACATTTCGCCCTCTAAAATTTCTTTAGCATCCTGGGGCCCACGCTTGAGGTTGGTTACTTCAGCTTCGGCAATGGTTTCTCCACCTCTTGAAATCCGAGCCAGCGCGGGCATAACTAGCTTACCTTTTGTTACTTCACCACCACAAATTACCTCTGTTTTAGTTGTCTTAAAGACACCCTTCACTACCAGCCTGCCGAGTTCTGTTTCGACAACTTCAGGGGCTAGTAGCTTAGTCAGTTCCTCTTTGGTATTATCAATCAGTTCATATATTACGGTGTAGAGACGTACTTGTACTTTGTCACGGGCTGCCAATTGCTTCATGCTGGTAGGAAATGGTACGTGGAAGCCGTAAATAATTGCTCCTGCGGAGTGGGCAGTATGGACATCATTTTCACTAATTGGACCAACGCCTGCACCAACTACACGAACAGCAACTTCGTCAGTGTCTAGTGATTTGAGACTATCAATAACAGAGGTCAGCGAGCCTTGTACGTCGGCTTTTACAATAATTGGCAGCTCGGTCAGATCATTGCTACGATTGATGATGCGGATCAGCTCATTACTATTCATGTCCAGCTTGCCGGTGGCAGTCTTTCGCTCGTGCTTTGCTGTGCCGGCCTGGGCCCGGGCGGTTTTTTCGTCTTTGGCAGCTATAAATTCATCGCCAAATTCTGGCAGTGTTTTAAATCCAGTAATGAGTACTGGGGTTGATGGGCCGGCTTCCTTGAGCGGCTTGCCAGTGGTAGTTTCCAGGTTACGGACTTTGGCATAGGAACCACCGGCAACCACAAAGTCGCCAGGCTTAAGTGTGCCTTCATCAACCAAAGCCACTGCAACCGAACCACGGCCCTGCTCCATGTGCGCTTCAATAATAAGCCCTTCTGCGGGTTTATTAGTTTCGGCCTTGAGTTCCTCTACGTCAGCAACAAGCAGCACCATATCAAGTAGCTTATCGATACCTGCTTTGGTCTTGGCAGATACCTCCACCACGGTGGTCTCGCCGCCCCAGCCCTCAACCAAAACATCTTGCTCAGCTAGCTGCTGCTTGATGAGATTGGTGTTGGCACCTTCTTTGTCTATCTTGTTGATCGCCACAATCATGCCCACGCCGGCTTGCTTGGCGTAGCGAATGGCTTCGATAGTTTGTGGCTTCACGCCATCATCGGCAGCCACGACTAAAATTACTAGGTCTGTGGCTCGCGCACCGTGCTGACGAAGCGCCGCAAAGGCCTCATGGCCCGGAGTATCTAGAAAAGTGATCAAGCGCTTGTTGTGCTCGATCTGGTAGGCCGAAATGTGTTGGGTAATACCCCCGGCTTCGCCTTTAGCTACGTCTGCTTCGCGGATAGCATCAAGCAGTGAGGTTTTGCCGTGGTCAACATGGCCCATAACTGCTACCACTGGAGGACGATTTTCCCCCGCTGTACCGTTTTCTTTGCGCTTTTTGGGAATTTCGGTCGCTTCGGAGTTTTTTCTCTCGAGTTCAACATCCAGACCCAGCTCACCAATGATAATCTGGGCAGTGTCGAAGTCAATTCGCTCGTTTACTGTAGCCATGACACCGTTTTTCATGAGCTCAGCAATGAGACTCGAGACCGGTATCATGAGCTTTTCAGCCAGCGTACCGACAGTTACTTGTTCTTCGATTTCGATGGTACTTGCCATTGGTACGCTCCTTCCTCGCCGATGTTTACATCGTCGTTATTCCTACTTGGCGCCCTTCAGCGTCAAAGCAATCTTACGGTTCTCAGTATCAATATCGATAACCTTGAACTTCTTCTTTTCATTCAATTGGAAAATCTTTTCCGGATCTGCGCCGTCATCGTCGCTCATTTCAGAAACGTGAACCAGAGCTTCAACAGCCGAGCTGAGCTGCACAAAGGCACCAAACGGCGTAATGCGTGTCACTTTACCCTCGACTACTTCGCCTTTTTTGAAAGCTTTGACTTCTTTCAGCCAAGGATCTTCCTGCATTTGCTTGAGGCTCAGGCTCAGGCGATCTTTGTCGATAGCAATGATTTTGGCTTTGACGGTTTCGCCAGTTTTTAGATAGTCGCGGGGATTCTCGACCCGCTCCCAAGAGATTTCCGAAATGTGGATTAGACCCTCAATACCATCCACATTTACAAAGGCTCCAAAATCAATCACACCAGTTATGATGCCTTCTACCTCGTCGCCTACTTTAAGCTCAGAGAAGCGAGATTGCATGTCGTCCTTAATAGCTTCTTTTTCTGAAAAGATCAGTTTGTTCTCTTTGCGGCTGACATCTAATATGCGTACGCGAATCGGCTTATTTACTAGAGCGTTAAGCTTCTGCAAAATTTCATCTTTGTCAGCACCAGAAACACGTGGATAGTGGCCTGCAGCTAGCTGGGATACGGGCAAGAAGCCACGAATGCCTTCCAGCTCTACCAATAAACCACCACGGTTTGCATCATAGGGGCTAATTTCAATAATTTCTTGGTCATCAAAGACCCGTTGCAGTTCGTCCCAACCGCGGTCTTTGGCGGCACGCTTCATGCTGAGTAGCGCGTAGCCTTCGTCAAGTTCAGGATCAACCACACTGGTAGTAACCTTTTCGCCGACTTCTAATTTTTGTCCGTGGCCAATTTCGCGGCGCATAACCACGCCTACACCGTTGGGGCCCAGATCTACCCACACTTCGTGCTTGTGAACAGAGGTAATTACGCCCTCAATCACGTCACCTGGCTTCAACTGAGCAATGTCAGTTGCTTCCAGTAATTCATCCATAGTTAATGTAGCTTTTGTTGCCACCATTGTAATAACTCCTTAGTTGTTATATCTCGTGAGCGTTTGGCGCGATAAGGCTGCGGCGAGAACTGAACCTCGGTGGTCCTTTTCTGCCCACTTACGCGGGAGAGCGCCCAAAGACTTACTTATATTATATCTGTTGGACCACTGTAAGTAAAGAGGACGCCCGATGTGCTAAACTTGAATCAATGTATCTGGCGGTAGACATCGGAGGGACAAAGACGCTTTTGGCAGCTTTTGACGAAAGTGGTCAGGCTGTTAAAGAGATCAAATTCCCCACTCCAGAAAAGTACAATGACTTCCTAAGCGAGCTAGAAAACCAGATCAAAGGGCTTGATGTAGAAGATTTCCAGGCTGCGTGTGTAGCAGTACCTGGAAGGATAGATCGAGATCATGGCAGAATTATTTCATGCGGAAATCTTGGTTGGAAAAATGAATCCATTCAGGCTGAAGTCGAAGACCTCATTCATGCTCCTGTCGTAATAGAAAATGACGCCAAACTAGCGGGTCTTTCCGAAGCACTTCTTATCATAAAAGAGTTTAAAAAAACACTTTATATAACTATTAGTACAGGAATTGGAGTTGGACTAATCATAAATGGTGTCATTGATACCTCAATCGGAGATCGCGGTGGCAAAGGTGTCCTTCTTGAACATAACGGTAAAATAATGCCGTGGGAAGATTTTGCTTCCGGTAGAGCGATCGTGAGCAAGTACGGCAAAAAAGCTAACGAAATCACGAGTCAAGATGATTGGAAAGCAATTGTAAAAGACTTGTCTTTGGGAATAATTGATCTAAACGCCATTCTAGAACCAGACGTTATAGTGATAGGTGGTGGTGTAGGTGCAAGCTTTGGTAAATTCGGAAAGCTGCTTGTAGAGGAAATTAAACAGTACGAAACACCAATGCAATCAATCCCGCCGATTATAGGTGCCAAACGGCCCGAAGAAGCCGTTATTTACGGTTGTTATGAACTTGTGAAGGAGCGTTATGGAAGTCCTGTTAAAACAGCTTAAAACCGCCTACCCTACCCTCGGATTCCAAGCCGGTCCGACCTTCGCCTGGTCTGCTGCCACGAACCGGATTATTTACAATAAGGCCGTTGAAAATACCGACACTGTCGCAATGTGGTCACTCTTGCACGAAGCCGGCCATGCGCTGCTGGAGCACCAAGATTATGAATCAGATTTCGAGCTCGTCCAACTAGAAGTTGCCGCTTGGGAAAAAGCCAAAAAGCTCGGCAGAAAGCTGGGATACAAGATTGATCCTAACCATATTGAAGACTGTTTGGACACCTACCGAGACTGGCTGTATCAGCGTAGCACCTGTCCCACATGCCTCAACTGCAGCCTCCAAAAAGATAATCGCACCTATGAATGCTTCAACTGTGGCACCGTCTGGCACGTTAGCCAGTCACGCATGTGCCGTCCATATCGCCGCAAACAAAAAGAGACCCTCTTGCGAGAGTCTCTTTAGGTCACTGTAAAAGTCTTTAAGCAACTTTCTTAGTGCGGCGGCTAATACGGCCACCCTTAGCGCCAGCCAGGCGAGCTAATTCGCGGTTTGCGAAAAAGCCACCTGTGCGGCCCTTTTTGCCACCTGCAGCACCGATTTTTGCGTAAAAATCAGAGCCGTATTTGGCCTTGTTGGTTGCAGCAGCAGCTTTGCCGCCAGCTTTTGTACCTGCCATAGGATTTATCTCCCTAATGTTAATAATGATTCCACCCTTTCGATAAACAAAAAGAGCCCCTTAGGGACCCTCTTTTCATATCGAACTTACGCTTATGATAGCATCATATACCGCTCATGTCAATCAATTTCTCTAGTGTTTTTAGGAAAATACTCGGGTTCGCATAAACATCAGTCTAAGCAATACAACATATAAATGCATCAGTATGACCAAATCAACGAAACCGAAGATGGCATAAATACAGTATTTCAGAGATACTAGTTGTTTTACCCATATGCTAACCATCTGTGCCGATGCTGGCAACAAGACTTGAATCGAAAAAGAAGTGAGTAGCAAAATGAGCAGCAGTACCGAGCCCCGAAAAAGGCCTCTCGATATCTCTGACGACCAAAAGCTCTTTCTATGGTTCCGGCCAATCTCAACATAATCTGTGCCCATAATAACTTCGTTATGGACTCCTACATACACACTAAAAATAGCCCACACCAGCATGTACGTTATGGCACCTATACTGGCCCATATCAGCACGTTAGTCAGGCGTCCTATGGCCCCAACCTGATCAATACGCACAAATGTACTGTCGGCATACTGATGAAAAATGCTGCTTATACTGCTTGATGAGCTCCCCGCCAGTAGTGGTGTATAAAGCAGCGGCTTGAGGTTGTAAAAAGCTAATATCACAATGCTAATAACACTGTAGATAATCAGTTCACTCAAAGAAGGCACCAGCAATTGCTTAAGCGGTTTCATTGATGCAATTATAGCTTATTTCTTTTCGAAGAATACCAGCTTGTAGCCGTCTGGGTCGCGCACAATCAGCTCAGTCACGCCGCCCCCAACCTGTTGGGGCTCACCTTCTGGCTCAATGCCCTTAGACACGAGCCGCTCGAGCATTTCACTAACACTATCCACTTTGACATACACATATTCGCCACAGTCATTATTGGTCGTTTCTGTTCGCTTACGAAATTCAATCGAAAACCAGTTGAGATACGTCACAACTCTGTCTTTGCCCTTATCAAAATGAAAACCAACATCCTCATAAAATTTCTGAGTTTTTTCCAGATCACTGACGTAATATAAAAGGCTCGATACACTTATTAATTTCATGGTTTTAGTTTACACCATTTGTGCTGCTGGCTGATAAAATAGGGCTATGAAAATGGATCTTAGTATCAAAACCATCGACGCTTACATTGCTCACTATCCCAAGGAGATGCAGACCGTCTTGCAGAAAATTCGCGAAACTATTCACCAGACTGTACCCGAAGCCACCGAAAAGATCAGCTACGGTCTAGCCACCTTTACGTTTCATGGCAATTTGGTACATTTTGGGGGCTTTGACACACATTACGGCTTTTATCCAGGTGCGGCACCAATTGTAGAATTCCAGAAAGAGCTCACGCCATACGAAACTTCTAAAGGCACGGTGCGCTTTCCGCTGGATAAGCCAGTTCCCTACGATCTTATAGCACGGATGACCAAGGCCGCAGAACAGCGTAATTTAGAAAGGATTCGCAAATGAGTTTCCAGGCGTATTTAGATAATATCTACGATAAAACCGGCAAAACACCGCAAGATTTTAAAGAGGCGGCCGAAAAAGCCGGCATCTTTAGCCCAGATATGAAAGCCATGACTATGGTAAATTTTCTTAAGGAAAATTACGGGCTTGGCCACGGACACAGCATGGCAATAGTTCAAGCTTTCAAAAACGAAGGCTGGATCAACGACCCAAAAAAGAAGTAACATTTAGTTGTGACGAATTCGTGGCTGACTTTTACGGCCAAACTAGACAAGGTAGATATTAACCCTTGTGTGGCAGTACCTCAGAAGATAGCCCGGGTTTTTGAAGTGCGTGGGTATATTCCGGTGGAACTCGATCTGTTGGGCACTCTATTTTTGGCAAATCTCGTGCCGCTTGGTAGTGGTAACTACCGACTGTATATCAATGGTCCCATGCTCAAAAGTACTGGATGGAAAGTTGGTGACCTGATCACCATTAGGCTGCGCTATGATCCAAAACCTCGAATAGAGCCCGTCCCACAAGCACTTGCCCTGGCATTCAAAGAACATCCGAAGGCTCAGCGAAAATTTGATACTCTTACCCCATCCCGCCGCAAAGAAATTTCTCGCTATATCAATAATCTAAAATCTCAAGAAGCAATTGTGCGCAACGTTACAAAAGTTGTAGCTGCACTAGAGAATAAAGGCACCCATATTACGGTGCGTTAGGTATAATTAGACATATGAAATCAGCAACAAATACGGACGAGTTCTATAGCTCCTATCCTGACTGGCGCGGTGACCTTTTGAAAGAACTGCATCAGCTTATTACCGAAGCAGTGCCAGAGCTTACACAAGAATTTAAGTGGGGCGTGCCTGTCTGGACTCATAACGGCATAGTCTGTGCCATCAGTGGCTTCAAAGACCACGTGAAGATTAATTTTTTCAAAGGCGCCAATATTAGAGACCCCAAAGGACTTTTTAATGCGGGACTAGCCGCCAAAGAAAGCCGCGCTATCGACTTTGCAGAAAATGACTCTATCGACAAGCCTGCTCTCAAAGAGCTTGTTCTAGCGGCTGCCTCTTACAACCAGAAATAGCCTTAGATATGTAATAAGCCGAGCACCGCGTGAATAACGTAGGCTGGCCAGACAATACTCTTTAGGATTGCCAACAAAAAGCCACCAAAGCCGTCGGACTGCTGCACAAAGTACACCAAGGCCCCAAACCAAGCAGTAAAGAACACAAAGCCTAGTGGCCCACCACCTTTGTTGATAATTTTTACGCCCTTTTTACCTTCTTTTATCATAAATCCCTCCTCCGTATTCATTGTACGCTTATTTTAATGTGCCAGCGTATAATCGAGTTATAGGAGGATCTATGCCAAAGCCAGATGAGTGGATGAAACATCACAAAGTCGAAAAGCCCAAGAATGATAATGAATATTTGGAGCGCATGAGCCGAGTTATTTTGGCTTCAGGGCTCAATTGGCGCGTGATTGAGAACAAATGGCCTGGGATCAAGAAAGCCTTTGCAGGCTTTGACATCAAAAAAGTCTCCAAATTCCAAGAGCTGGAGATCGAGGAGCTGATGATGAACCCGGATGTTATTCGTAACCTGGCTAAAATTAGAGCCATCGTTGCCAACGCCAAAACTATTCAAGAACTCAGCAAAGAACATGGTTCGTTTACAGCATATCTGGATTCTGTTGATAAATCGGGTGGTGAAGACTTGCTGAAGGATCAAATCAGCAAACAGTTTGCCTTCCTCGGGAAAGGCACTACCGTTATTTTCCTCTTTGCAGTCGGCCAAAACATGCCCAAAGCCACCAAAGAGTGGCAAGCTAGACACGCGAGCTAGTACATGAGCAATTCGGTTAGAGACTTAATCAGTACGAAAACCATTGAGCAGTTAGCACTGCCGGCCAACTTTCGCTACGGACAAGCCATTTATAATCGTGGTGGTGTGGAGATCATTGATTCAGGACCAAAAAAAGTGGTGGGTTGGGTTGGTGGTCTTGATGGCAAATCTGCTGAAGGTGGAGGTCAGCGCCGTAGAACCCAGTTATTTGCAACCAAGAGGGGTTTGGAATGGCATTGTGCCGGCAATCCAAAAGATCATGATATTTTCTGCAAACACTGTGTTGCACTTGCACTTATAATTTTGGATAACCAGTAGTTCTGCCAAAACCTCATCTGTTTTTAGTATTTCGGACAGCGTATAATTCAATTTGATGACAGTCGAAGAAGCATATAAAAAGGTTGATGAAGTAGCTGATAATCTCGGGATGCCAATAGATGAAGGTATTAAAAAAACTGTTGTGGGACTATGGGCTAATGGCATTGAAACTACGGGTTCGTGTCAAGGACACAGAAAACACGGTGAGCCTTTCCCATGGATCGACGTAGAA
The DNA here is from genome assembly GCA_964588395.1 of uncultured Candidatus Saccharibacteria bacterium. GTDB lineage: Bacteria > Patescibacteriota > Saccharimonadia > Saccharimonadales > CAZPPF01 > CAZPPF01. Next base: position 639 of record CAZPPF010000013.1, on the reverse strand, counting down.
ATGCCTGATCCAGACGAATGGGAGCACAACAGCGCCATTAAAGCTGCTTGGAAAAAAGCTAACAGCAAGCAAAGACTTGTGCTACAGAAACTGCTTGATGAATTTAACAAAGCCGCAGAGTTTCCCTACCCTTTAACGCTCATACCGCGGGGAATATATGGTGCGGTTCGACTGCAAACTGGCAGAACTAAGTCTATAGTTGATATGATTCCACCCAACTTCTTAGATGAACTACAGCGGCAGATGAATGCGTTTGCGGATTTCTTATTAAATAACAATCCCTAAGACACAAAAAGCCTCCTTTCGGAGGCTCTCTGTATAATTTGGCACCGTGCTATCTTCCCAGGGCTCAGGCCCAAGTATTGTAACCGATGAAGGGCTTAACTTCTGTGTTCGGCATGGGAACAGGTGTAACTCCTTCTCCATGGGCACCAAGTCGGCTCTGCCCTGGCGGGCAAAACTTCATGGCGTCCATCTGGCCAAAATGACAAACGTGGTGATTCTCACCAATAACTAGACAATTACACCCCTACGACAGATTACCCGTAAAGGTCTTCTGTCATAGTCGTAAAAAGTCAATGTCCCTATTAGTACGCTTCGGCTCAATACGTTGCCGCACTTTCACCTTGCGCCTATCAA
>CAZPPF010000012.1:0-21272 GCA_964588395.1 uncultured Candidatus Saccharibacteria bacterium | reverse complement strand
GTACCTGAGTTCGTCGCTATATAGATGTTTTTGCCTGATATTCCTCCTAATGCAGAGCTAGAACCAAATTTCGTCTGGTCCAGACAGAGTCCATTAATTGCTAACAGATAGAGTGCGGGTGCCGAAGTACTGTTACTTCCGTTGTTGCCAATATGCATAGCCCCTCCCAAAGGACAAGCTCCGGACAATGATGCCGGGTCCGCTCCGTATATCACAAAAACAATTGGGCCACTACCGGCGGCGGTCTTTACGCTGTCAAAGTTGACCGTACCTTCTATAAACACAAATTTGATACCAGCTGCGCCGGTGTCAGGGTTATAAAAGGTTGGTGAGCATGCTGATGAAGCACAAAAATTTGCTCGAACGTGAACGTGATCTAGAATATTATATTGATTACTGCCAAGTGCAAGATCGCCTGAAGTGCCACAAGACGAGCTTATGTTACTACCTGAGTCGGGATAATGCGTTTTTTTGGTATTACCTGTAGAAGGAATTTTGCGAGGAGATGAGCCGGTAGTCCAATCATTACAGCTACCTGGTGAGTTTTGATAGGAACTATCCATATACTGCGACCACGGAATAAGAGTCGATTGGATCTTGTTTATAGTTGTTTGGTTGGCTAGGACATTAAAGTCACTGTTTGAGGTATTACCCGGGGGACTCAGACAGTTATTATAGGCAAGTAGTAGGTTAGTTTTTGTCTGTCCCACATGAGTAAAAGACGTGGGTTTTACAAGATTACCTGAACCACCAATTGAGCAGTTAGATGCTCCGGTGTTTTTATCTGCCACTGTGATATTCTCGGCTACGAAGTCTGTTGAGTTCTTGGCCAGCGTAAGATAGCCGTTCATATACACATCAACTGCCTTCACTGATTTCACGGCACTCGCAACGCTTATAATATTTCTACTTACAATAGATGTAGATGTGCTACCTGCGCTTCGCTGAGCAGTTACTTTTATGCTTCGACTAAACTTCGCAGTGGTAGCGGTTTTGGGTGCATAAACTTTGCCGATGGCCGTTATTACTTTTTCCTTGCCGGTAGATCCAGCTACGACGCTTGTCGAATAAGTTGATTTGTACTGGATATTATTGAGGATCTGTACCTCGCTTGTAGTACCGGCATAGGTATCGTTTCCACTATTTAACGCTGCAATAGCTGCATCGGCACCTGACTCAGCCGCATATTGGGCCTGCAAGAGTAAGATACGTCCCCGAGCACGCGTTAAGTTAGAAGCAGCCAGTACAGCCAAAGCTGAAATGGTGGTAGTTAAGAAAAGCGTAACAACGAGTATTGAGACAATGATTGAACCGTTTTGATGTTGCTTGGGATAACGTTTTAGAAACATGTCTCTACTCCTTTAGGTATTACGCAAGGCAATGCGAATGATTGTAGTATTAGTTGTGGCATAGCTCTTTTGGAAAATCGGTTTTTTGGACAAATTCAAGGTTAGTTCAACCACTTCAGCTACCGGAAAATCCGGACCAGTATAGCTATTTGTGGCTGAGTCGAATGACGAGGTGTAATCTATAGTATTGCCAGTTCGAGAAAAGTATCGGATATCAATAGAAGCCAGATCTGTGGCAATAGTGCGATCGGCTGGGCAGGTACTGGTTGCGGAAGCTGGCGGACAACTAGTTTTTAGTCGGTTATTGAGGGCACTAGCGTTTGCGAGCGAACGCAATTTTAGACTTTTGGTTGAACCATCAAGATAGAGCACAAACTCGTCTTCATATGGCTGCGTTCCGTTCATGACTATATTTTTGGATGTATCTACACTAAAACCTCGAAAATACAAAAGGGGAGTGGTTGAGCCAGCAGCAGGCATTGCAGTATTACCAGGGACGGCATGAAGCGGAGTCCAATAGAGATTTGAAGGAATGGCTGGATCGGGATTATTAGTATGAGAGTCAGCAAAACTGTTTTGATTGATCAAGCCTGACGATAGACCCAGTGATTCACGTAGCACATCACCAGCATTTAGTCTGGTTACCAGCGTATCAAGGTCGGCTTCGAGTAAATAACCGTAGCGCCAGTAACTGACCATAAAAAACAGAATTAACCCCGTAAAAAGTGCACTGACTACCATCACAGAAATAAGCTCAGGCAGGGTAAACCCGTCTTGGTTCTGCTTCATAATTGCCCAATACCGTTACGAGTGATTAACATGCGGAGCTCAAGTGGCGGAGCCGAGCTATGCTGGTACCCAACACTTATGTCGATGACTTTTGAATCAGGTATAGAGTACAGTGGATCTGAAGTAGCGAGCGAAGTTGTGTTGGTGACTGAAAGCGTAGGTGTGTAGGTAATCAAAATACCGCTGCCACCTTCTGCTTTGAAGGTGTTATTGGGGAAACAGTTGGTTAAGCTCGTTACCGAGTCATATTGCAACGCGCGGTCAATTTCGGGACAGGCACTTAAGACCGCGTACATCTCGTTGAGTTGCTTAGAAATAGTATAAGACTTGCGTACAGCGTCATAGCCATTAGAGATACCAATTACTATTAATGGAAAAATAACCGAGGCGAGGATAAGCTCGACACTGGTAAAGCCTTTTTGTTTTATCTTAAAAACAGGGAGTTTCATGTTTACTACTTATGCTTAAGTATCATTATAACCCAAAAGACCCCAGCTACTACCGGGGTCTTTTAACTTACGAAGACTTTGATTAGTTCAAAGCAGTCTTTACGAAAGTACCACCACCTTCATAGGTTGCGGTTAGGGTGTAGCCTGTGCAGTCACCGTTAGAGCCGTTGTCACAGTTTGCTGGTGTAACAGCATAACCATAGACATTAGTGCCGGCAGTTCCGTTAATGTTGTTGCCAGCAGCGCCCTTAGGATCGTGAAGTGCTTCACTATCCAGACCCTTCATATTGGCTGTTATCCAAGCGCCATCCTGAAGGTTACCCGTGGTCGGGTACTTACCGTTTTGAGCGTAGTACGCTTCAACCTGGCCATGAATAGCCTTAACATCTGTTTGTCGCTCAGTGTTACGAGCCTTTTGTTGAATGCCAGTAAAGGTTGTGATGACAAGTGCTGCCAAAATACCAATAACGACAATCACGATCAATAGTTCCACGATAGTGAAACCACTTTGTTTACTTTTTAGTGAGATCATGAGGACCCACCCTCCTTATGTTATTTTGTTTGTGCCTACTTCTTACGAAGCAAGCAGTAGTTGCTTTTCAAAGCATCTGCTGTTGATTATAACCATAAGCGACAAGAGGTCAAGCTTTTTAATAACTCTTTCCACACCCTGTCGATTTTAGTTATTACCAATATTTTTGCTTAAACTGGCAATAGGACCCATTACACTGGCAGCAATCAGGCCTACAATACTGCCTAAGACAATGATCATCAGAGGCTCAATTAATGAGCTCAGCCCATCAATCATAGTTTCTACCTCTTCTTCATAAAAATCTGCAACTTTAACTAGTATGGTATCTATTTGACCTGTTTCTTCACCCACTGCGAGCATCTGACTAACTATGGGTGGGAAGAACTTACTTTTACTCAGAGGTTCCGACAACTGCTTGCCATTTTTCACTTCCTTAGCTGCTTCTTCCAGCTCGCTTTGCAGGACTTTATTGCCAATTGCACCGCCCGTTACTTCTAGAGCATCTAATACCCCGACACCAGCTGACATAAGAGAGGCAAAAGTCCGAGAAAAACGAGCAACAGCCACCTTTACAATAATGGTTTTGAGCACCGGAGCTCTAAGCAGCAAGGAGTGAAACTTATATTTGCCTTTGGGTGTTTTTATGTAACGCCTTAAGAATATCGAGCCAATAAACAGTGCGGCAGCAATAAAAACGGCGTTTGGTAGCTGGTTTAAGCCGGGAATTGCGCTTAATATTGGTATGCTCCGAATAATACTGGACGACACCAAAAAATTACTAATATTTAGCAATGCTTGTGTATAGATTGGCAACTTAGCGTCTGGTCCACCAAGATTGGTTAGAATCTTAGCGATTTTTGGAATTACAAACAGCATAATGCCAAAGAAGGCAATAATGGTAATCGTTAAAATGACTACCGGATAAGCCATAGCACTTTTAATTTTTTTGCGCATACTGGCATCTTGTTCAACCTGGGCAGATAAGCGTTTCAATATTTCATCTAAAATACCACCGGCTTCACCGGCTCGAACCATGTTGATATACACTTCGGAAAACACATTGGGGTACTTCTCAAAGGCGTCTGCCAGGGGTGCTCCACCCTCCACGTCTTTTGTAATGCCCGCAATAACCTGCTGGAAATACTTACTATCTGATTGACTTTGTAATGTTGATAAGCAGCGTGTTAAGGGAACTCCTGCAGAGATCATCGTAGAAAGTTGGCGAGTGAAGACTACCAGATCTTTGAGCTTGACCTTTTTCTTGCGCTTTAGAAACGCTAAACCGCCGGCTTTGTCACTCGCAACTTTGATAATAATGGGATGAAGTCCTTGCTTGTTCAAGGTCGCGACCAGTACTTCTTTACTAGAGGCTTCGGCTACTCCAGAAATAGTTTTTTCATCTTTGTTTGTCGCAGTATAAGCAAATCGCATATTACTTCTCTGAGGTTACACGAAGAATTTCTTCGATAGTTGTTTGTCCACGCAGGGCTTTTATAAATCCATCAACTTGCATGGTTACCATGCCACCTTTGATTGCTTCTTGTTGAATGGTGTCACTGGTTGCATTACTAACAATAAGTTTTTGAATATCAGGAGTGCTGTCGAGTACTTCATATATACCCATCCGCCCCTTATAACCAATGTGGCCGCAGTTTTCGCAACCGCCGTCATGTACGCGCCACAGCCGCATAATTTTTGTTTCATTGGTACTGAGCTCTGCTGGCGAGGATTTGTTTGTCTTTGAAGTGTTGGTTTTACCAATACCACCCTCGAGTGCGGCTACTTCAAGCTCATGAACTCGTTTCATTGTGGCTGATTCGTTGGTGCGGAATATTTCGCCGAGCTGTTTCAGAACAGCTTCATCAGGTTCATATGAGTCACGACAATCTACACAAAGTTTTCTTACCAAACGCTGGCCTACAACAGCACGTACGGTGCTGGCAATCAAGAATGGTTCTATCCCCATGTCGAGAAGACGAGGCAAACAAGTAGCGGCATTGTTGGTGTGTAGGGTAGAAAACACCAAGTGTCCTGTTAGCGCTGCCTGAACTGCTAGGTTAGCTGTCTCGCCATCGCGAATCTCACCAACCATGAGAATATTGGGGTCTTGACGTAGTAGTGCCCTGAGGCCGTTTACAAACGTCATGCCAGCCGCAGGGTTAACCTGGGTTTGATTTGTTCCGGGAATACGGTATTCAACCGGATCCTCGACAGTGGAGATATTAACGGTGGGTTTGTTTAATACACTCAACACACTAAACAAACTGGTTGATTTACCTGAGCCAGTTGGACCAGTTACCAAGATCATGCCATGGGGTTGGACGATAGCCTTATTAACCGTCTGGAGCGCAGCGCCCCAGTAACCCAGCTCTTCAAGCGTAGCTGCTCCCGAGGATTCATCCAGAATACGCATGACTACCTTTTCGCCATCTACCGTTGGCAGGGTTGATACGCGTAGCGCATAAATCCGACTTCCAATTTGTATCTTGAAGCGACCATCTTGGGGTGCTCGTCGTTCGTCAATCTTGAGGTTTGAAAGAATTTTAATACGTGAAACCAGGGCGCCAAGGACCTTCTTGGGTAATTTATTAGCTTCTTTTAATACACCATCCACTCGGTAGCGAACTAATACGTAGTTTTCGCGCGGTTCTATGTGTATGTCACTGGCGCTTTGGGTAACGGCATACTCAATAATGAGGTTCACAGTTTGAGCGATGGGCGAATCTTCGGCTAGATCTTCTTCATCAACCTCTTCGTCGGTTTCTTCGGCTTGGTCTTCGGGCGAGATAACTTTGGTTAATTCACTACTAATGTTGCCACGATATTGATCAAGGGCAGCCTGGATATTACTAGCGGTTGCCACGTGTATTTTGATATCGGTGCCAAGCTGCTTCTGGAGAAAGTTAATTGCCTGAATATCGTCAGGGTCTTCCATGGCGAGCATTTTGCTGCCATCATCTTCCACACCGAATAACACAACCTTATATTGCCTAGCAATTCGTTCGGGGACTAGTTTTAGAACCTCGCGCTTTATTTCCTTGGCATTGAGCTCTACAAACGGAACATCTACCTCGCCAGCATACAGTTTGGTGAGCTCTTTTTCGCTCAGCAGATTGTTCTTAATTACCAAATCTTGAAGCGGTTTTTTTTCGGTTTTCTCCTGCTCGTGCAAGCCTTTGATTTGTTCTTCGCTGACTTTGTTGTGTTTGAGCAGTTTTTCGACTAATGCATCAGATATACGCATGATTGTTGCCCCACATTATATAGGAAAGCCATAAGCATTGCTTGCCCCCTAGTTTTTGACAAATTCATGTTATTTTCATTTTAGCATAAGAAGGGTGCGATAAAATGCAGACTGTATCAACATGATTCGCTAGATTTTGCTATAATGAGAAGCAAGAACCGGTGGACCATGAAAGCTAATTTACAGAGGGGAGAAGGTATGGCAGACAGCAAAACAACCGCGGCAACTGAGGGCAAGAACAAGGCTCTGGGGCTAGCTTTGGATTCCATTGAGAAGCAGTTCGGTAAAGGCTCAATTATGAAGTTGGGCGAGGGCTACAAGGCTCATGTTGATACAACACCCACAGGCAGCATTAGCCTTGATATTGCACTGGGTGGCGGTATTCCAAAAGGCCGCATAGTTGAGATTTATGGTCCAGAAAGCTCAGGCAAAACAACTTTGACACTACACGCCATCGCTGAGGTGCAAAGGCGTGGCGGCACAGCAGCTTTTATTGACGCTGAACACGCACTTGATCCGGGTTATGCCAAACGTATTGGCGTGGATGTAGAGAACCTTTTACTATCACAGCCCGATAACGGCGAGCAAGCGCTGGAAATTACCGAAACCTTGGTGCGTTCTAATGCAGTTGATTTGATCGTGGTAGACTCCGTGGCCGCATTAGTGCCACGAGCTGAAATCGAGGGCGAAATGGGTGACAGCCATATGGGCTTACAAGCTCGCCTGATGAGCCAAGCACTTCGCAAACTGACCGGTGTGATTAGCCGTTCGCATACCACCGTAATCTTCATCAACCAGATTCGTATGAAGATTGGGGTAATGTTTGGTAACCCTGAAACAACAACCGGTGGAAACGCGCTTAAGTTCTACTCATCAGTACGCATGGACATTCGTCGCATTGCTCAGATTAAGCAGGGTGAAGAAGTCATCGGTAACCGCACCCGCGTGAAGGTGGTCAAAAACAAGATTGCACCACCATTCCGCCAAGCTGAGTTCGACATTATGTATAACCAAGGCATTTCCAAATCTGGCGATGTGCTTGATCTGGCTGTAGAAAAAGGAATTGTTGAAAAATCCGGTGCTTGGTTTGCCTATAAGGGCGAGAAAATCTCTCAGGGCCGCGAAGCTGCCAAAGTTTATCTAGAAAAGAATCCAAAAGTTTTAGAGGAAATTTCTAAAAAGGTCACCGAAGCCGCCGCCAAAGAGGAATAGCCAAGTGTCAAAGTATATTCTAGCGGGCGGCAAGGACCGCAAGTTCCCTGAATACTGGAGTGCCTTAGCTACAGAAATAGGAAGCACTAAGAGCGAACGGCCGTTTCGTGTTTTATCTTGTTTCTTCTCGCAGTCCTTAAGCGATTGGAACAAAAAATTCGAACTTTTTGTGCCACACTTTAAAATTGCATTTGGAGAAGATGCAGAATGCAAGTTAGCCTCTCTTGATAACTTCCTAGATGAACTTAACGAGTGCGATATCGTATATCTTCATGGGGGAACGACTCATATGCTCAAAGGTACTTTGTCGAAGTATAAAAACATAGCAGACCATTTTAAAGATAAGGTAGTTGTTGGTAGCTCAGCAGGCGCTAATTATCTCTCTGTGAAGGGGTGGTCTCCTGGTATGCGGGAAGTTATTGATGGTGCTGGTATTGTTCCGCTGAATGTGATTGTTCACTTTGGATCCAACTATGGCGATGACGATCCGCGAGGTCCAATCGACTGGGAAAAGGCTGAACAAGATTTACGATTAGCGATTGAACCCAACGCGACAATTACGAGGCTAGCAGAGGGTTCGTTTATTGTGGTTGAGCAGTGAGAGTAACCGACATAAAACAGCAGGTAAAGAGACAAGATCGTTACTCAATTTATGTTGACGACAAATATGTTTTTTCGCTTGGTGAAGCGGAGCTTTTAAATACCGGCCTTAGAATTGGCAAAGAGTTTACACCTGAAGAACTAGAAGATTTGAAACAACGAGCAGTGCTCGACAAAGCTTACGACCGAGCGCTAAATTTGATCGCTCGCAGGCAGCGAAGCCAATGGGAGCTAGAAGATTACTTAAAGCGCAAAGATTACGACCCTGATGTCGTCCAGATAATACTTAACAGGTTAAGTGAAAGTGGTTATGCTAATGATAAGACTTTTGCCGAGGCTTGGGTTTCGAATCGTCGATTGCTCAAAGCCACTAGCAAACGTCGCTTACAGCAAGAGCTCCGGCAAAAACGAGTAGCCGATGAAATTATTAAAGAAATATTAGAAGAAGACAAAACTGATGAACTTGAAGTTCTAAAAGATTTAATTGCACGCAAGCGTAAGCAAACGCGGTATCAGGATGATCTCAAGCTTATGCAATATCTTGTTCGCCAAGGCTATAATTACGGCGACATCAAAACTGCCCTTCAGGAAAGCTAGACGGCACTTACTGCGGTGGCTGGAACACCCTGAAGCGGATCTTGAACAACGATTTTTCGGTTAGTTATCTCAACAATTTGATTACGGTCAACACTAAGCCCACCAGTGCTGAGGTTTTTAAGCAACGACTGAGAAACGTACAGTTTTTGAACGAACATGGTGCTGGGTTCAAAAGCATAATCATTTACTTTTCCGAGCTTGCGCTTGCTGTTTGACACGACCTGTTTACCAAGTAGTTCAAAACCGAGCTTCATCGTATCTTTTAGGCGAATTAATTCATCGGGGTCAGTTAAAACATCATGGTCGTTAACTACCACACCTTGTGCGATCACGTCACGAATATCCTGATACAAAAGCACTAACTGCTGCTTCTTGTTGATTGAATCCTGACAGTACAAGCCCTCAATTTTGAGATTATTAGGGTTAATAATGGTTCCAGCAACCACGGCAACCTGCCCACCAGTACGCAAACTCATAACCGGCCTTCCCAAAATAGCCTTACTCAGCTGTAACATAACCTTAAGTATAACGCACAACAGAAATTCTTCCCCGTTATAGTAGTAGAAAAATGAATTTTTGATGAATAAACCGTGAGCATTATTGCATGAGCACAGCCTGGCTTTTACAATGGCGCGCATGAGTAGAGTGAGTTGGAAGCGGGTATGCTATTTGTGTGCGGCGCTAGTAATAGTGGCAGGGCTCTTTTGGGCGGTCTTTCCGCGAAATTCTTTGGCAGCTACCTCTGCCTGCGAACTATGCATTATCGAGGTTCAATCAACTGGACTCAATAGTGCCACCGAGGATGCCGTAGTCTTTGCCAATAACACCGCTGCCCCAATCAACCTAAGCGGAATAATCATAAAGTACATAACCGCCGGTGGAACCGCCAATTCAAAAACTATTAGTTTAAATGGGAGTTTGCCAGCTCATATGGCTAGTGCCTTTGTAGGATCAGGTTTACAAGTGGCCAATCCAACACTAGCAGCCTTTCCATCTGGACTGGCCTTCGCAGACGATGGAGGCACGCTTCAGCTGATAAAATCCAGCACCGTACTTGATGAAGTGAACTGGGGAACTATCACAAAAGCTGGTTTCACTGGGACAGTTGCACCTAAGCATAGTCCTGGTGCCTCAATCGTGCGTCAGCAACTCGGTGATGGTAGCTTTGTTGACACCGGCAATAGTGCCACTGATTTTGTTATTAATAATCATGCTTGCATGGGGCTAGCTCTTAACGAAATCCAACCCTTTGCGATTGACGACTCTGGTAAGGACCTTACACCGGCTATAGAAATTCTCAAATCGACTGGTGCAAATGTTGACCAGGATTGTCCATTACAAATAAACAATCAGTTATATCGTATCGCTGCAGGCGATTTATCAACTAGCAGCGGACTTGTCCCAATTCAAAACGTCATTGATCAGCAAAGCCAAGCTGTTGCAATTCCTCTTGCCTCGGATAACCCAAGTGACTTTCAGTTTATTTCCGCTAGTTATTACGCCAATATCGCTGAGCCACTCACGACCAGTGGCACCAAACTTACACAACCAGTACTTTTGGGTGGTCAAAGTTACGCTAAATTTTCCAGTGGCTGGAAGCCGACCTACTCGCCTAGCATAGGCAGTGCCAATAAGCTAACCGCTGCACTATCTACTACTCTACCACCAGCAACCCAAGCAGTACCCGACGATTGTGCCAGTATTGTCATTAATGAGCTGTTGCCAAACCCGGTGGGCGATGATGCGGGTAATGAATGGCTTGAGCTGAGAAGCCTGACTGATAAGCCGGTAAATTTGGCTGCTTGCGCTGTCTCAGTAAACGGTAGCTTGTATCAGTTTGGCGCCGATGTGTTTGTGAATCCTGAGGAACTGCCGGTTTATAACCAATTCAGTAATGGTGAGACTACCAAGGCTCTCAGTTTAAAAAATAGCGATACCAACACTATAAGTTTTGGTAGGCTCAATACATCCGGCAACTTTGAAGCTATTCAAACCTTTCAATACAAAGATGCGCCAGAGGGTCAAAGCTGGGCGAGGTTTGACGACGGTTGGCGCTGGGCAAATCCAACGCCCGGTCTCGATAATGCCACCGTTACAACCGCTAACTCCAGCGCACAACCAACAGAATTTGCGGCTTCGTCGCAAGTACTTGATCAGCAGGCAGATTCCACGCCAATAGGACAAACGGCAAACCTGCAGATTACAGAGCTTCTACCAAACCCTGCTAGCCCCCAGACTGATGAAGAAGACGAGTATGTGGAGCTTTACAATCCGGGCGATCAGGCCGTTGATCTGACAGGCTACAAAATTGAAGCTGGCAGTACCTATGCATACAGCTACACCATCCCCTCTGGCAGTATCGGGCCACATGAATATCGCATATTTAGCAGTGGCAATTCGTCGCTGACTTTGGCAAATAGTGCTGGCCAAGTACATATATTAGATCCAAATGACCAAGTAATTGCGGTGACCGACCCGTACAAAGATGCACCTGAAGGGCAAGCTTGGGCCCTGATTGACGGTACATGGGTCTGGACTGATACCCCTACGCCCGCTACGGCCAATATCTATGTGGCACCGCCACTAGTTACTACTGCCGCTAAAACGGTTAAAAAAGCTTCTCCCAAAACTAAGGCAAAAGCCAAAGTGCCAGCTGCTGCCAAGAAAGCAAGCTCGAAAGCTACTAAGAAATCTTCTGGTCAAGCAAGCGGCAGTGATGAAGAAGAATCGCCACTTCATTTGCCTATCCTTGTCGGCGTTGGGGCATCCGCGTTACTATACGCAGCATATGAGTATCGACAAGACATGGCAAACGCATTCAGCAAGCTCAGAAGAAACCGAGGACTTGGCCGCCAAGCTCGGCAAGCAGCTTAAAGGTGGCGAAGTTATTGAACTAGTCAGTGATCTTGGTGGCGGTAAAACTGCTTTTGTGCGCGGGTTAGCGCGAGGAATGGGTAGTTTAGATAAGGTAGCGAGTCCAACTTTTACGTTAAGCCGTGAATATTACAGCCAAGAGCTGACAATGTACCACTTTGATTTTTATCGTTTGCAGGAAGCTGGCATTATGCAGCACGAATTACAGGAAGCCATTCACAATCCTGCTGGTGTAGTGGTCATAGAATGGGCTGATGCTGTAGCGGGTGTTCTGCCGCACGAAAGACTGTCGATAACCATTAAAACCACGGGCGAAACTACGCGTGATTTACGGTTTGTATGTCCTGAAAAACTGAAATATTTGTTAAGAGAGCTTACCTAATGTTACTGCTAACTATTCGAACCGATAAATCCGAGGCCGAGATTGGCCTGTTCGATAATGAAACGGAGCTAGCATATGAGAAGTGGGAAGCTCACCGCGAACTGTCACAAACCATTCATATAAAAATTGAGGCACTTCTGAAGTCGCAAAAGAAGAAGTGGAAAGACCTTGAGGGAATTATTTGTTATAAAGGGCCGGGAAGTTTTACCGGGCTACGAATTGGGCTGACAGTAGGCAATAGCCTGGCCTATAGCTTAGATTTGCCAATTGTAAGCGATACGGGCGATGACTGGATATCAAAAGCCACAAAACGTCTCCAAAATAATGAAAACGAAAAAATCGCGATGCCCGAGTATGGTGCCGAGGCTAACATTACCAAACCGCGCAAATAGTTGTGGAATTGTCCTGAGCGTCGTATTATTTAAACAGGATTTACAGACGTTTTGAGAGCTGAAGTCCTATAGCTGAAATTACTAAATACATTCGATTTTCAGATTGGCTCTATAGTTACTAATGAAGTGATAGTGATGTAACCATCCAATCTGCACGATAGGAAGGATATATATGGAACCATTAACCATAGTTCTAGCTTTGGTTGGTATTGGAATTGGTTTTGGCGGCGGTGCAGTCGTTAACCAAAAACGTCTCGGTTCAGCGGAGGAAGCAGCCGAAAAAGAACTCAAAAAGGCCAAAAAAGAAGCCGAAAAACAAATGGAAGAAGCGCGAGCCGAAGCCACAAAACTTGTAGATGAGGCGCGCAAAGAAGATCAAACACGTCGTAAAGAGTATAAAGACATCGAGCAGCGCCTACTGAGTCGTGAGGAATCACTTGATAAAAAGCTGGACGATCTCGATAAACGTACCGAAGCCTTACGTAAAGGCGAGGACGAAGTTGAATCACTCAAAAATGAAATTCGTGATATTCGCTCTAAGCAACAAGAAAAGCTTGAGAAAATTGCCAAGCTGACTAAAGCAGATGCCGCTGAAAAGCTCATGCAAATGACTGAGCGAGATATTAAGAATGATCTACTTGGTTTAGTTTCCAAATTACAAAACGAAGCCGAAGAAAATGCAGAAGAAAAAGCTGGCGCAATTTTGGTGGGCGCCATGGAACGCATGGCTAGCGAAGTTACTGCGGAGCGTACTGTTACAGCCGTCAAGCTCGACGATGAAGAAATGAAGGGTCGCATTATCGGTAAGGAAGGTCGTAACATCCAAGCCTTGCAACGTGCAACCGGTGTAGACATTATGGTTGATGACACACCAGGTATGATTATCTTGAGCTCGTTTGACCCAGTGCGCCGTGAAATTGCACGACAAGCACTCGAGATGCTTCTAAAGGACGGTCGGGTTCACCCCGGTCGCATTGAAGAAGTAGTAGAAAAGGCCCAAAAGGAAGTCCAGAAAGAAGTAGTGAGAGCTGGCGAAGACGCCGCTCGAGAAGTGGGCATTATTGGTATTCCTAAAGAAGTCTTACAGTATCTTGGTGAACTGAAGTTCCGTACCAGCTACGGTCAAAATGTGCTGAAACACAGTACCGAAATGGCGCACATTGCCGGTATCATTGCCGAGGAAGTTGGCGCCAATGTTAAGACCGCTAAGTATGCTGCATTAGTCCATGACTTAGGTAAAGCCTTAACGCATAAAATTGAAGGCAAGCACCACCACATTAGTGGCGAAATTTTGCGTAAGTACGGTGTGCCAGAGGAAGTTGCTCATGCAGCCGAAGCGCACCATGACGATATGGAAGCAACCACCACCGAGGCTTTAATTGTGCGTGTGGTTGACGCCATTAGTGCATCACGTCCAGGTGCTCGCAACATTAGTGCCGAGAACTTTGCAGAACGCATGAAAGATCTCGAAAATGTGGCCAATAGCTTTTCTGGTATCGAAAAATCGTACGCAATTAGCGCAGGTCGTGAGGTTCGTGTGTTTGTAAAACCAGGTGATATCGATGATCTGTCGGCAATTAAACTGGCTCGCGACATTGCTACCAAGATTGAAAGTACCATGCAATATCCTGGTACTATCAAGGTCAATGTCATTCGCGAAACTCGCGCCATAGAGTTTGCAAAATAAAGTATATGTCCTCTTCTGAATTTTCTGAATTTGAACGTCCAGAGGAAGCAATTAGTGAGATAATTGTGCCAGACTTTCCGGAAGCTGAACTTGAGTTACTTGAGGCATTAGATAAGTGGGAGGCTGCGGAGACATTAGCAGAGCAGATACGAAAGGTTGAAGGTCTCGGTTTTCAGGATGGGACACGACATTCGTTTCATCATATTTGGGAAGGCGATAGTGAGTCTTTTGTTCTTTTCGGAGTAAAAAACTATACGGGTGTGGGAAAAACGTTGCACATTATTTCAAATCAGATATCGTCGACTGCAGAATTTGGGCGACACCTTGCTATTAAAGAATACTTTGTTTGGCAAGATTGTACCCGCGTTGTATTGTCGGAATCATGGCTTGAACGAGGCCAGCACGATCACAAATGGGAACATATTCATGGGACGGGTCCTGTCTTATATTCTCGGAATGAAAAAGTTGAGGTCCGCCGCGGTAAAGATTCTGATACTTGGTTGCCCTGGGTAGAAGTGGAGGACTATAGTCTGGAGTTTGAACAAACGGATCAAAAGACCGTCACCTATGAGCTTATTGACATGCTGAAAAAACTTTCAGAAGACACAGCCGAGCCCCATAAGCCCGTAGTTGAATATTGAGGCAATTGCGTAATAATGAAGGTTCCCAACAAGATGAGTAAAGATATGATTAGGCAAACGCGGTAAGCAGATGATATCAAAGCAAGCAAAAACTCCACCACTGAGCGAAAAGACTAAGATACTGTGTTTTGACCTTGAAACCAATGGTTTGCATGGCGATGCGTTTGCTGTGGGGGCTGTGGTCATGGATGCCAAAGGAAAAATCCTGGATCAATTTACGGGTCGAACCAAAATTATCGGACAAGTTGACCCTTGGGTGGAGAAAAACGTTCTACCTGCTATTAAAGATATGACAATTACGCATCGCAACCATAATGATTTACGCGAGGCTTTTTGGAAGTGGTTTTTGCCTGCCGAGTCAGCAAGTGATTATGTTTTGGTCAGTAATGGTTATCCGGTTGAGTACCGATTTCTGATTCAATGCCAGGAAGAAAATTTAGAGGAACGTTATTGGCAGCATCCATTTCCAATTCTTGACCTATTTTCTTTGATAATCCAAGCTGGAGACGTTTCTTCGATCAAAGCTAAATTGCGTAGTGAAATGGCTCAAGAAAATTTGCTTCCGCACAACCCATTTCACGATGCGATAACTTCTGCCAAGGCAGCTTTTGAAGCGTTTAGGCTATCAGGTAGAATATAGTCGAGTTCCATCAAGGTATCGGGGTGTGGCGCAGTTGGCTAGCGCGCGTCGTTCGGGACGACGAGGTCGGAGGTTCAAGTCCTCTCACCCCGACCAGATTACTACGATTACGCATATACAACAGAGGTGTAGACTGATATAATAGCTCGGTATTTTCGGGGTGTGGCGCAGTTGGCTAGCGCGCTCGGTTTGGGACCGAGAGGTCGGAGGTTCAAGTCCTCTCACCCCGACCATTTTCTGTAAAGTTTCGATTCTAGAGTACAATAATTGCTATGTTACAGTTTGCCGCGAGCATCCTATTTGCTTTTGTTGTGCTTATTTTCGCCGAAGGTTTACTGAAGTATTCTAAAAAGAATCCATCTCCTGAAGTTTCACGCAAACTCGTTCATATGTCTCACGGTATAGCGGCCGCAGTTTGGCCGTTTTTTGTAGCCTACCGGGTAATTATCGGTATAGAGGTTTTGTTTTTGATCTTGGCTGCCATGGCTCGTAAATTCCGGATTTTTAAGGGCATCAGTCAGGTGGATAGAATATCTGGAGGAGAAATTTTCTTTCCTCTCGGCATCATTGGTTGTGCGTTACTATATCCTTCGAAATGGATATTTGCTGCTGCGATGCTTGAGCTGGCACTTGCGGATTCTGCAGCTGCACTGATAGGAAAAAAGTATGGCAAACACAAATTTACCGTGTTTGGAAATCAGAAAAGTCTAGAGGGATCTCTGGCCTTCGCCCTGGTTTCAGTAGTGATTATGGGCTGGGTAGTAATATTTGCTCCAGCCGGCTTTGAAAGCATGTGGCCAATTATTATATTTCTGCCCCTTCTTACGGCGGCCACCGAAGCAGTCGCGCCCTTTGGACTCGATAATTTGCTTATACCACTAGTGACAGTAGCTGTGCTAATGTCTTTGCAAATCGTGTATTAAAGCGTGTCCGGCTTACTCCAGGGACCATGGGCTCGCAAGGCATTAAAGATAACGATTACATCAACAACTTCTTGAATAGCGGCTCCATAGACTGGCTTAAACTTTCCGGTGGCAAAGATAAACATCAAACCAATACTTATAAAGATGCCGACCAATATACTTTGCTTGGCAATGAATAGTGTGCGCTTAGCAACAGCTACACTACTGGTAACTTTACTTAGATTGTCCATCAGTATTACTACATCGGCTGACTCACTGGCTGCAGTTGAGCCACGAGCTCCTAGAGCAATGCCCACGTCCGAGGCTGCCAACACTGGCGCATCATTCACACCATCTCCTACGAAGGCCACAGGCCGTGGTTTAATTTCTTCCATAGCCTCTAATTTATCGGCCGGCAGGGCGTTGGCCAGTACATTATTAATCTCAAGCGTCCCTGCAATATTCTCAGCCACTGCTTGGTTATCACCGGTAATCATGAGAAAGTTTTTGATACCAAGCTCACGGAGGCCGTCCAGTGTTTCCTGACTTTCCGGTCGAAGTTCATCCTTGAAACTAATGATACCCGCCAATTCTTGATCTACAGCTACAAAAGCGGCAGTTTGTTGAACATCCTCTGGCTTAAAGTTTTTATGAAGTGTTACTTCGTGATCTTCCATAAACGACAAACGGCCCACGAGTACATGCTTACCTTTTAAAGTAGCCGACAAACCTTTACCTGGCTCTTCATGGACGTGCTTAGCTTTACTAAATTTGATCCCTTTTTCTCGGGCGGCTTCTACAACAGCTTTAGCGAGTATATGATTTGAGTTTTGTTCCAAAGCGGCGGCAAGTTCAAGTACTTGGTGTTCGCTGGTCTGACCGTAGGCCTTGATTCTATCGACTATAAGTTTGCCCCGAGTAAGTGTGCCAGTCTTGTCGAAGCCTATGGTCCTTACAGCTGCCAATCTTTCTAACGCCGAGCCAGTTTTGATAATGACACCCTTTTTGGCAGCTCGGCTCATGCCAGAGATAAGAGCAATAGGGGCACCCAAAATAAGCGGACAGGGAGTAGCGACAACCAAGACTTCCAAGAAGCGGATGGACTCACCGCTGATAGCCCAGGCGGCCCCCGCAATAATAAAAGCAATCAGCGTAAACGGAACCGCGTAGCGGTCGGCCAAACGGACGAAAGGTGCTTTGCTGCTGGAGGCAGACTTAACGAGTTTTATAATTTGTTCATACTGACTGTCCTTGGCCGACCTGAGAGCTTTGGCGGTGATAGCCCCGTCGAGGTTTATAGAACCACTGAGCAGCTCATCGCCAGCTTGTTTGGCCAGCGGTACACTTTCGCCCGTTAGGCTGGATTCATCAAAACTAGCAGTACCCTCCACAATAACGGCGTCAACTGGCACCACTTCACCAGGTTTAATGATAATTTTATCACTCGTCCTGATTTCGCTAACCCGGACATCAAGTGTTTTACGTCCGCGAACTAAGTGTGCTTTGAGCGGGGCTCGCTCGAGTAGGGAAGTTAGTTCTGTCTTGGCCCGGCGCTGGGCATAATCTTCGAGTGCTTCACCACCAGTGAGCATTAGTACAATAACCATCGCCGCCCAGTATTCATGCATTATGACGGCTGTAATAATTGCAGTGGCCGCCAATATATCTACACCATATGTGCCCGTCCTAAGATCTTGAATCATGTCCCAGAGCAAGGGAACTACATTAGCCGCTGCACTCAGGCCCAAAACCCAATGTGCGGCCACATCTTTGCCTATAAGATCAAGCACGAGTCCTATAACGATAGAAACAATGACCAGACCAAACTGGCGATATTCCTTAAAAAAATTGGCAATCTTTTTCAACATCGTAATAACAATCTCCCCTCAATTTCCTACTTTTAGTATAGCATTGAAATTGGCTTTCCGCCCCTGTTTTTGGACGATAAGCATATACGTCTTGCTACAATAAGAACCAATGACCGCACGTACTCATGATTTAGGTGCACTAACGGCACTCGGCATTGTTGTCTTACTAAACCCAATTGGTCAGGTAACACTGGCTACGGTACTGGTAGCTTTACTAGCAAATCAAATAGGTGGCATTGTTCCAGATATAGACCAACCCACCGCGCCTTTTTGGCGCAATTTGCCAGTTGGTAAGATCTTTGGCAGATTTTTTGACAAAATGCTGGGTGGACACCGGTTTATTACCCATTCGTTACTAGGCGTTCTACTATTTGGATTTCTCGCTAAGCTACTACTTATTTTTCTTCACCCCATCATGCCACATGTGAACATTGGCTTGGTGTGGTGGGCGTTTATTATTGGCATGCTGAGCCATCTTGTTATGGATACATTTACAAAGGAAGGTGTGCCGTGGCTGCTGCCTATTCCAATCAAGTTTGGTCTGCCACCGGTAAAATCTTTGCGAATTACTACTGGCAAAGGAGGAGAGAGAATAATTTTCCTGAGTCTACTGGCATTTGACATCTGGTTTCTAGCCAGTCGCTACAGCGAGCTACTAACTATTGTTCATCAACACATAGTATAAATCTGGGGCGAACGACGGGGCTCGAACCCGCGACATTCGGGACCACAACCCGACGCTCTACCTGCTGAGCTACGTCCGCCATAACCCCGAGATTATACCTGAATTACCCCTGTAGAACAACAAAATAAATAGTCTTTGCGGGGATTCACACGTTAAACTCTATGTATGTTTAGCGCAAGTGATGTAAGACGGCGCCGCTATATAATTGCGTGGCAACTGCTACTTCTTGGTTTGGCTACTTCCTGGCTGTGGGCTCCACACCTTAATAACCTACTTACGTACAGGAATTCATTAATCAGTCAGTACGAAGCATCCATCCAACCTTTTTCTTGGTTGTTTCGAACCGGTGATGTGCTAGGCAGCCTGCTCGTACTGTTGATGGCCTACGTTCTTTTTAAGCTCCGAAAGGACAAGCTTGTTTGCTGGTTACTGGTAGCTATTGGCATCGGAATGTTTTTAGATCCGCTTCTGCCTACTACGTGCCGTGTGGTAGGCAATGTTTGTACTGAATATTTTTCACTCAGTTTTTTTGTACACGCCGTTGAAACAGTTATTACTGCTGGTGCTTTTTTTGTAATTGCTGTATACGACGCCTGGCTCAGGAAAAGATTAGTTTCGATAAGTTTTGCCATATTTCAAATTGGCTACGGCATTTTATTTCTTAGCCAGTTAGCAGATAAGCAACAGTTTAATACTGTTTCGCAGTACATCTATCAAACAATTCTGATCGTTTGGTTGGCTTGGTTTTGTAGAGACTTTCTGAAAGAAAATGAATTTCTTGTGAGTAGTAAAGAAGGCAAGTTTGTCAGAAATGCTGCTGCTGTCTGGGCATTTTTTAATGGGATACTCGCAATTCTGATCAGCCTCGCGCATATCCATTTGCTTGGAAAAATAAAGGGTCTCTATTTTGCAGGCGACAGCGCTTGGCTAGCACAGCATGGTGTAATAATAGGCGTCGTTATGCTGTATCTAAGTCGTCACCTTGCCCGAGGTGAATTACGGGCGCGGCAGATCTTTTTGATAATAACCGGGCTAGAAACACTTAAGTATTCCGTTGTTTCGCCCAATCCCGGATTGATGTCGCTGTACTTTGCAACATTTTGTTTACTATTTGTATTGCGCGACGATTTTGACCGAGGGGTGATTCCAATGACTTGGCAGGTAAGGATACGCGATCTTTATTTTATGGTTAGCGCATTGCTACTTGCAGCTTTGGCGGCTCTGTTGTCTCTAGATCGTGATAGCCGCATTGCTGAGGTGGTGGGTCGAACGTTTCACAACTTTTACAAATACGTTGCTGCGAGTGATATAGCCGTACACTCACATCAGAGGAGTGTGCTGCTTGCCCATACTATTTCGGCATTTTTAGTCGTCAGTATAGGTAGCATTCTTTGGATTCTTTTTAGACCGTACAAAGCAGAACCCTCAACTCAGCAAGACATAAATCGCCTTGAGAATCTTTTGAAACTATACTCGAACTCACCAGAGGACTTTTTTAAACTTTGGCCCAGTGACAAAGAATATTTTTGGCAAATGAATGGTCAGGGCTTTATAGCATATAAAAAAGTTGGCCCAATTGCCTTTACTTTAGCGGATCCAATTTCACAAGATCCAAACGTGCTACTTGACGAATTTATTAGCTGGGCCAAAAGCCGTCGCCTGAAAGTTTGCTTTTTACCAATATATGGGCGGAGCCTAGAGAGCTATAAAAATGCCGGCCTGGAACCAATACAAATTGGCTCAAGCGCGGTTATCGATATTCACGATTTCTTAACAACTACTGTCAAAGATAAATGGTGGCGTTGGCAGCGAAATCGGGCAGAAAAGAATGGTTATGTGTACGAGCAGTCTGTTCCACCGCATTCGTCTGCGTTTTTGAAACGGCTCAAAGTTGTATCGGATGCCTGGCTCGCAAAGCCAGGTCATGAAGAAAGGGGGTTTGCTCTCGGCTACTTCGATGAGGAATACTTACAAAAATGTACGCTGCACTATCTTCGAAACGAGCATGGCAAAATACTGGCATTTACCAATCAGCTACCAGGTTTTGGGGTGCCTGTTACAGTTACAGTAGACCTACTTCGTTACCTGCCCGAAGCTAATAACACTATGCCGTATCTGCTGTATAAAACCATTGAGGCTGTTGCTGAAGAAGGCAAGCTTCAGTTCTTTGATCTGGGTTTTGTACCCTTTGCTGGTGCCAAGGGACCAATTTTGACAATTGCTAAGACACTCAGTGCTGGCCGTTTTTCTGCTCGTGGTCTTGAGCAGTTTAAGAATAAATTTAAACCCAATTGGCAAGCCAACTATATAGCCTATGAGGGAGATCTGGCAGACTTGACCTTGGTGGGGCTGAATTTAGATAAGGCTATGAAACCAAAATGGTACGCCCGGTAGGACTCGAACCTACGACCTTGAGCTTAGAAGTCTCC
>CAZPPF010000011.1:2419-21500 GCA_964588395.1 uncultured Candidatus Saccharibacteria bacterium | reverse complement strand
TGAAATACAGCTAACTCCATATTTACCAATGGTCCTTTGAGATAGTAAAATTTATTGCCAGCTACCTTGGCACCACGTTCAAAATCGATGGCGTCATGCTGTTCTCCCCAAGTCAAATGATCTAGAACTTGGAAATTACGTTCCGTGGTTTCGCCCCACCTTTTTTCTTCTTTATTGGCTTCTTCACCACCCATTGGCGTATCTTCTGGGATGATATTCGGAAGATCACTGAGCAGTGTTTGGTAATCTGTTTCAACAGTTTGTAGCTCGGTCTCAAGCGCAGTCACCTTTTCTTTTAATTCTTTGCCTTTGGCAATCTGCTCATCTGTTGGCTTTTGGCCTTTGGCGCTCTCGGCCAAGCTGTTTCGTTCTTGTCTTAGTGGCTCGATCTGCTGCAGCAAGCCACGACGCTGTTCATCTTTGGCGAGCAAAGCATCAATATCTACTTTGATGTTTTTGGCCTCAGCGTTTTGTTTGACCCTATCCGCATTCTCACGAATAAACTGGATATCTAGCATACAGCCATTATAGCCCGTAAATAGATGCACGCCAAAGCAGTAGGTAGTTCTTAGGCTGCTTTAGCAAACTCTTCTAGTTTTTGCATTAACTCTTCGTTTTCTGATTGAGATGGGTCACCCATGCTTAAAGTAGTTGCACCTTTTCCATTGTCAATTTCAAGATAATTCCAACTGGCTCCAGAGAGTATACCAAGTTGATGTATCCGTCGAAGCAACGTTGCGCGAAGTTTAGCACGAGTTTTTTCGGGTAAAGGCATGTTACCTTCAAATACCTCATTATTAGGAGAACCTTCGTAAAATTGCTTGTCACTTCTCAGGAGTTTCATACCAAGTCCCTCATGAGGTAGAAGTCGATGAAAATCAAATGCCTTGGTTTGGGCAACATCAAAGGTTGAACGTTCTTTCATATCTGCTTTTTCAAGTTCACGTTCTACCGAGGCGCGTTTTAGCACCCAGTCTACTCTGGAAAGACAGCGCTGTGGGTCTACGCTAAGGTCATCGAGGACTTCCCCCCATTTTTCTGCCCACTCTTTTTCTTGTGCAGTCATATAGTGCCGCTTCCCCGCAGCTTTAACAGCTCGTTCTCGAATTGCACGCTGCAAATCGATACCGGAGAACTTTCTTCCGTCTTCAAGTTCAACCTTTTGTTGAAGTTTTGGATCATGCGATATCTCACGAATTGCTTTAATCGGATTTGCAGGCATTAAATCGCTAAAATCAACTCCGATTTCGCAAGCTCTTAAAATAATAGAAGTGCTCGCCATTTTTAGCGCGTTAGCAAATGGACTCATCACCGAATCACCACATATTATGTGAATACGCCGAAATTCCTTTTCATCCGCATAAGGATTGTCTCTTAAGTTTACTAGGGGCCTACTCCGGGTTGTCCCTGAGTGCTCCACATCCCAAATATGATCAGCCCGCTCACTTAAACCAAAATTGAATTGAGATTGCCTGCTCGATCGCAAAACTACACCACTGCCAGCCCAGACGATTCGGCTTAAGTTGTGTATCGCAAGCGGGGTAATATATTTTTCTTTTTCTAACTGACGAGGGGCTAAGTAATTCTCGTGACATCCCCAAGTTTCAAATTTTGGATCAATATTATTTGCTAGTAAGTGTATTTTTGACTGAAAGCCGTTAACAAAGGGTGGGTTTTCTCGCCAGATCTTAGCGACCACAAGATGTCCAATTATGATTCTATGCGCAGCTCCCAAAAAATCAGTTTCTTCTGCTGTGCTAAATTCAGGATGTGGCCCAATATCCATATACTTTCGGTTGCCATAGTTGTCGAACTGATTCAACTTAAATGGTGGCATTCCCTGAGGGTTACTGCTCGATTCTGGAAAGCTATATATTACCTGTTCGCCTTCTCTATTTGTATATTCAGCACAAAAACCATACTCTGTCTCAAAGCCAACCACTCTATCTAAAGCACCACCCGTTTCATTTAATAGCATAGCTGAAGTATCACTCGACATAATGGTACCTTTTGAATAAATATATTATACAGTTTTTTTGCTTTTTTTCAAACTTTTAGACTGGTTGAGCGCTTGGAGTGTTAGTTCGGTGCGCTGTTTAGCATAGCTGCAATAATCACACTCTCCACCCATAGCTGCCGAGCCAACCGCAGGTATGTCGCCGTCCATAACTTCTTTCATTTTGAGTAATGTTGGCTCGATCCAGCTGTCATTTCCCTGATACGGAATAATTTTGGTGCGGAATTCAACTTTGTTAAAGAATCCATCCAGGTCTAGACGACCGTTGGTATACACAAAGTAAGCGGTATCGCTGACTTTGAACCCGTTCTGCCGTACTAACCATTGATATACTTCCATTTGCCGTTTGTAGCTCATTTGCCAATCGGCATCAATGCCCACATCAGTGGCTTTGGCAGTAGCTTTATAATCCACAATAATTGCTTCGCCCTCGGGGTTGACCCAGATGTCATCAATGGCACCAAAAACATGCAAGTTTGTTGGTTCGTGGAGTGTCGTTACCCCTGTAAAATTATGCCGCCAATCATTAAGGTTGGCGTGCTGCATAGGTACTGCTTTTATCTGGTTGTCAGTCATCCACGGGTGTGGTTCACCCTTCAGACGGTAACTATCAAACTCTTTTTTGAGTAGTTCATCAATCGCCTTGTTTATCTGAAATGGTGGTCCATTCGGACGCTTAATTTTGAGCCGCACGTCCAGCCAAAAACAGCGTGGACACTGCATAAACAGCTCAATCTTGCTGCGACTTACTTTAAACGGAGTTGTTTGCCCAGGTTTGTAGGGTATAGATCGTTCTGCCCAATAATTCATGCCCACTAATTGTAGCAGCTCTCTTAGACTGTGCGTTCGGATTGATGCGTATCTTTCCAGTAGTACACAAAAATACTGCCAAAAACTATGAGAGTGAGTAGCCACGAAAGTACCTGGCTGCCAATATTTCCGCTACTATTAAGCACCTGATAGACCGTAATTATTGTATGAATCAAAATAATGATAAATGCCACTGTTTGGGTGCTTTGAATAGATTTCTTACGTGAAAGGTCATGTTTTAGTTCAGGATTTGCCTCTTCGGCTTTTCGCAAGCGCATAAATAGTATTAAAAATATAGGTAAACAGATAAGCAAAATAGTCAGCGCAAATCCGATAAAGCCATTGTCTGTTCCCCCACCAAATAAGAAGACATTGGTAATAAACAAAACCCCGAAGGCACTGAGCCAGAGAGTAAGAAACATCATGTTATATTCCAAACTTTTTGGTGAGGTCGCCTCTACCACTGCTACTGGTTTTGCTGAGTCAATCTGATTATTTGATGTATCTGTTGGGTGTGTTGCTCCCGGAGCAAGCGGAGGCATGTCATCACCCTTTAGTCCCAGTTCTACGAGTTCCGAGTTCCAGCCCGCAGCAATAAGTCGTGACTTAATTTCCTCATCAGAAAGACTTTTGGCGCGCTCTTTTTCTATATAACTTTGTATGTCCATACTGCCTTGTCCTTAGCGCCTCTTAACGAAGAATACCGAAGAAAATCTGCCATGCAAAGGCGGTCACCAGCACAAAGTTGAGCAATATTAAAACTCTTTCGGAATATACATGAACTGCAAATTTACCTCTGCCGCGCATCTGCATAAACGGAATAGCTCCCATGGCTAGCGCTAGCAAGAACAAACTGCCATCGAGGAAGTATATATACGCAGGTAGCGATTGGTCGCCGAACAATTGGGCTCCAAACAAATAGATGGCCACTATCAACCATGGTGTTAGTGCTGCTACTCCAGTGAGTTTTCCGGCCACCCGAGGCTGTTTAACCGGTATATCACTGCGGACATCAACAATCAGTGAGAACAACCCAAGGATTTCCACGAGTGCGAAAATTGCAATGAGCGTAGAAACATCATAGACACCATTAACGAGGCTTAGAACTAGCAAAATCAGCCCGCCCCCAATGATAAATTCCACTCGACGAGCTTTATTAAGGCCCTTCTTAAGGTCAGTTTCGTACGTCTTGCGATACCTGGTAGCGACCCACAAGCGGGCCACACCAGCGACCGCTAAACACGCTGCAATTGCATATGCCAGATTTACGTCAAATAAATGCTTGAGTGCCGGAGCCCACACGGTGTGGCCCACCGCTTGGCTTGCCAGCGCATCGGGAGAAAGATAGTTAGTCGTAACAGGCACGCTCATCGTCTTTGATAGCACCACAATTGCCACCGCTTCAATCAGCAGCAAAAAACCAAGCAAAACGTTTAATCTATTGAGTGACTCGGGACCGGCGGACTTGGTCGTAACTTTAGTTGTTTTGTCAGATGTCTTCGCTTTTGAAGACGTGTTTGCTTTCTTAGTTGCCATGGAAGCAACTATACCATGAAATGCTGCATGCTAGAATGAACTTAATGACCAAAACACCCTCCCAAAACACCCGAAACCTTCTTGGCTATGGTCTCATTACCCTAAATATACTGGTAGTCACGGTCGCCATTTTCGCTTGGGGCACTCTATACAATTGGCAGATCTCAAGTATTTACGGCTTCTTTCCTTTGCTGGGTCTGCTGGCTTTTAGTCTGATGTGGACACACTACGTGGCTGCGGCAGTAAATCGTCAGTACGATAACGCATTTGACCTAAAAACATACTACAAATGGACCGGCTGGGCGGTTGTAGTACTAATTATTTTCCACCCGTTACTGCTTAATTATGCTCTCTTTCGCGATGGCCTGGGCTTACCACCTGGCAGCGACCTTCTATATCTAGGCAAAAAGATGCTGACTGCCCTGCTCCTGGGAGTAAGTGCCCTGGCTATATTCCTAGCCTACGAATCCAAGCCCTTGCTCGAGAAATCCAAATTTTGGCCTGTCATGATTGGCTTAAACGACCTAGCAATGATTTTTATCTTCTTTCATGCCCGCTTACTTGGTGGCAGCCTGCACCTACAATGGTTCCACACTGTCTGGAACTTTTACGGAGTTGTTTTAGTAGTCTGCATTCTGCAACGTATTTACTTTATAACCAGAAAACGTTCTTTCGGAGGCACCTCCGCAGACCAAATGTGATATATAGCTATCATATTTGAAGCGGGGACAGTGCTGAGAAAGAACGTTTTTGTTAGGTAACCGGGGCGTAGTCGACGTGGCAGAAGCCGCGGCCGGTTTTTTCGGTGTATTTTTGATGATATTCTTCGGCTGGATAAAATTCTGAGGCCTTGGTAATTTCGGTCACGATAGGCTTATCAAAGTTGGCTTGAAGTTGTGTTTTGAGCTTTTCGGCCGTTTCTTTTTGTTCGTCACTAAAATAGAAAATTGCTGAGCGATAATTATCACCTATATCTGGCCCTTGCCTGTTCATCTGGGTTGGATCGTGCATTCGAAAGAATTGCTTCACCAACACTTCGAAGCTGACTTTGTCTGGATCGAACTCAATCAATGTGACCTCAGCATGACCAGTGGTGTGTGTAACAACATCTTCGTACGTAGGATTTTTAGTATGACCACCACTGTAACCAACTGTCGTCTTTACGACGCCAGGAACTTGGTCAAAGTAGTATTGCACTCCCCAAAAACACCCTGCTGCAAACATAACTTTATTGGTCATAACTTTGAAATATCTCCGTCTAATATAATTGAGTCCATACCCCTTACTTCTTCATAAACCGGCATGTTCTTATCTATAGTATTAAGCACAAATATAGGTTTGTCCAAATAAAATGCTAAGCCCATTTCCATAAGTACATTTGGTCCTATATAACCATCGATGTCGTGTTTTTTATCATTGACGACCAGTATGGCATCGGCCTCAGCTACTTCACTGAAATGATTCTTCATAAGAAGCGCTTTACGTTTAAAATCATCTGGGTTTTTGTACCAGGTTTTGACAGCGTCAACGCTATAATTGCCAGTTTGAGCCATCTTGGTTGCCATTTCTGGTACAACTGCTTCGAAATCCTTACTTTTCAACTGCTTCGCGACCTGATTTGCGTGCTCATAAAAGGCCGCGCTTGCACATATAACAATCCGCTTTATCTTTTTATCTGTCATTGGCTATGACTCCAGGCGGAGGCGTTTTATGAGCCAGTCGCGGGGCAGCATGCTTAGGAACCAACCTGCTCGTGGTCCTGCATCCTTATTTATTAATGCTTCATACAATGTGCTAAATAATTGTTTCGGTTCGAGCCCACTGCTATCTTTGAGCTCATAAATAGCATGATGAAACCATTCACCATCAGCACCTTCTGGTGCCTTTTCAATTTTCTCAGCAAGACTGCTCATGAATAGTTTTTGGTTCTCATTAAACTTGCTGGGATCAACTTGTTCGGCAAGCTCAAACTTAATATCCTCAGGCGCCCAATTCTTGAGCCATTGATCAATATATGTAAGTTCCTCTTTAAGCACTTCCTTACTTTCCTGAACAACAGGCCCATACTCTGTGCGCTCCAGAACTTCTAAAGTCTTCTCGGGATTCTTCAAGGCAGCTTGATAGCTGGCTACCAGATGCGAAAACGGAATCTTAGTAATGACAAGTGTCTGGTTCTTTTGAGCAAAGTAAAGGACTGGGTCATTAGGATTCTTTTCTATAAGCTCAGCGTATTCGTCGATTAGCTGTGCAACACCGTTTTCAGGATCAAAATAGAGTCGTTTTGCCGGAGGATACTGAAGCATAAAATAGCGAATTATCTCTGGTGGCAGCACCCTTATAACCCCTACCGCGTCAAGGCCTGTTCCCTTGCTGGCACTCATTTTTTTGGTGTCACCGGCTAGATTTACGAAGTCATAAGGAACTGGTAACGGCGGCTCCGATTCAAATACTTCTTTTACAAGCGCTACACCGGTGTCAAAGCTACCACCCTTGGTTGCATGATCGCGACCAAATGGTTCGGCACTGACATTTAGTAACCACCAACGGGCCGGCCAGTCAATCCGCCAGTCTAGCTTTACATCCCCTTTGTCATAACCAATTGATTGTTTTTGGCCATCTTTATCAAGATATATAATAGTTTTTTTCTCGGTGTCTATGCTCACAAATTGCCTTTTTTTGAGATAACCTTCTTCATTAATCTGGACCGGTGACCATTCATCTCCCAGTTTATGACCAGAAATAGTTTCAAGCACATTTCGAATTTCTTGATATTTCTCAAGTGCCTTTTCAATAGCAGAAACAAAAAAACCATCGCGATATTTCTTGTACGATTGAATAAATTCAATTTCCATTCCAAGTGCTTTTGAGACATCAATGAGGTCTTGCAGGAAGAAGTCTGCATAAGATGTGTCGGGGTGACTAGGCGCGGGAATATCGCACAAAGATTTGCCAAGATACTGGTCGTAGTCGCTCGGAACATTAACCGGTACCTTACGAAGCGCATCGAGGTCATCAGAAAAATAGATGTGTTTGGCTTGCCGGCCTCGTTTTTGTAGCTCCAGTAAGATTGCATCAGCTGTAATGAGCTCTCGGAGATGACCAAGATGGTACGTACCTGATGGCGAACCGCCAGACGATATTAAAATATCACCTTCTGGGTGGCGTTGTTCAATCTCATCAGCAATTTTAGTAAGCCAATTCATATATCTTCGATCTAAGCTTAGCGAACTTTTTGGGTCTCGACCAGGAGTTTAGCCGATGGCGGCAATTTTGTAGGCGACAGGTTCACCGTTGGCAGTGATTTCTACCTTTTCGCCCTCGGTCTTGCCCAGCAATGCCTGGCCAATGGGTGATTCGTCGGAAATCTTACCGTTTAAGGGATCAGCTTCGACAGTACCAACTACCTTGAACTCTTTAGTTTTACCATTACCTTTGAGGGTAACGGTTGAACCGAGTTGGACCTTGCTGCCGCCACGGGGTTTGGCAATAACTTCTACATTTTGGAGAATGTGTTCAATTTCGGAAATTCTGCCTTCGACTCGTTCTTGCTCTAGGCGTGCGGAAGTATATTCAGCATTTTCGGCTAAATCACCAAATTCACGAGCACTTTTAATGCGTTCAGCAATTGGGCCACGCTGAGCAACCAACTCGCCATGTTCGGTTTCGAGTTCGTGTATACCTTCTTTGGTCAAATGAAACTGTTTTTTCATAGACAGTACCTACTCCTTTAGTCAGTCTCCGGGCTACCCAATTAACTTCGGTTATATTATACCAAATCCGACTTTTTTGTAGCTAGGAGTTCCAGTATAGCATCAATGTCTAGTAGTTGGGTATCGGATTGTTGTCGTTTTTTCACTTCGTACTTATTTTTCTCAACTGTTTTGGCGCTAACAACTACCCGGTACGGGATCCCGAACAGATCGGCATCAGCGAATTTCTCGCCTGGGCGCATATCGCGGTCATCATAGAGTATCTCGATGTTATTTTTCATCAATTTGTCATATAACTCATCCGCTGCAGCCACTACTTCCTCGCTATTATCGAGCCGCGCCAGGTACACTTTGGCAGGCGCGACATTCTCGGGCCAAACCAGACCTTTTTCGTCGGCAAAGTGCTCCACAATAACACCCATAAGCCGGGTTATACCAATTCCGTACGAACCAAGCACCACTGGTGTTTTATTGCCCTGCTCGTCTGCATAATACAGTCCCAGTTGCTTGCTTTTGTGTGTTCCAAAACCAAAGATATTGCCTACCTCTGCCGCTTTGACTTCTTCGAGCTCATCACGCTTGAGGCCGACGTCCTTTAGTACCTCGTCGGTGAGTACTTCTTGGTTTATGGCTACTTTTTTTGCGCGGTGTAAGTAGATAGTATCTTCACCGGCATCAGTTATAGTCTGAAATTCATGGCTAAACTGTGTAAAGGCTCCCCCTGACGCAAACGTTAGAAACGTAACATCACCCAACCCAACGGTCTTGAAAATATTCAAATAAGACTCGGTTACTCTGGCATAAAAAGCATCGTGTTCTTCTTCGCTGTGCGAATAAGAATATAAGTCTTTCATAATAAACTCGCGGGTGCGCATAATGCCACTCTTGGCCCGTGTTTCATTGCGCAGTTTTGTCTGAAACTGATACACATTTGCTGGAAGATCTTTGTAGCTGGCCACAAAGTTTTTCATCATATCGGTAATTTGCTCTTCGTGTGACCAACCAAAGCCCACTTCCGTATCATTCTTGAGCTTCGATTTAAACCACACATCAACTTTCTCGTCATCCCAGCGGTCAGTACTTTCCCAGAGATCTTTGCGTTGCAAACTGGTCATGAGTAGCTCATTGGCATCCAGTTTGTTCATCTCTTCTCGAACAATGTGCTTAATATTCTCGATTACTTTAAATCCCAGGGGCAATAGGGCGTAAACACCTGCGGCATCTTTGTATATAAAGCCGGCTTTTATGAGCAGCTGAGCGTTTTTGGCAGTCTCGTCAGCTGGAACGTTTTTGCTGGTTTTTGTAAAAAGATCTGAAAGTCTCATAATTGCCTCTATCTTACCTTAAACAACGTGGAAAACGAACAAGCTGAGGAAGGCGATAAAGTTTTTGAGCATGTGCAGACCAATTGAGGCCCACAAGCTGCCAGTTTTTTCGCGTAGATAAATTAATACCAGTGACAGTACAAAGGTATCAATAGCTGCAACCCAGAGCAGCGGCTCTCCATTGCCGGCTTGCAAATGTGCAATGCCAAAAAGTCCACTGGTAATAAGTACTGCCCAGATAAGCGGTAGGCCCTTTTTAAGCCCGGTGTACAAGAAACCCCGCACCAGTAACTCTTCGGCAATTGGTGGCAGCAGCACCAGACTTATAAACACCACGGGCAGCTGCATGTGAGTTGGATTATTAAAGCCCAGTTGCTGCTGTTGATCTACATTCAGTCCAGGCGCCAACTTTTTAGTAATAGCCAGAATAAAAACATACAAAAGAAAGTATGCCCCAAACCCCAAAACTACCCAGCCCAGATCGGTCAACTTTGGCCGACGCTTGAGGCCAATTGTTTTAAAGTTAGCCTTGCGACGTTTTAAAAATACGTACAGCAACCACACACTGATTGCTTCTACCAGAAAGATAGCAAGAAACTGGCCATAAACATTGTTTTCTAACCAGTCGATGATTTGTGTTTGGCTCCAACCTCGAAGCATTGGAAAAACGTAGGCCAGTGCACTTCCCGCAATTTGTCCCACAAAATAGATAGCAAGCGTGACACCCAACGCCTCAAGTGGTGACCAGTTTACTTCATTATCTTTAGCATCACGGCGTTTTAGAAAGAAAACAACAACGCCATACAAGCCAAGTAAATAAAATAGTGTAAACCAGTTAAAACTGGCTAGTCTCATAAGAATCGCCTGACATCCACAATCGTGATAAGTACGAATAGCACCATGAGCAACGCAAAACCGGTACCATGAATGAGTTCTTCCTTGCTACGAGTCAGTTTGCGATGAGTGGCATGGAATAGCAGCGTTACAAACAGTCGTCCGCCATCCAGCGCAGGAATAGGCAAAATATTCATAATCGCCAAGGTAAGCGAAATTACGGCAATAATAATCAACACAAATTGATAGCCTAACAAACTACCGCCTTTGAGAATCACAAAGATTCCAACCGGCCCGGCTACTTGCTCACTCGCCTGCGAACCATGGCCACTAAATAATGCGGCAAGCGCATGTCCTAAGCCTTGCAAAGTAAGCACAGTGAACTGTTTCATAAGTCCAAGTGCTACAATTGGGGCTGACCAAGTAGAACGCTGCAGTACATGCTCTATGTCTGAAATTCCCAAATAGCCCATACAGCTTGCATCCTTGCCCTTGTAGTCTTTGTCGTCACAGTGGTGTTTGGTGTTGTAACTGTCCACTTCTTGGCTCGAGCGCAGCTGAACTTGTATGGGACGAGTGTCCTTCTTATCGCGGACAAAGATCGTTACCATCTGCCCAGCGTTCTTTTGGGTTACCTTGTGAAGATCATCAGCGCTCTTTATAGCTACAAAGGGCTCACCTTCTTTGGTGATAGCAGCAATTTGATCTTGCTTTTTGATACCAACTTTCTCTGCTGGCGAACCTGACTCGACATCACCTACTAGCACTTCGCTCTTACTCACTTTAGTGTCCTTAGCCACTGTAAATTGATTATCAATAAGCCTGGGCATGCCGAGCCAGGCCAGTGCCGAAAGTATCACAAACGCCGTTAACAAGTTCATGCCTACTCCAGCAACCATAATTTTGCACTTAGCACTCAAACTGGCCGCACCGTAGCTGCCCTTTTCTTTATCGGCATCATGCTCGCCCTTTAATCGAACAAAACCACCGAGCGGTAAGGCATTAATAGTAAATAAGACCTTATTTTTGAGACGTTTTTTAAAGAGTCTGGGCGGAAAACCAATTCCAAACTCTTCTACTTCTACTCCATTACGCCGGGCAGCTAGATAATGTCCAAACTCGTGCACCACTACCAAAGCCACAAACAGGATCAGACCCAGTATAAGAAGAAGCACAGACATCACCACGATTATAGCTTATTTAGCTTGTGTTTGGCTTAAAAACCGCTGCTAGCTGCCGAAGCGGCGTTGGCGCTGAGCGTACTCGGCCAAGCAATCATCCAAATCTTGCACCGAAAAGGCTGGCCAGTACTTTTCTACAAAGATTAATTCACTATATGCGGCCCGCCAAAGCATGAAATTACTCAGCCGTTGCTCGCCCGAAGTACGAATCAAAAGATCAATTGATGGAATGTCTGGTGAATACAAATTTTGTTCAACCATAACAGGGGTGACTTCATCATTTTTGTCGCTTTTTTTGATAATTTTCTTGACCGCATCTGCTATTTCCTGCTGGCCGCCATAGTTTATACAAAGTACTAATGTGCCGCCCGTATTGTTCTGGCTCGTAGACTCTGCTTTGTCTATAGCTTTAAGTACTGTTTTGCTTAGCCGTTCCCTGCTTCCAAGTACTCGAATACGAATATTTCGCTCATTCATTTCTTTTATCTCATGATTACACACCCACGTAATGAGCTTCATGAGGTAGTTTATTTCATCTTGAGTTCGGTTCCAGTTTTCCGTGGAAAAAATATAAGCCGAAACATACTTTACACCGCGCTCTAGCGCAGCCAGACCAATAGTTTTGAACGTTTCATAACCTTTTCGGTGGCCTTCTAACTGTGGTAAACCATGTTCTCTGGCCCAACGGCGATTGCCATCAAGAATCAGGCCCAAATGCATCGGAACAGAATTAGAGCTTTTAGACATGTACGGCTATTATAACTCTTTTAGGAGCTTGGTTGCTTAATGGAACTATATTGCAGGTGGAAGAAGATCGTCCCATGGAGGAGGATCGCTATCAAGATGCGATGGGTTTCTACCTGGAAGCGGCTCATCCCAAGGTGGTGTGTCTTCTGCATTTCCGACTGTTTTAGGTACACCCACTGGATTACCCCAAGGTGGAAGGTCTTCATTATCGGTTTGGTGAACCGGAACTTGCTCGCTGCGAGAGGCATCCCGTACAGGAATTTCAAACTTGTGGCCAGATATATGCTCCTTTACTACGTCGGTTCCTGTTTCTCTAGCAATTGTTTTTCCTTCAGAAATAAGAGCACGCCCCGTATTGGTTAACGCACGTCTGCCAGAACGAATAGGATGTAAGGCTCTACGGGCTACTTTTCTTTTCTTGATTTCGCCGTCTTTGCCAGTAATATCGCCAAGCGCTCCTTCAAGAGCTGCATCAGCAAGGCGCTTTACGCTTTCTTTGGTTTTAGGACTCTGCAAGACATCTATGGCTTTGTCTTTTGCTGAGTTTAGTGCTTCTTTTGGTTTCATGTTTGTTTTTACTTAACTGATATAATACTAGCATAAAGTTTATGCTTTGTCAATTATATGAAGGAATTTGCCGACTAAACAGTTAGGATTTCTTGTTCCTTGCCCTTGGCAAGGCTGTCGATATCGGTTTTTTCTTTAGCCATGAGGTCGTCGAGCTGTTTTTTGATAGATGTAAAATCATCTTCGGTGATTTGGCGGTCTTTTTTGGCATCCTCAGCTTCTTTTAGTGCTTCGTGACGAGCATTACGCAAGGAGATCATGGTTTCTTCTACCTTGCCGTTCAATACTTTGACGTATTCACGGCGGCGCTCTTCGTTGAGCGGTGGAATTTGAATGCGCACCACTTTACCGTCGTCCATAGGATTAAGGCCCAGTGACTGATTATCGCGAATGGCGGCTGAAATGGCCTGCAGGTTTGAAGGGTCAAATGGCGTAATCTGTAGTAGCTGTGCCTCAGGTGCGGTGACACTACCAACTTGGATCAGTGGCATGGGTGTACCATAGGCTTCTACTGTAACTCCATCGAGCATACCGGGATGTGCGCGACCAGTACGGATTTTCTTGAGCTCCTCGCCAAAATGCTCATGAGCTTGCTGAAACTTGGATTTTGCTTGGTCAATGATTTGATTAGGGTTCATTTTTCCTCGTTGTTATATAGGCCTATTCTATCAGTATTCAGACGACTGCGTTAATAGCTTGCGGAAGATACTATTCTGAAAATCCACAAATTTTTAGAACAAATTGAGCTTCTTCACAGGCATCTACAGCTGCCAGTCTTTGCGAACCCAACGTGTCAGCAAATTCCTGCTCTGTTATAACTGCACGATCTCGATAGCTAATCGCTTTACCAATTTCTTCATGGTCTTCATCATTGGTGCAATACTCTTGCAAGGGACAGATTTCACACGGAGTAAATAAATACTTGCTCATTTTTATGTCCCGTTAGCTTACTTCACCCAGAGCCATGCGGCTGAAGCGGCGAACGACAATGTTTTCGCCTAGTTTGGCGTTGTGTTCTTTTACAAAGTCACCCACAGTTTGTTCAGGATTCTTTATATATGGCTGTTCCAGTAGTGCCCTTTCGGCAAAGTGCTTGGCAATCATGCCATCGACAATTTTAGGAATCATTTCGTCTGGTTTGCCCTCGGCTTGTGCCTTTTCGGTGAATTCTTTGCCGACACGCGTTTTTTCCTCGGCAGGAACGTCATCGATAGATACAAATTCTGGTGCGCTGGCCGCAATGTGCATGGCGATGTCTTTTACAAAGTTCACAAAAATTTCGTTACGGGCTACAAAGTCGGTCTCGCAGTTTACTTCTACGAGCACGCCAATACGGCCATCGTGGTTGTAGGTACCTATCAGCCCGGCGCGGGCTTCACGCTCGCCACGCTTTTCGGCTTTGGTTAGACCTTTTTTGCGCATGGCTTCTAGGGCTTTGTCGAAGTCGCCTTTGGCTTCTTCTAGAGCCTTTTTGGCATCGGTCAGACCAACGCCCGTTAGATCTTTCAGCCGTTTTACATCTTCAATGGATGTTGCCATTATTTTTCCTCCTTTGCAGCTGGAACTACGCGTTCGGTGGCCTTTTCTTCTTTCGCAGCCTTTTCTGAGGCTTTTTCAGCAACCTTTTGGTGCTTGGCCTTGCCGGCATTGACGGCTTTTTCGATGTAGTCAGCAATGAGCTGAATTGTCTTAATAGCGTCGTCATTAGCAGGAATAACATAATCAATGCCAGTTGGATCCACATTGGTGTCGGCAATGGCTACGGTCTTGAGCTTGAGCTTTTGGGCTTCTTTGAGGGCGTTGTGCTCGTTTTGCACATCAACCACAAAGACTGCACCTGGGCGAGCTGCTAAGTTTTTAATACCACCGTATTGGTGGTTCATGGCATCGATTTCTTCTTGGAAGCGCTGTACCTCGAGCTTGCTGTACTTGGACTCTAGTGCGCCGCTCTCCATCTTTGCTTCGGTATCTTTGAGATATTTAATACGTCCGCCAATCGTCTTTTGGTTGGTCAGCATACCCCCAAGCCAACGCTCCGTGACATATGGCATACCCGTGTCATCTGCTAGCTTTTTAATAATGTCCTTGGATTGACGTTTGGTGCCCACAAACAAAACTTGTTTGCCAGCTGCAGCAGTTTCTTCCAAAAATGTGAGGGCTTTTTCTAGTGACTCGACCGTTTTAGTTAAATCAATAATATGTGTGCCATCACGTTTGCTGTGAATATACGGCGCCATTTTGGGATGCCAGCGGCTGGTTTTGTGGCCAAAGTGCGCTCCAGCTTCCAGCAGTTTCTTAATGTCTACATCGGTAGTTGATGCCATTGATATAATCCTTTCTCTTCGCGATGGTGCTTGCCCTGGACGTCCCTGCACAGGATGATCCGGGAGGATTGATGCTCCACGCTGCTTAATTTATTACCCTAAAAGTCTAACAGATAAGAGCCCTTGGTGCAACACCTTAGGCGACCAATTAAAAACGGCTGCTCTTGCGATAAGGCAGCCGTTTTAGAGTGTAGTTGAATGGTTTTTATTTTAGCTTTTGGAAGCTTTTTATTTCCTCCGCTCATTCCTAAGCGTAACCACAGTATTATCCTTCAAAGTAGGCCCGTCAAGGGGTAATTTTTTGTATGCGAATAACTTTTTTTGTACACAAATTTGGGTAAAAGGTAGGTTCATGTGTTTACACTAATCGCGGCTTGGACAACAAATGTGTACGTGAGTGAGTTGCGGGCGTTTGGTTGAGGCACATCCGCAGCCGAGCTGTGATACACATACATCACAGTTCGAGCGAGGACAGTGCCGCAAAGCAAATGCTCGCAACGTCAATCTTGACCAATTTCTCGCCCCTGTGTATACTGCTTTGGTTATGAAAAAGGACTTACATCCCCAAGATTATCGCCCCGTTGTGTTTCAGGATCTCAACAACAACACGACCTACCTGACCAAATCGACTGTGGCAGCCGAGGAAACCATCACTATTGATGGTGTTAATTATCCTTTGGTCAAAATCCACATCTCTAGCTCTTCCCACCCCTTCTTTACCGGTGAAGAGCGTATAGTCGACATTGAAGGCCGAGTAGATAAGTTCAAAGCCCGCGCCGCAGCCGGACAAGCTGCCAAAGAAAAGCGTACCCTTGCGGCCAAGAAGCAAACCGCTCGCAAAGAAGCCAAGGCCGAAAAGGCTGCCGCCAAAGAAGAAACTACCAGCGAAGAATAACTAAGTTATATACACATTCCTTCTCAGCTAGGTCCTCGCTGACGCTGCGGAGACGCTTCGAAGGAACGTGTAATACCTGTGTATACTTAGGGTGAACTATGGACAAAAAAGAACAAGACTTGCGCAAAGAATATGCTGAACTGCAGCAAAAACTGCAGGACCCGGCTATTTTTAGCTCCAAAGAGTATCCGAAGCTCGCCAAACGCCTAAATAATGTCGAGCGGCTGGTACTTTTATTTGATCTCCGGGATTCTTTGCAAGAACAGCGCAAAAACTCGCTGGAGCTGCTGGAAAGCAACGATCCCGAAATGGTTGAGCTGGCTCGAACAGATGTAGCTGATATTGATACACACCTCGAGGAAATCCAGGCGCAGGTTCAAGAAGCACTCACTCTAAAAGACCCTAATGATGAAAAAGATGTGATTATAGAAATCCGTGCTGCCGCTGGTGGTGACGAAGCCAGTTTGTTTGCTGGCGACCTGTACCGGATGTACAACCGGTGGGCGGAACGACATGGCTACAAAATCGAACTAGTCTCTGAGAGTCCAAATGAAACTGGCGGTTTTAAGGAAATAATCTTTGAAGTACATGGTGACGATGCCTACCGTAACCTCAAATTCGAAGCTGGCGTACATCGTGTCCAACGCGTTCCTACCACCGAAAGCCAGGGTCGCATCCACACTAGTACCGTAACCGTTGCCGTCATGCCGGAAGCCGAAGAAACGGATGTAGAAATTAAAGATTCTGACCTTCGTGTGGATGTCTTCCGCTCTGGCGGTCATGGTGGTCAATCTGTTAATACCACCGACTCTGCCGTGCGTATTACTCACGTTCCTACTGGCATTGTTGTAACAAACCAGGATGAAAAATCGCAAATCAAAAACAAGGCAAAGGCCATGAGTATCCTGCGCTCTCGCCTGCTTCAAATGAAAATCGACGAAGAGATGAAAGAATTATCCGATGCTCGTAAAAAATTGATTGGTTCCGGTGACCGGTCTGAAAAAATCCGTACGTATAACTTCCCTCAAGATCGCATCACCGACCACCGCATAGGTTACTCTCGCTCAAACATCCCGGGCATGCTCGACGGTGATATTGATGATGTGATCGAAAAACTCCAAGCCGCCGAACACGAGCTACTCAGCAATGAAAGTTAATGGCTGGTTAAAAAGCGCAACAAAACAGCTCGAAACAGCGGACATTGGAACTGCCCGGCTTGATTGCTTGGTACTTTTGGAAGATGCGCTGGGTAAAGATCGGTCTTACTTGCTGGCGAATCCAGATATTAGCATTTCAACAGAGGTACTGGATGGCCTGGATGAGCAGATCGAGCGCCGAAGTCAGCACATTCCTTTGAGCCAAATCCGCGGCAAAACCGAGTTTTATGGACGTGAATTCATTATCAATGAACACGTATTGGAACCGCGCCCGGAATCTGAAACTATGATTGACCTGCTGCTTGAACTTGAGCTACCGAAAGACTCGCAGATTGTTGATGTTGGTACTGGAAGTGGTGCGCTTGGCATCACAGCAAAGCTGGAATTACCAGAGATAAATGTCATGTTAGTTGACATTGATCAAGCGTGCCTGGCTGTTGCAAAAAAGAACGCCAAAAAACACACGGTCGTCGTGGAAATTATCAAAAATGATCTTTTGCCAGCTGAAGTCCGAACGATGACCGTACTAGCAAATCTGCCGTATGTGCCCGAAAATTATCAAATTAATCAAGCTGCAATGAACGAACCGAGACTAGCAATTTTTGGCGGCAAGGATGGTTTAGGCGTCTACAGACGGCTTTTTGAACAAATTACTAACTCAGAGAATAAGCCCATCTACCTCTGTTGTGAGTCTCTTCCCTTCCAACATGAGACCCTAAAAGCCATTGCCCAGAAATCAGGCTACAAACTACACAAAGAAGCCGATTTTATCCAAGTTTTTCAAAAAGCCTAGTTACTGTGTGGGTGCTGCTTCGAGTGTTACTGGTACGGTAATAGTTTTGCCGTCGCGAATGACTGTGAGAGTCACTTTGTCACCCACTTGATGCTGGCCAAGCAACGAGGTAAGGCTGTGGTTCTCGTCGATCGAATCATTATCTACTTTGGTAATGATATCTTTCTCTTGCAAGCCGGCTTTTTCAGCCGGGCTACCAGATATGATTGAGGACTGTCCGCTCCCCGGAGCAATATAGGCCCCGCGTTTGGTGCTGAGATTATACTGATAGGCTATGTCGTCAGTAAGTGAAACATACCGCAAACCCAGGTATGGTCGCTCTAGCTTACCCTTGTTTAGCACGCTCGTTATGAGGCCTTTGACATCATTGGTTGGAATGGCAAAGCCAATATTCTGCGCTCCTCCGGCAATGGCCACATTAATACCGATGACTTGGCTGTCGGCATTAACCAATGGGCCACCAGAATTTCCTTCGTTGATAGCGGCATCGGTTTGGAAGAGATTCTGCAAGGTCTCGGTGGTGCTGCCACCCGAGGTCTGATCTCCCGCTTGGACATTGCGTCCATAGCCAGAAATAATGCCGTTCGTGACGGTATTTTGGAATTGACCGAGTGCGTTGCCAATGGCAACCACCATATCCCCTACCTGCATCTTTGATGAATCCCCAAGTGTGGCTGCCTGCAAGGTCTTGCCCTTCTTATCGTTGATTTTTAAGAATGCAATGTCGAGAGGGTCGCTATCTGCAGTGCGTCCAATAACGCTCACATTATCGAGTGTTGTACCGTCTGAAAGCGTCACACTAACAGTAGTCGTTCCTGCCGGTACCACGTGTCGATTTGTCATAACAATTCCATCGCTACTGATGATAATTCCCGTGCCGGCGGCTTGTTCTTGTGATGGGGTGTTGAAGCCAAAAAAGTTTGTCTGATTACTCTGCGTGGTCACATCCACCGAAACCACACTGGGACTTACATCTTTGGCTATCTGATTGATCAACTGGCTTTGGGTCGTTACGACTTGTTTGCTGGCAGCTTGGTTATAAGAGGTCGCTTGATGATTTTGGCTACGCGAACCGAGCCATCCACCCAAAAAACCCATGCTGAGGCTGGCTAATAAGAATAATGCTACAGCGGCACGTTTGGGATCTTTTAGGCCGCCGCGTAGTCGACCAGTAACTGATTTTAC
>CAZPPF010000011.1:0-2319 GCA_964588395.1 uncultured Candidatus Saccharibacteria bacterium | reverse complement strand
GCGTCTCCGCAGCGCATGCGAGGACCTAGCTGAGAAGCAAACACTGAATACCTACTGCTGAGTATTAGCTCCCAATATTATAACAAAGTCAGCGTTATAACTCTTGGCTTCTGGAACACCAGTTGTATCAGTGGTTGGCGTCACACCAAATTTTTGTGCCAAGTAACTGCTGGTGGCAGTTTTTTGGCTATTTAGGAAGACGATTGTGGTAGTTGGATGAGTCGTGGTCGTTGCCACCGCTTTGACAGTAATGCCCTTATCGGCCAATTCATCAGCTTTTTTACGAGCTAATCCATCCACACCGCTGCCATTCAGCACCACTGCAGTTGCACCTTCTTTGACCACGGGATCATTACTAGTAAGTCGCTTTAGATAGGCTTTGATCTGAGAAAAGTCGTCAATACCAGCCACCGGTTTAACTATGCTGGAACCGTTAACATTACCAGTGGTGACGAGTTTAACGTCATCATCGGCCAAACCAACCGACTTGAGGTTCTGATTTTGAATCTGCTTGCTAATATCGTACAGGCGACGAAGTTCACTGACCTGAAAATCAGTTTTGACATTATTACCAACCGAATCCAGCAAACTACTGATTTTGGCAGGGTTACTAAGCGTTCCTGCACTCAACGCTTTGTCTTTGAGCGCCAGTAACATCATGCGCTGGTGTTCGGTGCGGTCAAAATCACCCTTGGTAAACCCGTAACATACCGTGTCACAGCGTGCTCGGGCCAGATTAAGCGCAGTTTGCCCGTCCAAATGCACGTTGCCGTTGGGCAGCTTGAGCGGACCGCCGTCTTGCTTGCCAATATTGCCGTCGTACAGACCACGTGGGTCATCGGTCTTGATGGTTACATCTACGCCACCTACGCTGTTTACAGCCTGTCGAAAGGCCGTGTAGTCAATTTTGACGTAATAATTAATATCAAGTCCAGTGTCTTTTTCGATCACTTTTTCCATTAGACCAAGCCCTCCGTCCGGAAAACCATCTTCATGGAACTTAATATCTTCACCACACTCATACACGGCATTGATTTTGCCTTCATTTCCGAACTGACAACTATCAGTCTCATAGCTGACCCATAAGTCACGCGGGATACTAATCAAAAAACCAGTGTTATTAACGGGGTCTATGCTGGCAATCATGATGGAGTCGGTTAGCAAGGCGCCTGAGTGACCAGGATCGTCCTCGGATGTGCCAGTAATCATAATATTTACCCTACCTTGGTCTTCGCCCTTGAGCTTGGTGTTACTAAAGATTCCGAAAATGTTGCCATTGAAGACTTTAGAAGTGTTTTTGTACACCTTCCAGCCTAAAAACCCGCCAACAAGCACGACTAACGTACCAGTTACCATGGCTGCTCGTTTAAAACTTTGCATCCAGTTTCGACGTTTACCACTGTGCCGCCGGGGTGCTGAGGCAGTTAATGGTGCGGCATGCGAACGATTCCGTGGCCTGGTGTCTAGCGGCGTCATGCGTGGACGTTGGTTCGACAGCGAAATTGCTGGCTGCTGCGCCGGATTAAAGCCATCGGGACGATTGAAGTTGTCTACAGCGGGGCTACCGGCCTGGGAGCTACCTGGCCGCTTATCTGAAAAACTAATACTTCCCGTCCTTTGATTCGAGGGAGGAGCGAGAAAGTTGTCGGTGTGAGGAGGCCTGCGTCGGGGGTTCCCAGGCCGCTTGAAATTGTCCGTTGAATGCATAAGGTGTAGATTCTAGTATACCGGTTATGGCCGTGACGAGTAAATACATAATCACACATTGAAGCCAGGGGCTTAAATTTACCTGAAGCAATTATTGGACTCATACATTCCTTCTCGGCACTGTCCTCGCTCCAAATGTGATTATATGTATCACATATGGGCTGCGGAGGTGCCTCGAAGTAACGCATAAAGCCTGAACTCGCATATTTTTAATGCGCGCTTAAGCGTTTTAGGCTATAGTGAACGGGTTATGATGCCAGACAACCTCCACCAACCGCCACCCGATCCTGGGCAACCACCCCAGACACCAACGCCACTTTCTCCATCGTCCTTACCACCATCACCACCCCGACGCCGTTTAGGTGGTGGCGAGGGTTGGCGCAGTGCGCTCTCCACTATTGCCATTATTATTATTGCTCCAATAATAGCCCTCACATTGACTGCGTTTGTGTTCCAATCGTACGAAGTTGATGGTCCAAGCATGGAGACGACGCTGCAAAACCACGATCGTCTGATTGTAGTCAAAGTCCCACGCACCATTTCCCGCATTACGCACCACACTTACATTCCGCAGCGTGGTGATATTATCATCTTTAGCAAGGTTGAAGATTT
>CAZPPF010000010.1:1828-22186 GCA_964588395.1 uncultured Candidatus Saccharibacteria bacterium | reverse complement strand
AGGACTCATAAGCCTGGGGTCGCGAGTTCAAATCTCGCCCCTGCTACCATAAGCACTTTGACCTCTGTAAACGGAGGTCTTTTTATGACAAGACCCCTGACAGTTTAAGCCATCGGTTTGCGATCTTAACACTTCTATTGGTTATGCTTTGGATATAGGAAGGCTGCTTTTTGAGTTTTCTATAGTTTTTCCAGGCAATAATTCTCCAATAGCGAATTGTATACATTGCAGGTCTGTAGTACATAAACTGAAAGTTTCGTTTTAAAAATGACAGTACCTTATTTGTCTCTTCAAATGTTTTGATAATTTCTTTACCACTTTCCATCAGTAATTTATCAATTTTAACTATATCCGAAAGTAAGGCCTCAGTATCTTCATTCTGCATTAGAGTATTTAGCACTTGCGGTAAGTCGTTATTGATATGTGCACTAGCCCCAAGCATTAAGGATATAAACTTAGGTGCAGATTTGTTCGTTGCATATTCGTTAACTTTTAACCAAGGTAAGCTTAAATCAAGGCTCTTTTTTTCTGTATCGATAACAGCTTTGAAATAGTATCGGGCAAATGCAACGATAAACTTCTCTATAAACTCGGGGTTATCGAAATAATTATCTTCAATGGCTTGCTGTACTGAAGTAGTCACAATGTAATACGAACTATTGAAAAGCTTGAATTGGTTTAAGCCTATTTTCTCTAAGTGTATATTGAGGTAAACAAGTTCTCTTACGACATCTTTTAGTGAAGTAATCTTATCTATGTCTGTGAAATTTGGTTCATGGCCTGCCATTTACCAAGCATAGCAATGCCCCCTACCTATTCATAACTTAGTTAGTTGAGAAAGCCCAACAACCCAAACATTCAAAGGCTCAACTCCCCCTGCCTAAGTTGTAACACTGGTTTCCTGCCGTATTACTGTAATTAACTCCCAGATAGCTATCAGTTCTCGCTTGATTTGGTTCCAATTCGTTCTTGCCGCGCCTCCCACAGGACTGGTATTAGACGGTTTGGGCCGTCTTTTTATTTTGGATAAAAGAGTGTGGAAAATACCGCAGAATATATTTGGCTGTAACGGTAAAATTCTGATGTGGTAAGGAGAATTCTATGGGAAAAACTTTACTACTCCTATCATTTCTCGGACTTGCATTTCTGATGGTGGGCTCGTTCCTTTTTCCTGATCACATAATCTTTTGGTTTGCTTCAACT
Organism: uncultured Candidatus Saccharibacteria bacterium; assembly: GCA_964588395.1. Lineage (GTDB taxonomy): Bacteria > Patescibacteriota > Saccharimonadia > Saccharimonadales > CAZPPF01 > CAZPPF01. The sequence continues at coordinate 20,983 of CAZPPF010000010.1, read as the reverse complement.
TCGCACGGATACCAATACTTACGATTGATCCTGGCATCGGTCTTGGGACTTCAGTTAGTAACGCAACCTCCTCGGCATCTCATATTCCGCATTATTGCGGGTGCTATGGGTGTTATTGTAATTGCTTGGGTTCTCCAGGAAACGTACGATTATCACATGCAATTACTAGACTGTCTGTCACTGTTAAGTGGTGCCATAGCAATATTGATAACTGCCCTAGAGCGCAGGACAGAAATATTGTTGGTTAGACATGCGCACTCGTAGATAAATATTCGAAATTTCAGGCAAAACTCAGCTTGGCCAGCCATGATACTATGGTTGGGCAAGGTAAAACAGGAGCATGAACATGAATAAAGGCGTTATTGTAGGAATTATTATCGCGGTTTTGGTGGTAGCTGGCGGAGCGTATGCATTGACCAAGAAGGACAACAAAGCTAACCCTTCAACAGATACAACCGCACAGACGGATAGTACGGCAACGACCAATAATCAATCGAGCAACACTTCCCAGAACTCTTCTGAGCAGAATTCCTCAACAACTATTACCTATACCAACAATGGTTTTAGCCCTGCGACACTGACCGTAAAGGCCGGCACAACTATTACCATCAAGAATGATTCATCAAGCTCTTTGCAATTTGATTCTGACCCACATCCTGAGCACACTGATGATCCTGAGCTAAATGTGGGTGTTATTGCTCCAGGCAAAAGTGCCACTATGACTGTGACTACTACTGGCAGTCACGGGTACCACAATCACCTCAATCCGAGTGATACTGGTACGATTGTCGTCCAGTAGTTAGTTTCGACCCCAGCTAAGACGACTCCAAAAACGCTCGTGGAGGTAATAGATAATGGTGGCTAGCACTGTATTCCAGCCGGTAATTTCTAATGCATTCTTGGTGTCATGGGTCACAAAATAGCTAACGGTAAAAATCATAACGACAATAACCATACGATAGGTAAGCGTTTTTACCAGTGAGCGTTTCCAGTGGTCATGATGTTTCTTTTTAGTTGGCACTTAGGATAAGTGTAGCACCAGTCAACTTCGGTGGCTATTCCCACTCAGTAGTGGCTGGCGGTTTTGAGGTCAGATCGTAGACAATGCGTGCAATTCCAGGTACCTTACTTACTTCGTCAACTATTTCAAGCAAAACCGCCTCAGGAAAATCTATGCCCGGAACGGCAATGTCGCCGGTTTTAAAGTTAGTAGTCATGATAGTTCGAATGCCTATGGATCGTTTGCCAGGTTCGCCGAAATTTACAGGGAAAGACACGACGGGTACTTGACTAATAGACTGATCAAGGCCGTTTGCGAGTAGCTTTTGATTGACAATATTATCAACTGTACGAAGCTGCTCAATAACGTCTGGAGTCAGTCGGGTAGGAGTAATCTCATAGGCAGTCGGACCAACTGCCTCACCAAATACATAGACAACGCGGTTAACACCGTGCACTTGACGAGGTATTGTTTTGGCCATGGCCCGTAATTCGGCCCAGTCCTGTTTGCCACTTAAGCCCACTAAATGTCCATATGTTCGATGATCACCCTGCACTCCGACTGTCTGTATTGGAAGCAGCATTGTTTTAATATCGGGCGTATCAAATGGCTCTAGTTGCTCAACGGTTTTAAAGAAGTTTTCATCGAAAGTAGGTTTTTCAGCACATATAATGCGAATGGCAAGACCTGGTCCAGGAAATGGTTGACGTTCTGAAATTGCTGGTGGCAGACCCAGGACTCTGGCGGCTTCACGAACATCATCTTTCTGAATGTGTCGCCACGGCTCAAGAACACGTCCTGCATCACGCAGGCGACGAACTTCCTCGGTATCGTTGTGGTGGCTTTTTATGGTGTCGGCTTTTTGACTGGCGTGCTTGGACCCGCTTTCGATTAAATCAGTATGTAGTGTGCCCATAGCGAGCATAAAAGTTTCAAGGTCAAGGCCGAGCTCTTCAGCCATACGATCCTGAACTTTAATAAAAGTGTCACCAATAATCTTACGTTTTACTTCGGGCTCTAAGACCTCATATAATGGCGGTGTCTCTACACCATCAATGACAGTCGTGCCGGAAAGGAACATATCGGTAGCATCAAAAACACGAACGTGTATTCCTGCATCGCCCAACATTTTTGCAACGTATTCACTTTCGTTTGCACGCATAAATCCGTTATTAACATAAACCAGAAATAATTGTTCTGATGGAAGCGCTCGCTCGAGAAGAGCACCAAGCGCGCTGGAATCAACACCGCCACTAATGAAGGCAATGACTTGCCGCTCGCCAACTTGTTCCTGAACTTCTTTTATAGAATCCTCAATGAATTCTTCAGCTGTATACGAATAGTCGCTTTCCATACCCGCGACTTCTTCTAAAAAGTTACGTAACATATCTGGCCCTTTGAGAGTTGAGACTTCAGGATGAAACTGTAGGCCATACATTTTCTCACTAGGGTTGGCAATTGCTGCTACTAATTCTCCTGACCGAGCTACAACTTCAAAGCCATCAGCTGGTTGCACAACCGTATCACCATGGCTCATAAGCACAACTTGATTTGAATCTAAGCCTGTGAAAAGGGCAGACTCTGGCGTAACTGAAATATCCGTGAAGCCGTCTTCACGTGTGTCTAGACTTTCGACTGTGCCACCGCGCAAATAGTTAATAAGTTGTGCTCCATAGCAAATACCCAAGATGGGTGGTCGATCTGCTCCGGGTTCCACCAGGCGTGGGTCGCATCGTGGAGACTGGGGGTCATAGACGCTCTCTGGGCCCCCAGACAAAATAATGGCCTGGCAGTCCTGTAAATCCTCTAAAGGTGTTTCAAAAGGTACCCGCTCGGCGTAGAAGCCAAGTCTTTTAACCTGCTGCTCAATATCGTTTACGTATTGGGCACCTCCATCGAGAATTTTTACCACCGGCGCTGCTGGGACACGCTCGGGCGTGTTTATTTGTTCACCACCCGAATACATCTCCCCATTCATTACTGATAAGATTATACAGATGGAAGTGGCAATTGCACCAGGAACGTACGTAGTGGCGGTGTCGGGCGGAGTAGACTCGATGGTGTTGCTCGATGTGTTGGCTGGTCGTGATGGCTTAAAGCTGATTGTGGCACACTTTGATCATGGCATTCGACCAGACTCTGGAGAAGATCGGGCGTTGGTGCGGGCGGCTGCGGAGCATTATGGGCTGACGTTTGTGTACGACGCGGACCATTTGGGGCCAGGAGCTAGCGAAGCAGCCGCCCGTGAAGCCCGCTACAAATTTCTGAGGACAGTTCGCAAGGCCACGGGTGCCGACGCCATTCTGACTGCACATCACGAAGATGATGTGATCGAAACGGCTATTATTAACATGCTGCGTGGGACAAACCGCCGCGGTCTGACCTCACTTCACGCTTATTCGGACGTTATGCGGCCATTGCTTGGCTACACCAAGCAAGACATTCTGGCTTACGCTCGAGAGCATTCCTTAGGTTGGCGAGAAGACACAACCAACCGAGACATGCGGTATTTGCGAAATTACGTGCGGCATAATGTCCTGGCAAAACTAACAGACAGTGAGCGAGCCGAGCTTCTAAAATACATTAGTGATCTGGCCAAGCTCAATGTAGATATTGAACGAGACCTAATTAATCACTTGCATATGCATCCGGCAGCGGGCCAGCTTGATCGGCACTGGTTTATTATGCTGCCACACAATGTAGCACGTGAAGTGCTGGCTAGTTGGCTGCGCTCCTTTGGAATTATGAATTTCGATCGCAAACTACTCGAAAAACTTATCGTGGGAGCCAAAACACTACGGGTCGGCAAGCAAATGGATGTGGATAAAACGCATAAAGTTGTTATTAACAAGGGTAACCTGGCACTCTCAGGCTGAGACCGCTAGATTTCTCAAATCGCCCGGGTTATAATAGAATTACGCCTATGGATAAGAAACCATTTAGTAAGAACCAGGGAGGAAATGGCCGCAAAACCTTTAAAAATTTTGGTTTTGTAGCTTTGGTTATTCTAATTGGCCTGGTTATTTTTGCAGCTGTTGGTCAACCAACCGCACTTAAGGATGTGGCCTTTTCAGATGTTATTTCTCGGGCCAATGCCGGTGAGATAAAAGAAATTGAAATCAAAGGCAATGACCTGACTGTTATTAAGAAGGGCGACGACAAGCCCACCGAAAAGTCACACAAAGAAGCCGGCTCGAGTATTTACGAGCAGGGTCTTACGAACCGTGATGTCACGGTAGACGTAAAAGCCGAATCCAATGCCAGTAATGTCTGGTTTAGTTTAGCGAGCGGCATTATACCTGTAGTTCTCATAAGTGCAGTGCTCTTCTTTATGCTGCGTAGCGCTCAAGGGCAGGGTAATCAAGCACTGAGCTTTGGAAAGAGCCGTGCGCGCCTGTACGGAAATGAGAAGGACAAAGTTACCTTTGGTGATGTAGCGGGCGCCGATGAAGCCAAGATTGATTTACAAGAAGTAGTCGAATTTTTGAAGTTTCCCAAAAAATTTGAATCAGTTGGAGCGAAGATTCCAAAAGGCGTGCTACTGATTGGGCCGCCAGGTACCGGTAAAACCATGATGGCCCGTGCCGTAGCCGGCGAAGCCAATGTGCCATTCTTTAGTATCTCTGGTTCAGAATTTGTGGAAATGTTTGTGGGAGTGGGTGCCAGTCGCGTGCGTGACCTCTTTGCCAAAGCCAAGAAAAATTCACCCTGCATTATCTTTATCGACGAGATTGACGCTGTTGGTCGCCGTCGTGGTAGCGGCATGGGTGGTGGCCACGATGAGCGTGAGCAAACACTAAACCAAATTTTGGTAGAGATGGACGGCTTTGAGCAAGGTACCAATGTCATAGTCCTGGCGGCGACCAACCGCTCCGATGTACTTGATCCAGCGCTCTTGCGTCCCGGCCGTTTTGACCGCCGTGTCAATATTGATCTGCCAAACCGCAAAGACCGCGAAGCCATCCTCAAAATTCATTTTGCTAAGAAACCCCTGGCCAAAAACATCGACCTCGATGCTTTGGCGGCCAAAACGGCCGGCTCATCAGGAGCTGATCTGTCGAACATGGCCAACGAAGCAGCTATTGTGGCTGCTCGCAATAACCGTAAGGAAATCAACCAAGCTGACGTAACGGAAGCTTTTGAAAAAGTCGCCATTGGTCCTGAGCGTAAAAGCAAAGTTATGTCCGAACATGAAAAAGAACTGACAGCGTACCACGAAGCCGGACATGCAGTGGTTGGCCATGTGTTGCCAGACAGCGACACCGTGCACAAGGTCACCATTATCCCACGTGGTGGTACAGGTGGAGTCACCTGGTTTATTCCGCCCGAGGACAAGAGCTACCATTCTGTAATTGAGTACAAAGATGTCTTGGCGCGTATGCTTGGTGGACGTGTTGCCGAGGAAGTTGTCTATGGACCAGATCGAATTACTACGGGAGCAGGTAATGACCTCCAAAAGGCTGCCGAACTCGCCCGCGAGATGGTGGTCAACCAAGGTATGGGCAAGAAATTACGCGACCAAGTATTTCACGTTGATGAAGGCATGATGCTGGATCGACTGGTGCACGAACGACAATATTCGGACGAAACAGCCAAAGTTATTGATGACGAAGTCGAAAGTTTGATTACCGAAGCCGCTAACCGCGCTCGCACGGTTATCCGAGCAAACCTCAGCAGACTCGAAGCTCTCAAAAGCCGCCTGGTCGAAAAAGAAACTGTCGAAGCCGACGAAGTCCTGGAAGTTTTGAAGGGCTCAACAATGCCCAAAGCCGCCGCACTCTACTAGAATTCTCAATTTTGCCGGTTCTAAATCCTCCTCTCAACCTCTATAATGGAGGGTTGAATGAATCGATGGATCAATCGAGCTAATAAACGCGCGTCCTTTGGCAATGCCACTCTACTACTGATAGTGGTGGCCTTTTTAGGCCAAATGCTCGGCTTTTTCCGAAACCGTCTGATTAGTACCAACTTTACCTCTGTAGATCCAGGTAGCACTGATGCCTTCTTTGCCGCTTTTCAGATTCCGGATTTCTTTTTCTATACCATTTCGGCAGGAGTGCTAAGTGTGGCTTTTGTGCCGGTGCTGTCGGACTTGCTGCAAAAAGGTAACAAAAAAAGTATGTGGGACGTTACGAGCAGCTTACTTAACATGCTCGGCGTGATCATGCTCTTTGTGGCGATCTTTATTTTTGTTTTTGCCCGGCCTTTGCTGCATAACATTGTGGCACCAGGCCTCACACCGACCCAACTTGATCAAGCCACCAAAATCATGCGGCTGGCTGCCCTAAATCCATTACTGTTTACACTGTCAGGCATCATTACTAGTGTGCAGCAGACCTTTGGGAGATTTTTCTTTTTTGCAGTTGCACCGCTGTTTTACAACTTATCAATCATTCTTAGCGTATACATTTTCAAGCAAAACTTAGGTGTTGTTGGTCTTGGACTGGGGTCTCTGATTGGGGCGTGGGCACAATTTTTAGTAGCCAGTCTCGGTCTATGGGGACTAAGTTTTCGCTATCGTATGCGAATCAAGGCTGCCTCAAGTGATTTTAAACAGGTTATGAGGACCTTGCCGGCTCGATCGATTGACCAAGGTATTGATTCTATCAACAGTATTGTCGAAACCAACCGAGCCAAAGCCCTGGGTGACGGTCCGGTAACGTATTACAACTTTGCCACCACCTTACAGAACGTACCCGTCATGCTCTTTGGCACCGCTATTGCCACGGCAGCTTTTCCCAGGTTGGCTGACCGCCTATCTCAAAATCGTCCTGACCTGTTTCATAGAGACTTTTTCAAGGTGTTACACCTCATGATTTGGATTTCGCTTCCGGTAGTAGTTATTAGCTACTTTGCTCGTGGTTACCTGGCGCGGTTACTGTTTGGTAATGTTTCCGCCGAAGTAGCCTTGTTATTTGGTTTCTTGAGTGCAGCTATCTTTTTTCGAATTATTTATACGATTATCTCGCGATACTTCTACGCTCAAAAAGATACGCGTACCCCGCTGATGGTCTCGCTCTTTGCTATTGGCCTTAACATCCTGCTGGTATTTAACTTATCACGACCATCTTCATACGGTATGGCTGGACTGGCGCTATCACAGTCCATCACCTCAGCAGTCGAAGTCATTCTTCTCTTTACGATCATGTTTATTCGCGACCATGCGTTGCTCAATCGCGCTTTTTGGGCATCAATTCTTCGCATTTTTTCAGTCACAGGGTTCAGTGTGATGGCAGCTTTTATTATGATTTCACTGCTGCCGCTAGAAATTAGTGACAAAGGATTCATTACGCTTGGATTTAAGCTAGGTGCCATTGCTGGGGTAACTTTTGCGGTACATATTGGTGTGTCGCTGTTGTTTGGCCTAGAAGAGCCCAGGCCACTTATCGACAAAGCCCGCAGAATGATCCTAAGACCGGTCCGCATATGACCCAGGACCATATTCGTAACTTTTGCATCATTGCTCATATTGACCACGGTAAATCGACTCTGGCTGACCGGTTGCTGGAACTCACCGGTACAGTAGAAAAACGGCTCATGAAAAATCAGGTGCTCGACCGCATGGATCTGGAGCGTGAAAAAGGAATTACTATCAAGCTTCAGCCGGTGCGTATGGATTACGATGGATATCAGCTCAACTTGATTGATACGCCAGGGCACGTAGATTTTAGTTACGAAGTTTCGCGTAGTTTGGAAGCCTGTGAAGGAGCGCTTTTAGTGGTAGATGCGTCTCAGGGGATTCAAGCCCAAACGCTGGCCAATGTGTACCTAGCCCTAGCGGCCGACCTCAAAATTATTCCTATCCTCAATAAGATTGATCTACCAGCAGCTGACGTGGAACGGGTGAGTGCGGAAGTCGTAAGCCTGCTTGGCTGCAATAAAGAAGACATTTTGCATATTTCTGCCAAAACAGGCCATGGTGTGGAGGAGGTTTTAAAGCACGTGGTATCTGATATTCCAGCACCCGATGGCAAGCCCAATGAACCCACACGGGCGCTAATTTTCGACAGTTACTACGATGATTACCGTGGAGTGATTTTGTATATTCGAGTCGTAGACGGAGCAATCCACAAAAATAATCAGCTGACGATGATGGCTACTGGGGCGCATGGTTTAGCACTGGAAGTAGGGGCGCTCAAGCCAGATATGTCGCCACTCGGTGGACAGCAGACTGGTGAAATTGGTTATATTGTGACTAACCTCAAAAGTACCCGTGAGGCTAAAGTGGGCGATACGGTCACACTAGCGAGTAAACCAGCAGAAAAGGCATTGCCGGGCTACAAAGAAGTCAAACCCTTTGTGTATGCCGGCTTCTTTCCGGAAAGCAATGAATTCTACCAAGAACTCAAAGATGCTATCGAGAAACTTTCCTTGAGTGATTCAGCGCTGCAGTTTACGCCCGAAAATTCCCCAGTGCTCGGCTTTGGAGTAAGGGTGGGATTCTTGGGCTTACTCCACATGGACATTGTGCGTGAACGGTTAGAACGAGAATACAACCTTGAGCTTGTAATCACCAATCCATCAACAGATTATGAAATCACCATGGTCAACGGAGATGAGATTGATATAAAATCTGCTGCTGATCTGCCTGATGTTGCTAAAATCGAGGAAATTCGCGAGCCGTGGATCAAAGGCGAAGTAGTGGTACCAAAGGATTACGTAGGGGCTGTAATTCAGCTAATAGTGTCTAAGCGTGGTATTCAAAAGAACGTGTCGTATGTTGACGCCCAGCTGGCACTAGTAAGTTTTGAAGCACCGCTCGCTAATTTACTAACCGATTTTTACGACCAACTCAAAAGCATTACCAGCGGTTACGGCTCGTTCAACTACGAGCTGGATAACTACCGTGCAGAAGACCTGGTGAAAGTAGATTTTTACGTAGCTGGCGAACGAGTAGATGCACTCAGCATCATGGTGCACCGCTCAGAATCAATGCGTATAGGCAGAGAAGTTGTTGAAAAGCTCAAGGAAGTGATTCCTCGCCAAAACTTCCAAGTAGCATTGCAGGCTGGCATTGGCGGGAAGTTTATCGCCCGAGAAGACCTAAGTGCCTATCGCAAAGATGTAACGTCTGGCCTGTACGGCGGGGATGTCTCCCGCAAAAAGAAGGTACTCGCCAAACAAGCCAAGGGCAAGAAGCGTCTCAAACGATTCGGCAAGGTCGACATCCCTGCCGAAGCCTTCACTGTCATGCTAAAACGCGACTAGTGCCAAACAGCTAGAAGCACGCCGTTGATCAGCAAGACCACCAGGAAATATCCTGAATTAATTGCCCATAGCTTCTTACGACGACCCTCAAATACGGTGTTCGTTAATGCTGGGATAGCCATGAAGGCTAACCACGCCCAAGCACCTGTCAGTAAACCTACGGATACGTTGCTGTAGGTTGGATAGAAGTAAGCTGTCATGGCCACAAAATGTGCCAAAATAAAGGCCTGTAAGAACGCTCCAACTGTTGTGATGACGTAGCTGGTTGAGCCATCACCCATTTCTTCCATCTTACGCCCCGTTAGTTTTGACCAGGGTTTGGCAAACAATGGTGGTGAATACCACACAAAGCCCACAATCATGTTTACGACAGTAGCAGCAATGACTGCTAACCAGTTAATATCTACGCTCATTCGAACCCCCTCTTTATATGTCTTTAATATACTCCGCTAAGCTGCTATTAAGTAGCCAAATCTTGAAGTTTTACAAGGATATTTCTTGTTACAACTTCGATTTCTGGCATGCCATCTACTTCTACAAGTAGTCCCATGTCACGGTAGTAATCAATAACTGGCAACGTCTTTTGGCGAAATTCATTAAATCGATTAAGTAAAATGTGATGTTCGGCATCATCCTCACGGCCGCGTTCGGAAGCCTGCCACCTTTTTTCGGCTTCTTGCTCAGTAATCGATAAAAATATTACTGCTTTCATAGGGTGACCAGATTCCTCCGCAGCTTTCAGCACACTTTGTTCTTCACCATGCCATCTGCCGACGCTACTTAAAACAAGTGGTTTTCCGATAAATCTTTTTTGCGAAAGGTAGGGGAGAACAGTAGCCAAATATGCTTCTGTAGGAGCTAAATTGCCAGCAGCAATATGATTCTTAACATCATGCAGCCCTTCCATATTACGCAAAATATCGCCACCACTAATTACCTCCGCTCTTAGTAGAGTAGCCAGTTCAGCTCCATGAGTGTCTTTTCCAGAAAAAGGAAGACCAAAAATATTAATCGAACCTTGCGCGAGCCAATTGCGAACTATTTCAAGCTCTTCTTTCATAGGACGACTCTACAAGAGATGTCAAAAAGTTGCAATAAGATCCTTTTTGGCACTCTTGACTTGGGAGTGCTAACGGATGTAAACTAGCACTACAGTAATGTGAGTGCTATGACAGATAGACAGAAGCAAATACTAAGTGCCATCGTTGAGCAATATGCCGAAGTAGCCAGCCCGGTTGGTTCGAGCTTATTAGCTAAAGTTTTTAATGTATCTTCAGCGACAATTCGGGCTGAAATGGCTCAACTAGAAGAAACTGGGTATATCACCCAGCCACATACCAGTGCTGGCCGGATTCCTACCGACAAAGGCTACCGTTTTTATGTCAATAATATGGGTGCAGTTATGGAAACACCTAACGAACGCCGGGCTGAAAAAGCGTTGACTGCTCGTGTTCAAGGTGGTGGTGTACCAGAACGTACGATTAGAAATACTGTCGATACACTCGTGGAGCTAACCCACAATCTGGGTTTAGCTACCATTGGCGACCAGCTCTATATGAGTGGGCTGTCTAATTTGTTTGGTCAACCGGAGTTTATAAACACGGTACAAGTCCAGGAGGTTGCGAGGCTTCTGGACAATATGCAGCCATGGCTCAATGAAGCCGCTCTGAATGAGCCGCTCAATGTCTACATTGGCCGCGAAAACCCCATTGGGCGTGGTGCTGGTTGTAGTCTGATTATCAGTAAATTCCGTAGCCCGTACAGCGACAAAAGCTACATTGGTGTACTTGGACCAACGCGGCAAAGTTACCGCGATGTGATGAGCTTGGTTCAACGAGCTGGCAAGACGTTGGAAGAGGTGCTCTATGCCTAGGAAGCCAACTGTCAAAGATCTGACCGAAGCCCTGCAGCGCGAGCGTGCTGACGCCGAAAACATTCGCCGTCGTCACGGTGAAGAAATTATTGGGCTTAAAACCCACGTTAAGGCCAAAGTTGTGAGAGACTTACTGCCTGTGATAGACAATTTCGAACGTGCCCTCAAGCACATTCCGAAAGATCTAGAGAAGAACGATTACGTGAAGGGTGTGCAAGGAATTGTAAAACAGTTTGAAAAGACGCTGGAAGATATGGGTGTGGAGCGTATCAAAACAGTTGGTGAATTGTTTGACCCGCATTACCACGAGGCTATCAGTGTCGAAGATGGAGACGGAACTATTGAAGTTGTCTCGGAGGAACTGCAACCGGGCTTCAAGATTGGCGACGACATCATCCGCCACGCAATGGTAAGAGTAAAGATGGAGAAGCAGCCATGATGGGTGTTGAATTTTTTGAATCTCAGCCGTTCAGGGATGACAAAGAAGAGCTTGCGGCAATGTCAGACGATGAACGTTTATACAATTATTTTCTATATGCAAATTTTAGATATGACCAATCTCCAGAGTCCCTTGATGGATGGGGAGGAATGGCAGGCCATAGTTTGTCGAGAGGAGCTGTGCTCTCTCACATAGCTGGAGTTTTAGAAGAGAAGGGTTATCCAACTATGCAAGTTCAAAACGCGCTCAATAAAGTAGTACACGGAAATGTGCTGTAAAGATGGAGAAAAAGTAATGGTCGGAGGACACGAGACACCACAACCAGATCCGGATCCAAGGTTTCTTGAGGTCTATCGAGCAATGAGCCCCGAGGCAAGACGAGACTTTCGTCTAATTATGGGAGAATTCATTGATTGGACAGATGAGATGCTTACGATGGAAGAAGACGAAGTACCTGACCCAACTAGATATCCCCATCTTACAGAATTCAGAGAAGCCCAGAAGCAAAGCAGTGAAGCGGGCAGGTCAGAAGAAGTGGCCGTGCAGAGAGCAAAAGAAGTATTAAGGTAAGGAGAATAAATTATGGGAAAAATTATAGGAATAGATTTAGGGACAACCAACAGCGCCATGGCGGTGATGCAATCCGGCAAGCCGGAAATTATTGCCAATAGTGAAGGCGCACGTACTACACCAAGTGTGGTTGCGGTCAACAAAAATGGTGAACGTTTGGTGGGCCAAGTAGCTCGCCGCCAGCAGGTAACAAACTCAAAGAACACGATTTACGAAGTAAAACGTCTCATCGGCCGCCGCTGGGAAGACAAAGAAGTCCAGCGTGACCTCAAGCTTATGGGCTACGAAATTGTCAAAGCCAATGGTGGCGTCAAGGTCAAAATGGGCGACAAAGAATATAGCCCGGAAGAAATTAGCGCCATGATCCTGGGCAAGCTCAAGGCTGACGCCGAATCTTTCTTGGGTGAAGCAGTTACTGAAGCAGTTATTACCGTGCCAGCTTACTTTGACGATTCTCAGCGTCAAGCTACCAAAGACGCTGGTAAAATTGCTGGCCTAGAAGTAAAACGTATCATTAACGAACCAACTGCTGCAGCACTGGCCTACGGTCTGGACAAAGCTGACAAAAAAGACGAGAAAATTCCTGTGTTTGACCTCGGGGGTGGAACCTTTGACGTCTCTATCCTTGAACTAGGCGATGGTGTGTTTGAAGTAAAGAGCACCAATGGCGACACACACCTTGGTGGTGCCGACTTTGATCGTGTCCTCGTAAATTACTTCGCTGCTGAGTTCAAAAAAGAACACGGTATTGACATTTCTGACGATAAAGCCGCAATGCAGCGCTTGCGAGATGAGGCAGAAAAAGCCAAAATTGAACTCTCAACTACCAATGAAGTAGATGTGAACCTACCATTCTTGACTGCTGATGCCGATGGTCCTAAGCACTTCGAGCACAAGCTAACTCGTGCCAAATTAGAGAGCCTGGTTGGTGATCTGATTGAAAAGACTGCCGATCCATGCGAAAAGGCTCTAAAAGATGCCAAGCTCAAGGCCAGCGATATTGACGCAGTGGTTTTGGTAGGTGGTATGACCCGCATGCCAGCCGTGGTTGAAAAGGTTAAGAAAATTTTTGGCAAAGACCCAATGAAGGGTGTAAATCCGGATGAAGTGGTTGCTGTAGGTGCAGCTATCCAGGGTGGCGTACTGCAGGGTGACGTCAAAGACGTGTTGCTACTGGATGTAACACCATTGTCACTTGGTATTGAGACGCTTGGTGGTGTAGCTACAAAGCTTATTGAGCGAAACACCACTATCCCATCCAGCAAGAGCGAAACATTCTCTACAGCTGCTGATAGTCAGCCACAAGTAGAAATCCATGTGGTTCAGGGCGAACGAGAAATGGTCTCAGACAACAAATCGCTCGGACGCTTTGTACTAGATGGTATTCCACCGGCACCCCGCGGCACACCGCAGATCGAAGTGACCTTTAATCTCGATGCCAATGGTATCTTGAACGTGACCGCCAAGGACAAAGGTTCTGGCAAAGAACAGAGCATTACCATTCAAAACAGCGGTAATTTGGACAAGACTGAAGTGGAAAAAATGGCCAAAGACGCCGAAGCTCACGCCGAAGAAGACAAGAAAAAGCGCGAGGCCATTGAAGCCCGCAATATACTGGATGGTGGTATTTACCAAGCTGAGAAACTGAAGAGTGAGCACAAAGAAAAGCTATCCGAAGAAGATGTAAAGACTGTAGACGAAGCAGTTGAAGCTGCCAAGAAAGTAGTGACCGATGAAAAGGCAGACAAAGATGCGTTGGAAGCAGCAGCCAAAGACCTGAACGACAAGATCATGCCGCTTGGCGCCAAGATGTACGAGCAAAAGGAAGAAGAAATCCCCGCCGAGGATTCCGAAACGGCTGATGAAAAAAAGGACGGCAAGGACAAGGACGAACCAGTCGAAGGCGAAGTCGTCGACGACAAAGAGGAAAAGTAATGACACCTGAGTCAGTAGACCTTTTTGATAATGGGCGTGTTTATCATACCGACGAAGAACGTGCTGCAAAGAGCCGGGAGCTTGTTGCGGCTCTTGAGCTGGCAGATGTAGTTACCGATGCCGTCGGTCGGCCTCAGTTACTCGAGCCTCTTCCACTAAACCTTAAAGATGCACAAAAGGAACAGTAAATGGGACTTTACGAAGCAGCGAAAGATGCCTTAAAAGTTGCTCAGAGTGCTGATAACGTTGAGTTAGTCCAAAAATTGTTAGATGTGCAAAAGATGGCTCTCGACATGCAGGAAAAGCAGCAGGAACTCCAAACAAGAATAACCAAACTTGAAAACGAGAAAGAGGCCTTAAAAACAAAGAAAAAATATCAATATGCTGATGGACATAACTGGATGATTGATCCAGGTAATCCTTCAATAAAACTGTGTCCTACGTGTCTAAATCGTGACGGATTTGAAAATCCCATGGAAAATGATGGCGGTGGGGGTTATTGCAGAACTTGTAACAAAGGAGCTTACTAATCGTTGATTAGCAAGGATTGATTTTTAATGGCGAAGCGTGATTACTACGAAGTTTTAGGGGTTAGCAAAAACGCATCGGCGGATGAGGTTAAAAAAGCTTTTCGTCGCCTGGCTATTCAGTACCATCCTGACAAAGATGGTGGCAATGAAGAGAAGTTCAAAGAAGTCAACGAAGCTTATGAAGTCCTCAAGGACGAAAGCAAGCGCAAACGTTACGACCAATTTGGTCATGCGGGGGTGGGCAGCAGTGCTGCTAGCGATGGTAATCCTTTTGCTGGCTTTGGCGGTGGGGCACAGAATATCAACTTTGATTTTGGCGATCTGGGACTAGGCGACATTTTTAGTAGTTTCTTTGGCGGTGGTGGCTTTGGCGGCCAGCAATCTCGGCAGCGCCAAAGTCGCGGACGAGATGTCGAAACCAATGTGGAACTGAGCTTTGAGCAAGCCGTGTTTGGCACCGAGCTTGATGTTCAATTAACCCTGGAAGACACCTGCGAACACTGCAAGGGCACTACTGTCGAACCTGGTTATGAACTCAAAACTTGTGACACCTGCGGCGGTTCAGGTCAAGTGGTTAGTGTAACGCGAACAGTCTTTGGCAATATCCAGCAAGCCAGCATTTGCCCAACCTGCAAAGGTGCTGGCAAAATTCCCGAAAAAGCCTGCACTGTCTGTCACGGCAAAGGCACGCAGCGTAAAGGCCAAACGATTACGCTCAAAATACCAGCTGGCATTGATGATGGTGCAACCATTCGATTGCATGAGCACGGCGAAGCCATAGCTAACGGGCCCAAAGGCGATCTTTATGTAAACGTACGCGTCAAACCCCACAAAAAATTCACTAGAGAAGGCGACTTGATCCTGAGCGAAGAGCATGTCGGAATGGTCGAAGCCGCCTTGGGAACAGAAATACAAGTTGAGACCGTAGATGGCCCAATTAAAATGAAAGTTCCAGCTGGTACTCAGAGTGGAGATGACTTTAAGCTATCAAATCATGGTGTACCACATCTAAAGGGTAGTAGCCGAGGCGCCCATATCGTCACAATTATTGTTGATACACCCACCAAGTTGAGCAAAAAGCAGCAAGAACTCCTAGAAGAATTCAACACCCACAAAAAACGCGGAATTTTCTAAAATACTTACTGACGGGGCGGATTTATGCCAGCGTATCGCATAAGACGTGAGCCAAGCTTAGATGCAATTCGTTTTCTTACTGGCAAAGCATCAAATCGAGCTTGTTTACGGACTTGCTTTTCTTCAAGCATAGCAATATCGGCACGATGAAGAAGCTCACTAGCAGTTTCCTTGCGTGTCTTATCATGAATAGCTCCCCCAATTGAAGCACGAATCCGCTTTTCCTCAAGCTTGCGCTGAACTCGACTCGATACAACAGATAAATCTTCATCGCCTTTAACACCAAGAAGTACGACAACAAGTTCATCTCCGTGTAGTCGAACGAGCCTTCCTACCTGGTCCCCGACTCGCTTGTCGTTTGTGTGGCGAATACTACCGTCAATAGCATCAGCAGTTTCTATTATCAGCCGATTACCCGCTTCGTGACCTTCTGTGTCGTTTTTGCTCTTGAGGCCATCAAGATCTACAAACAGAACAGCACACTCACCCGGATTAGTTTCGATAATCTCAGGCAAATTTTCATTCAACCAGTCGCGATTAGCGTAACCAGTCAATGTGTCAATATGCTCAGGAGCTAGATGCGTAGTTTGCAAAGATTCAGATGACATTACAGGTATATTATAGCATAAGAAGTACTGATCTGTCAATAATGGTTGTGCTTTTGCTTTTCAGTGATTACAATGAGATTCAAGATGAAACGGCTCGTAAAAGCACAAGAGGGCTTTATACCCATGATGCTGACACTCCTGGCTATAGTGTTAGCTGTTATCGTACTGGTGTACATCCGTGTCCTAAAAGCCTCCCACTAATTGACAAAACAAACCATAAGTGCTATAATAATCACTTATGGTAACAGATATCGATCAGTTCGGACTCGACCTAATACAGCCCGATAGAAACATCTATATGGCAGAGCACGGTGCGGATTCTGCTCAAGTTTATGATGGTACGCTAAAATACCTGTTAAATCTCCATGAGCAGCGTAAAGCTAACGCGGCTGATTTTAGTACTTACCATTTACCGGAATTACCTGAATCTGAGGCAGATATTGTATTTCAGCGTATTAGAGAAGCTGAGCAAAAGCATGCGGCACCTCGATTTCTCGTTGAAGATTATGATGATGGAGTAGCTCAATCTGAAGACGAATTACTGGTTGTCGATGGTTTGGCTCGCGTAATTTTGACGGCAGAACATGCTACTCGCCAAATGCGCACCCGTGACAATGTTACTAAAACTAAGGAGCCAGATTATGGAACGGCTGGCCTTGGTACCATTTTGCAAGAAGATACCGATGAGGCCCTCATCATTGCGTTGGGTAGGCAAACCGGCGATGCAAACGACGACCCAGAACACCCCCTAAAAGATCAACTTGGTCGTTTGGTGTACTTACCATCGAGCCATGCCCACCTCAGCCTGCACCAGTCAGGCCGTACTCAGGTTGAGAAACTGACAGACCAAAAGAGCTTTGGAGTAATGGTCGGTATAGGCAATGATCCCACACCAGAAACCCTAGAGAACGCGGAAAAAATGGTAGAAATTGGCAAAAAATATGACGTAAGAGTAGGAATTAACCAGCCGTTTATAAAAATGGAGCCAAAAGCGCCAGTGCGTCCAATATTCAAAGAAGACGGCATCTTAAAAACAGTCACCTTTGCTGCAGCAAACCCCAACACTACCCGTGCGTTCTCTCAGCAGAAGGCAGCAGATTTAAACAAGCCTTTTTCGGCGCTCCAAGCTGAACTAAGCAACGTACTACTTCACGCTCCGCTCGATTGGAAGAATAATCCTGGCGAAAAATCTCAACGTATGGGCGTATACCTTGGCTATTTGATTGGCAAGGAGTTTGTTGAACTACTTGCTACCGCAGAAGGACGACACTAAACTACAGGTATGACCCAGATAGATACCATTAATTATGATTTGTTGCAGGATTGGCCCTTTAAACTTGGAGCCGCTTTTCGGCTCGTGGCCAAGGAACTTCTCGACTCTGGCTGGAGCCTAGAATTGTTTGAAAGTAATCCAGAGCGTAGATGGGCTTACTTTTTGGCCAAAAAAGATGGCAAGACTGAGCTCATTGCGAGCCTAAAAGGTGAGCTATTTACTAATTTGAATGCTCGAAACGGCTACTTGGTAACGGTCAACAAAGGACGTACGTACACCTACACTCAGCATTTTGAAGTGCCAGTACCCAATACGCGCTACGTCACTAAGGGCGAGCTCGTAAACCTTGAAGATTACAAAGATTGGGATGGAATAGTAGTTAAGCCACTTCACGGAAAGAGTGGACAAGGCATAACCGTAGGGATTACAGATCAAAATCATCTGAAGAGTGCGGTTGAAATTGCTCGGAAAATTGACGATACCATAGCCATACAAGAATTCGTAAAGGGAAGCGACCACCGACTGTTGTTTTTTGACTACAAGCTGTTTGCAGCCGTAAGGCGTGACCCGGCTCATGTGGTGGGAGACGGTAAAAGTAACGTTCATCAACTAATTGAGGCCAAGAATAACCTACCAAAAGATGAAGATTATCAGGGAACAACCAGCCCAATTAAGCCTGGTGAAGTAGCTCGACTGTTTGGGCGCGGGTTCTTAGAAGTGGTTCCAAAAATAGGCGAAAAAGTTTTGGTGTCGGACAAGGCCAATCTTTCATTGGGTGGCGATGCTTACGATGTGACTGAGACAGTTCATGAAGCATACGAAGCATTGCTTGCTCCTATGATTAAGTCACTGGGCTTACGAATCTGCGGTGTTGATGTTTTGACTGAAGATATATCAGTAGATCCTAAGGCTAGTCACGCAAAAGTAACCGAGCTTAATGCTGCTCCAAATCTTCGACCACACACCTACCCGACTGAAGGAGAAAACAGGCAACCGGCTCGCAAAATTGTTGCCATGTTAGCACAAGCAGCATAGAATAATTGGGCGCTAGCCTGCAAGTATTGCAAAATTTACTGAAAAATGTTAGAATATAGCGTTCGCAAGAATTTATTATGGTAAGAATCAAACTTCCAATCCAGTATAATCAAAACACTCAGCTGGGCGCGCTCAATGACGACCCAACTACTTTTTTGCTACTCGAAAAATTCTTTGACGACGTGTACGTGGTAACTGATCGTAAACAACGCTGGCTTGAAGATTTACCGCTGTCTGCGACTATTGATAACCTCAATATGCCGGTGGGAAAGAGCTATGATACTGAAGCCTTGCTGCGTAGCAAACGCTTTTATAACTATCAAAAGAACCACCCAAAGATCAAATTCGACCTCTATAAGCCGCTCGATCCACCATACAAAGTCAATCCGTTAGTGTACTTAATGAATTCGCCGACCATTGCGCATGCTTATGAAAACAAGCGCTATTTCCGTGATGAGTTTGCTGATCTGATTCGCATGCCCGAGTACGAAATTAAATACATTAACGAACTTGATAAGGCTGCTTCATACCGTGAGTTGCGCGATGAGTA
>CAZPPF010000010.1:0-1728 GCA_964588395.1 uncultured Candidatus Saccharibacteria bacterium | reverse complement strand
AAGCGTATCCTTAAGATTACAAAATTTGGCAAAAGTATTCTGAAGGACGACTTGACTCCCAAAAGCCAGGCTACGGTGGCAGCTATCAAAAAAGAGTTTGGTCTGCCACAATAAATTGGTGGCACAATTTCAAAAGAAGCGTTTCAGTAGGCTGCTGATAGCAGGTCTATTTTTGATACTGACAGTAATTGGATATATGGTTTTAGCCCAAAAACAACCTAGATTAACCATGGCAGGTACGGTATACGATTACGAAGTAGCCACTACACCGGCCGAGCAGCAGCAAGGGCTGTCGGGCAGGGAAAACCTGCCGGCAAATCATGCCATGCTGTTTGTTTTTTCAGCCGACGGGCAAGATTGCTTTTGGATGAAGGACATGCACTTTCCGCTCGATATCATCTGGCTAAGTAGCCAAAAACAGGTAGTGACTATCAAGGAAAACGCGTTGCCAAGTAGCTATCCTGAGAGTTTTTGCCCCAACCAACCGGCTCGCTATGTAGTTGAAGCCAATGCAGGCACCGTGAGTAAGACTGGTCTAAAGTTAGGTGACAAGGTTCGTTTCTAAACTGCTCATGCTATGATAATCGCATGGCGCCAGTTGTAATACTCGGCATAATTGCAGTCGTTCCTCTTTTGCTGATTCTTTTTTTGCGCAGCAACGCGGCTGTGGTTTTCTTTAGCTTGTGTGCCGGCAGCGTGCTGGTTACGTTTGTGGGTGGCGATGCCTCGGATGCCGTGAATAGATCGATTTCCGGAGCTAATAGTGGAAATTTTGCCAAGATTGCACTACTTTTACTGCCCGCTTTGCTGAGTTTGTGGTTTTTGCGAAAATCCGTGTCACCATCAAAACTGCTTATTAATACTATCGCTGCGGTGGGAGCAGGGCTTTCGGCTGTAGTGCTTCTGGTACCACTCTTACCGGGTGGAGTGCGTTATAACATTGAACAAAGTCAGATATGGCGCCAAACCAACAACTACCAGGGTGCGCTTTTGGGCGCTACGACCGTTATTGCTATTGTGAGTTTGTGGTTAACCAATCGTCACAAGGATGATGGCAAACACAAGAAACATCACTGAACCAAAGGACCAGAGGAGGCAGGGGGAGTGCTATCTTCGGAGCTAGGCGTTTCTGGAGCGGCAGGTGCAGGAGCGTCGCTGACTGGTGTGCTACTAGCCGGTGTGGAAGGCGTTGCTTCCGGTGCTGGGGTTGCAACTGCATTTTCGGGCAACTGGTTAAAATAGTGCTGGATAATAGCATCACCAATGCTACCGGTAAATATCATGAGCAAGAAAACCAAGATACCCGGCGCTTTTTCCTTGGTCACATTTCCTACGCCTTCGCTATATTTCCAAGCCCACCACAAGTAACCTACAAACGGAATCAACCAAAGCCAAGCAGTCGGCACTTTTTGGCCGAGTTTGTTCATCTCACCTTTGGTTTTGACTTCCCAATACCAGGAGTAAATACCTAATGTTATAAATGGCAGCAACAACACTGCCCAGGGATCACGTTTTTTCATCTCAAACTCCTTATTTGTTAACCTAAGCATAAGCGGCTGTTCAGCGGATTGCAAGCTCATTGACTTTTTAGGTAAAAAAACAGATAATAACCCCTGTTTTAGCGCTTTCTTTGTTTGCCCGCTAATGCGGGCCCATAGCTCAGTTGGTTAGAGCAGCGGCCTTTTAAGCCGCGTGTCGTGGGTTCGAGTCCCACTGGGCCCTCCAGTA
>CAZPPF010000009.1:0-22242 GCA_964588395.1 uncultured Candidatus Saccharibacteria bacterium | reverse complement strand
CCTAAGATTCTTGTTTTCATGAACAAGATGGACCTAGCTGACCCTGAACTGGTTGAGCTAGTTGAAATGGATATTCGTGAACTACTCGCCAAGAACGACTTCGACGAAAACGCTCCTATCATCAAGGGATCTGCTACAAAGGCGCTCGAAGGCAATGCTGCTGACGAAGATGCTGTAATGGAACTGGTTAAGGCAATGGATGACTACATCGAAGAGCCAAAGCGCGAACTTGACAAGCCATTTCTAATGCCTATTGAAGACGTTTTCTCAATTAAAGGTCGAGGCACAGTTGCCACAGGCCGTGTTGAGCAAGGTATCGTCAAGGTCAACGAAGAAGTTGAAATTGTTGGTCTTCGTGATACTCGTAAGTCAGTAGTTACCGGTGTTGAAATGTTCAAGAAGAATCTCGACCAAGGTCAAGCTGGTGACAATGTTGGTGTATTGCTTCGTGGTATTGAACGCGAGGACATTGAGCGAGGTCAAGTGCTTTGTAAGCCTGGCACCATTACTCCTCACACTGAATTCGATGCAGAAGTTTACATTCTGACCAAAGAAGAGGGCGGCCGACACACACCTTTCTTTAAGGGTTATAAGCCTCAGTTCTACTTCCGTACAACGGACGTAACAGGTGAGGTAGAATTGCCAGCTGACAAAGAAATGGTCATGCCTGGTGACACCATAACTTTTAAGGTTAAGTTGCTTCAGCCAATCGCTATGGAACAGGGTCTACGCTTTGCTATTCGCGAAGGTGGCCGTACTGTAGGTGCAGGTGTGGTAACCAAGATCAATAAATAATTGATCCGAGAAGTGTAGGAAAGAGCTCCCAAAACAGGAGCTCTTTTCATTTGAAGAGAAATGTTGTAGAATCAGTTTGTAAATTAATCGTGGTGACTAAAAGTCATTGGAATTGTTCTTTATAGCAACCCAAGGATGTTACATCACAAGGAGCAACTTATATGCCGCAAGGCGAATCCATGTTTGCCGTAAACCCCAACGAGCGGGCGTTAGCAATGTACCGTGAAGATGTTGAGCAATTTGCTCGAGATGAAATGCAATTACCCTCAGACTTTTACGATGAACATGGACGTCAAATGAAAGAAGACGCGTTAAGTCGAATAGATCAAGCCCGCTCTTTAGCCGTTGCCATGTCTACCTTTGGTGAAAGTGGAGCAATCCAGGTAGGTAACGTAGGAAGTTTTACTTATGAACCACAGAGTAATGGAGCTCCGGCGATTGAAAGTGTAGTGTGGTCACCAGTAGTAACTAATACAGGAGAATTATAAAATGGCAGAAGAAAAGAAAACTCCGGCAGTAAAGCCGGATGCAAGCACTAAGCAACGGATTCGTATTCGCTTGAAGGCATATGACCACAAAGTAATTGACCAGTCTGCTAAGCAGATTGTAGACACTGCTCTTCGTACAGGGGCAACAATTGCGGGACCAATTCCATTACCAACACGTCGAAGCACCTTTACGGTGATCAAAAGCCCGCACGTGTACAAAAAAGGTCGTGAACAGTTTGAAATGCGAATTCACAAGCGTCTTATTGATGTTTTGGATCCAACACCCAAGACCATCGACAGCCTCATGAACTTGAGCCTACCAGCCGGTTGTGACGCCGAGATCAAAATGTAACACGAACCGCCCTGAAAAGGGCGGTTTTTTTGTAAAGACTTCAATAAAGGAATAGCAAAATGAGTACAATGCACCCAACTCCATTAGAAACAGTTCAATACGAAGGTGAAAGAGTAGGAAAAGTTATGCTTACTCTCGCAAGGGCCAGTATAGCCATGGCACTTGCACCCGTAATTGCCTATTTGGATCGCGAACCAGAGCCAAGTGAACGCCCGGTTGAACAATTTGATGAAGACGACTGGCAATACAGGCTCTAAAGCGTATATCAGAAGTAGTCTGGTACAATTTCTTTGATGGCAAAAATCATTCCTGCCGATGAAAAAGTAGATTTAAGACGAGGAATTGATCATATAGGTGTTTCTGCCGTGTCGGTAATTCATGACGGCACAGGAAGAATATTGCTGATGAAACGTGGTCCTAAAGCGCGCGATGAACATGGTAGATGGGACGTTTGTGGTGGAGCAATTGAATTTGGCGAATCTATTGATGAGGCAATTAGACGCGAGGTCATGGAAGAACTGTGCGTCGAAGCTAAGGAGATTGATTTTCTAACAACCTATGATGCACATCGTGAACATGGGGGCGATAAAACGCACTGGATTGCTATTGTGCATGCTGTTCGTGTAGACCCCAGTAAGGTTAAGATTGGTGAACCGCATAAGATCTCTGAAATAAAATGGTTTACACTTGCAAATCTACCAGAGCCACTCCACTCACAGTTTCATAAATCTCTTGAGGTTGCTCAGGCTGCCGGAATCATTAAGTAAGTGCTACAATAGCGCTAATGGCAAAACGAAAACAAACAGCCAAAAAGTCGCCCCAAGAACTCGATAGCATTTACTTCCTAAAAATGGTGTTTTATTTGGTGATTGGATCACTCTGGATCCGAATAACTAATGGTTCTTCTGAAATACCACTTCCGGTAGGTCTTGCAATAGGACTTATTCTGGCTTCACACGAAAAACTCCAAATAGACCGCAAAATAGAATACGCTATTTTGATCATGGCAATGTTCCTCGGCTACTGGCTTCCTATTGGAATCACAATCTCGCGGTAGTCTTGTAGAATAAACAACACATTGACAGAGGTAGGTGGTTTCTGTTAATCTGTTACGGTATCTCAAAAAGTATGTGGTGCTTGGCGAGCCGGTAAGTCTGTTCTAGCAGATACTGCCAGCCAGCCAAGTATTTTCGTGAAAAGGGGTGCGTAACAGATTAAGAGGTTCATAAGTGAAAGCACTTATCACACGCAAAGTTGGCATGACCAGCACCATCAATGAAGATGGCGCTATGGAGGCTATTACCTTGCTTTCTGTGGACCCAAATGTGATTACGCAAATTAAGACTAAGGACACAGATGGCTATATGGCTTATCAAGTCGGAACAGAAAAAGCGAAGCACATTCACAAATCACTCAAAGGACACGTCAAGGCAAGCAAAGCCGAACCAAAGATTATCAAAGAAATGCGTGTCGACGAGCTTACTGAAGATCTCAAGGTGGGTGACACACTTACTGCCGAGACCTTTGCCGTTGGAGACACTGTAGCAGTCACAGGCATCAGCAAAGGTAAAGGTTTCGCCGGTACAATCAAACGTCACAACTTCCACCGTCAACGCAAAACGCATGGCGGCAAGGGAAACACCCGAAAAGTCGGTTCAATTGGTTCTATGTATCCCCAGCATATTTTTAAGGGCAAGAAAATGTCTGGCCAAATGGGTCACGAACAAGTCACCACTCGTAATCTTAAAGTGACACTAGTAGATGCCGAACTAAAAGTTATTGGTGTAAAGGGTGCTGTGCCTGGTCCACGCAAGGGCATTGTTGTTATTAAAGGAGCTGCAGTATGAGTGTAGCTACCTACACCAAGTCTGGTAACAAAGCCACTAGTCCTGCCAAGCTCGATAAGGCAATTTTTGGCTTAAAAGTTGAGAATCACGAGCTGGTTAAGCAGGCTTATTTATCATACCTTGCCAATGGCCGTACTAATAACGCGGTAACCAAGAAGCGTGGTGAAGTTCGCGGCGGTGGACGTAAGCCATGGCGCCAAAAAGGCACGGGCAATGCGCGCGTTGGCTCAACCCGAAGTCCAATTTGGCGTAGCGGTGGTATTACGTTTGGACCAACAGGCGAAGAAAATTATTCACATCGTTTGAGTACTCAAGCCAAGCGTCAGGCATTACGCCAGGCTTTATCTCTTGCATCTGACAGTGGCAAGATCATCGTAATTGAAGCTTTTGAATCAAAAGATGGCAAAACCAACGCAGCACTAGCACTCTTGAATAAAGTGGGTGCAACGGGCAATGTTGTTTTGGCATTAGATAATAAGGATGAAAGTGTAGAACGAGCGCTTAAGAACCTTCCTAATGTTCGTACTACGCAAGCTGTTTACTTGAATGTTTTTGATATTTTGAACGCAGACCAAGTAGTTCTGACAAGCGCAGGGCTCACAGCAGTTCATCAATGGCTTGGCACAACCAAACCTGCGAAAGAAGCCGTAGGTGGTAAGAAGTAATGAGTAAACTCGTTGTTTTAAAACCTCGTATGAGCGAAAAGGCCTATGGAATGAGCCAGGATAAAGGCACAACCTATGTCTTTATGGTGCCTAAGTCAGCTAACAAGTTGAGTGTAGCCGACGCAGTTGCTAAACAGTTTGAAGTGGAAGTAACGAACGTTACTATGGCAACTATCAACGGCAAGGCCAAGCGAACCTTCGTAAACCGTCGTGGCAAATTTGTTCGGGGCAATCGCTCAGATATTAAGAAGGCATTTGTAACCCTAAAAGAAGGCCAAAGCTTGCCTATTTTTGACGCCGTAGAAGAAGCTGAGGAAAAAGAAACTAAATTGTCTGAGAACATCAAGAAAGCCCAGGATAAAGCCGAAAAGCAGGCAGAAAAGAAAGCCACCAAGGAAGAAAAGCCCAAGCGGAGTTTTCTTAGCCGTCGTGCACCTGAACGAACTGAAACAAGAGGTAATAAGTAATGGCTATCAAGACCTATAAGCCAACTACTCCCGGCCGACGCGGGATGACTTCGCAGGACATGAGCGAAATTACGACCAAGAAGCCCTTGCGCTCATTACTGGTTGCTAAACGTCGTGGTAATGGCCGTAACAACCAGGGCCGCATTACGGTGCGTCATAAAGGAGGTGGTGCACGCAAATTCTACCGAATTGTAAATTTCCAACTCGAACCTGGCACTTCAGCCAAGATTGAACAGATCGAATACGATCCAAATCGCAGCGCCCGTATTGCTCGCATCAAGGACGAAAAAGGAACCTATCACTACATCATTGCCTCAAAGGGCATGAAAGTAGGACAGTCAGTCCAAAGTGGTGAAGAAGTATCTATTAGCAATGGTAATCGTTTACCTCTGAAAAGCATTCCAGTGGGTAGCGTTATTTACGCCGTTGAGCTAACACCCGGCCGTGGAGCTCAAATTGCCCGCGGAGCTGGCACTAGCGCTCAATTGGTCGCCAAAGAAGACAAATACGCTCAAGTACGTTTGCCAAGTGGTGAAGTTCGCATGATTTTGGTAGAATGCATGGCTAGTCTTGGAAACGTTGGCAACGAACAGCACCAGAACATCAAAGTTGGCAAAGCTGGCCGTAATCGGCGCAAAGGTATTCGTCCTTCAGTTCGTGGTGTCGTTATGAACGCAGTTGATCACCCGCATGGTGGTGGTGATGGTGGCCGTCACGGTATGGGTAAAGACCCTCGTACACCATGGGGTCAGAAGACTTTAGGATTTAAGACACGCAGCCGCAAGAATAATAGTAGCCGGTTTATCGTTAGAACCCGTCAACAGGCGAAGAGGAGATAGAAGATGAGTAGATCACTGAAAAAAGGACCATTTGTAGATCCTAAGCTTGCCAAGAAGGTAAATGCTTTGGGGAGTGAAGATCGTACCATTATCAAGACATGGGCGCGGGCTAGCACTATTTCTCCGGAATTTGTAGGCCGCACCATTGCGGTTCATAACGGCAAAGTACATGTGCCAGTATTCATTACCGAAAATATGGTTGGCCATAAACTAGGTGAATTTTCGCCAACTCGTAAGTTTCGCAACCACGGCGGTAAGTTAGCGAAGGGAAAATAGGATAAGTTATGGCAGTTTCAGCAACAGCAAAAGGAGTTAGGATGAGCCCACGCAAAGTTAGCGTGGTAGCTGGCCTCGTGCGTGGACGCACTGTGGCTGATGCGCTCGTGATCCTTGATCATGTTCCCCGTGCTGCTGCTTTGCCAGTAAAGAAAGCTATTGAAAGTGCTCGGGCTAACGCTGATCACAACCACAAGTTTAAACCTGACACACTCATGATTGTTGAAATCACAGTAACATCTGGTGTTCGCTACAAGCGTTATCGTCCGGCTGCTCGTGGTCGTGCACTGCCATTTCAACGCCGTTCATCTCATATCAAAGTGATTGTCGATGGCGAAAAGCGTGCACCCAAGAAACCAGCAGCCGAAAAAGCTAAAGAGACTAAAGAACCTAAGGAGACCAAGTAATGGGCCAAAAAGTAAATCCAATTAGTATGCGTCTCCAGGTCAATAAAGACTGGCGTAGCAAGTGGTTCGCAAACAAGCGCGAATATGCCGTGTATTTGAGTCAAGATTTGGCAGTTCGCAAACTGATCCAAGACAAACTGGGGAGTCGTGCAGCCATAAATAAAGTAGACATTGAGCGTTCACCAAACCTCGTGACAGTAACCATTAATACCGCTAAGGCTGGTGTAGTTATTGGCCGTGGTGGAACTGGTGCTCAGGAACTAAAGAATGCTATCGAAAAGATCTATGGTGTCCAAACTCGTGTAAATATTGAAGAAGTTAAGAAACCCGAACTGCACGCTAAGCTGGTTGCAGAAAACATCGCACATCAGTTGCAGCGTCGTATTTCTTTCCGTCGAGCTATTAAATCTAGTTCCGCAGCCACTATGCGCTCTGGCGCTAAGGGCATTCGTATTGAAGTGGCTGGACGATTGAATGGTGCTGAAATGTCTCGACGTGAAAAAGAGGTAGCTGGCAGTGTTCCACTACATACACTTCGTGCTGACGTGGACTATGCACAGGTTCACGCGCAAACCCCAGCTGGAATAATTGGTGTAAAAGTTTGGATCTACAAGGGAGAGGTTGCCTAGCATGTTAATGCCAAAGCGAACTAAGTACCGCAAGGTACGTAAGGGTAAAATTCGAGGACCAGCTACGGTTGGTAATGAAATTGCCTTTGGTGACTTCGCTTTGCAATCGCAAGGTTCTGATCGAATTACATCACGCCAGATTGAGGCAGCCAGGCAAGCAATGACCCGTTACATCAAACGTGGTGGTAAGATTTGGATCCGCATATTTCCACACACACCCGTCACTCGTAAGCCACAAGATGTAAAAATGGGTAGTGGCAAAGGTAATCCAGAATTTTTTGTTGCCAAGGTACGCCCCGGCACGATTTTGTTTGAGATGCAGGGCGTTAGCCCTGAAGTTGCCCGCGAAGCCATGCGCCTCGCTGGTCACAAACTGCCGATCAAGACAAAGTTCTTGGTTAAGGAGGAGGTGTAGTATGAAAATCGCCGAAATCCGCAAACTTTCAACCAAGGACCTGACTACTCAGAGTACTGAACTTCGTGATGAAATTACCGAGCTGCGACGCCGGATGCACATGGGTGAAGCCCAAAATGTTCGATTACTCCGTGCTAAGCGCAAAGATTTAGCCCGAATGTTGACTGTATTAAGTGAAGAATTAACCAAGGAGACCGCATAATGGCGCGTACACTGATTGGCACCGTTGCCTCAGACAAACCAGACAAAACTATCGTTGTTTCTGTGCAAACGCGTAAAACTCATGCCCTTTATAAAAAGCAGTTTACGAGAACTGAACGCTTTATGGCTCATGACGAAAAGAACGAAGCCCACACTGGAGATAAAGTAGCCATTATAGAAGGCCGTCCATTGAGTGCTCGTAAACGCTATGTCTTGGACCGCATTATTGAGCGTCCAGCTATTCGCGAGGATCAATCCGTCGAAGCAGTTACCCAAATGGAAGATCCAGCACCAAAGGAACCGCCAAAGGTTAAACCAGCCGCTAAGCCAAAGAAGTCTGAAACAGAGGCTAAAGCAGCAAAGGAAGAGACCAAAGAGGAAGAAAAGTAATGATCCAGCAAGAATCACGATTACTGGTTACAGATAACAGCGGTGCCAAAGAAATTTTGTGCATTCGTGTGCTTGGTGGCACTCGCCGTCGTTATGCTCGTGTTGGTGACGTGATTGTTGCGACCGTCAAACAAGCCAGCCCCAGTGGTAACGTTAAGAAAAAGTCTGTAGTTCGAGCAGTGGTGGTTCGCACTCGTCAGCCTATCAAACGCAAAGACGGTTCAACTATCCGTTTTGACGATAATGCAGCAGTAATTATTGACGAAGAAAAACAGCCACGAGCAACCCGTATTTTTGGACCAGTCCCCAGAGAACTTCGTGACCAAGGCTACGCCAAGATAATTTCACTCGCACCGGAGGTACTATAATGGCTGGTCGACTAAGTAAAACAAGCCGAACGCTCACCAAAATTCGCCTGAAAAAGGATGACATTGTGGTGGTGCGTGCGGGCAAATACAAGGGTAAAACTGGTAAAATCACCGCTGTTCACCCTTATGAGAACAAAGTGACTGTCGAAGGCATTAACATTGCTAAGAAACACGTTAAGCCTAGTCCAGCTCATCCACAAGGTGGCATTATTGAAATCACCAAGCCAATCTGGGTGTCTAAAGTTAGTATCCAAGAGCCAACATCAAAGAAACCCAGTCGAATTGGCTACAAGGTTTCAAGCGATGGCAAAAAGACACGTGTATTCAAACGCACTGGAAAGGAGATCAAGTAATGGCTACTGCAACAAAAACTGCATCAGACACGACTCGTCTCAAGACACTTTACAAAGAGCAGTATGCCAAGGAGCTCCAGAAAGAACTTAGCCTGAGCAACATTCATGAAGTGCCGGTGCTTGAGAAGATTGTTGTTAATGTTGGTCTTGGCAAAGCCAAGGACGACAAGCGTGCCATGGAAGTTGCAACTAACACATTACGCAAAATTACTGGCCAGCAGCCAATTCAGACCACTGCCAGGATGTCGATTGCCTCGTTCAAATTACGTGAAGGCAATAAGATCGGGATAAAAGTGACGTTACGTGACAAGCAAATGTACGAATTCATGGACCGGGTCATCAACATTGTCATGCCCCGTCTGCGTGACTTCCATGGTGTTAAGAACACTGCCTTTGATAAGAGTGGAAACTTTAGTGTTGGTTTTATTGATCAGTCAGTCTTTCCTGAGCTTACATTTGATGAGACCACGTATCTACATGGTTTACAGGTTGTATTTGTGATCAAATCTAGGTCACCTGAAGATTCTAAAGCTTTACTTACTAAATTTGGCATGCCATTCGAAAAGGAGAACAACTAATGGCCAAGAAATCAATCATCGCACGAGATGCGAAACGACAAAAGATGTACGTGCAATACGCTGCAAAACGGGCTGAGCTCAAGGAATTGGGTGATCAAGAAGGTTTGCATCGGTTGCCGCGCAATTCTTCGCCTACTCGACGCAAAAATCGTTGCCAGGAAACTGGTCGGCCGCATGGCTATATGCGTACGTTTGGTCTTTCCCGTCTTTCATTCCGTGAGCACGCAAGTAAGGGTGAAATTCCTGGTGTAACTAAGGCGAGCTGGTAAAGGAGCATATATGTCTAACGCATCAACAGATCCCATCGCCGACATGTTAACCCGAATTCGAAATGCCATTGCAGTTCGCAAGTCCGAAGTTCTGGTGCCACACTCTAAGGTCAAAGAATCGGTGGCTAAGCTCCTAAAAGATAGTGGTTTTATTGATGGAGTCAACGTCGTTGACAGTGGTATCGGCAGGACTATTGAAGTTACCATTCACGGACCAGAATCAAACCCTCGTATTTCAAACATTAAGCGTCTCAGTACTCCTGGACGGCGTATGTATGCTGGTGCTGGCGAAATCCCAACCGTTAAGCAAGGTCGTGGTATAGTGATTATTTCGACTTCCAAAGGTGTCATGACTGGTAAAGAAGCCAAAGCCCAAGGTGTTGGCGGTGAATTAATTTGTACGGTGTATTAAGGAAGAATATGAGTCGCGTAGGAAAAATGCCAATTACAGTTCCATCCGGTGTCACGGTCACTATCGGACCCGACACTATTGCTGTCAATGGTCCAAAAGGCAGCCTTGAGCAATTTACCATGCCTGGCATTACCATTTCTCAAGATAATGCTGAGCTGGTTGTGGGTCGGTCTAACGATGAGCAAATGAGTCGTGCTAAGCATGGATTAATGCGATCTCTCTTGCAAAACATGGTTACCGGAGTTTCTGAAGGTTTTAGTAAGCAGCTAGAAATTAACGGAGTGGGCTATAGAGTTAACCTAGCCGGTAATGATCTCAAATTTAGTCTTGGCTTTTCGCACGAAATTGTCTTTCCTTTGCCTGAGGGCATCACTGCCAAGGTAGAGCAAAACCAGATAACTATCACCGGAATTAGCAAGCAGCAAGTTGGCCAGGTGGCAGCCGAAATTCGTGCACTTAAGAAGCCTGAGCCCTACAAAGGCAAAGGCATTAAATACGTTGATGAGCGAATTATCCGCAAGAGCGGTAAGAGCGGTAAGGAAAAATAGTATGAATCGACTGGCACATACCCGGCAGAATAAGCAACAGAGAGCTCATCGAGTGCGCTCTACAATGAGTGGTACAACTGAGCGACCGCGTCTGACAATATTTATTAGCAATACCCATATTGCAGCGCAAATTATTGACGATTCGAAGCAGGTTACTTTGGTGGCAGTTACAACAGTTGGCCAAAAGAGTGTCAAGGGTACCATGAGCGAAAAAGCTACTTGGGTTGGTACAGAAATTGCCAAGAAGGCAAAGACTGCCAAGGTCAAGCGTGTAGTTCTGGACCGAGGTAGTAAACTGTATCATGGACGAATAAAAGCGCTTGCAGATGCTGCACGCACGGAAGGACTGGAATTCTAATGGCGACTGCGATGTCAAATCCTCAGCGTGCCGCTGAGCAATCAATGGAAGAAAAACAGTTTGACGAGCGAGTACTTCATATCGACCGTGTCGCTCGGGTTGTTAAAGGTGGTCGGCGCTTCCGTTTTCGCGCACTTGTCGTTATTGGCGACCACAAAAATCGAGTTGGTATTGGCTCCGCAAAAGGTGCAGATGTTACCTCGGCAATCACCAAAGCTTCTGAAGTTGCTAAGAAAAATCTCGTGACAGTTTCACTTTATAAAGGTACCCTGCCACATGAAACCACTGGAAAAGTCGGTGGTGCACATATTTTGATCAAACCAGCCAGTGCTGGTACAGGTTTAATTGCCGGTGGTGTAATCCGCACTATTTTGGAAGTCTGTGGTGTGAACAATGCGCTGTCAAAATCGCTTGGTTCTAGCAATAAAACCAACACAGCCTATGCAACTATTGAAGCACTGCAGGACTTGGTTCCTGCTAAGCAATGGATAACCTTTCAACAGAATGGAAAACCTGTCGCTAAGACAACACCAGAAAAGAAGGACAAAGAATGAAATACAATCAGTTAGATATTTCAACGCATAAATCCGGTAAACGTGTTGGACGTGGTATTTCTGCTGGCGGCGGTAAAACGGCTGGTCGTGGTACCAAAGGCCAGAAATCTCGTACCGGCAGTGGCCGTCGCCCTGGTTTTGAAGGTGGACAGAACCCATTGGTTCAACGCTTGCCTAAACTGCGTGGCTTCACTTCGCATCGTACTCCAATGGAAGTGGTCTATACTGGCCAGCTCGATAGTTTAGGTGTAAGCATTGATAACGCTTCGCTGGCTGAAGCAGGCCTTAGTACAAGCGCACATGTTTCAGTTAAGCTGATTGTAAAGGGTGATATAAGCAAAAAGCACACTGTAACTCTGCAAGCTGCCAGTACGTCCGCTGTTGAAGCCATTCAAAAAGCTGGTGGAACATTCAAGGCAGTTCCACGTGTTGGTCGCGAGGCAACCAAGAAGTCTGACAAAAAACAATCAGAATAAACTGTTTGCTAGCATTTTGTGTTTTAATAAGTGAGAAATAAGAGGGTCGTCCGTGAGCTGGAAAACAATTTGGCTTTCATTCAAAAATCCAGATATGCGCAAACGTATTCTAGCTGTTTTGGGCATGATCTTGGTATTCCGAATTTATGCTCACATTCCCGTTCCTATTAGTGACCCCAAGACTCTTAAGCAAATTCTCGAAAATCTATTTGCCTCTGCGCAAACCCCGCAGCTACTGAGCTTCATTAATGTTCTTTCTGGTGGAGCACTTGCCAACTTTTCCATAATGCTGGTAGGGCTCGGTCCGTATATTAATGCCTCTATCATTATGCAGCTACTGACCCGTGCTATCCCTAAACTCGAAGCCTTGAATAAAGAAGGTGAATATGGGCGTAAAAAGATAAACCAGTACACTCGTCTTTTAACACTCCCACTGGCCATTATTCAATCGATTGGAGCAATTTACCTTGTACGACAGTCTGCATCAAGTATTGGGGGCCTAGGTGATATTACGGCCAATGCTGGTCTAGGGCAGTGGGTGCTCATGGTTGCAGCCCTTACGGGGGGTTCAATGATCCTCATGTGGCTTGGTGAACTTATGACTGAGCAAAGCATTGGTAATGGTATCTCACTCATTATTACGGTTGGTATTGTGAGTAGCTTACCAAAAACTTTCTCAGCACTTTTTGCCTCTCTGACGGCTAATAAGGCCAAATGGAACTTGCTTGGCTTCCAGATGCCATTCAGCAGTGGCGCCTTTTTCTACACTTTGTTAATCGCAGCTATTGTCATAACGGTTACGGTTCTTATTGTGAAGCTCAACGAAGCGGCGCGTAACCTCACGGTCAACTATGCCAAACGGGTGCAAGGCAATCGAACGTATGGCGGTGTCACCACGGTGTTACCGGTAAAACTTATAACGGCCGGCGTGATTCCTATTATTTTCGCGGTGGCATTCTTGAGTGTACCGAGTTTTGTGGGTCAGCTTATGATTGGTTCGGCCAGCACGCACCTGCAACAGATTGGTACGGAGTTGGTTAAACTTTTTCAAAATCCCAGCGTGCAGTCGTTTCAGGCAGGTGGTTGGCAACCCTACCTTTATCCAATAGTATATTTTGTTCTCGTCGTTATCTTTACCTTTTTCTATACGAGTATCGCCTTTAACTCCAAAGAAATCGCCGAAAACTTGCAAAAGCAGGGTGGATTTATCGCTGACATTCGCTCTGGCAACCAAACAGAGAAATACCTCAGCAAGGTCGTGAACCGTTTGACATTGTTTGGAGCGTTTGCGCTTGGCGCACTAGCTTTGCTGCCAATTATTGCGCAGATTTTCCTTAAAACCAATATTGCAATTGGCGGAACAAGCGTCTTGATCCTTGTGTCTGTAGCGCTTGAGACACTGAGGCAAATTGAATCACGAGCCCTAATGGTCACCTATGATCAGTATACGCAGCCTGATTTCTTTTATGACCAACAAACACCAGCAGAAGCCGCTACGGGCGCCAGAAGGCTGCGCTTTATACCTCGTCGTAATAAAGCCAACAAGGACAAAAAAGCCTAGACCTGTGTGTTATAATAGGGGTAACAACTCCTCAATCTGCAGAGGGAGAGGATATCTTTGAGAAAATTGTTTACAAACCAGGGGTAAGTTTGCTATACTTATCCTCTGTTATATATGGCGGCTAATAAGGAAGTGATCGAACTGACAGGAACCATCATTGAGACCCTGCCAGGGACTCAATTTAAGGTTGAGCTCGAAAATGGCCACCAGATAATAGCTCACGTTGCAGGGAGGATGCGAAAGCATTACATTCGTATTGTCCCGGGCGACAGCGTTACGGTTGAGTTGACTCCTTACGATCTCAGTAAGGGCAGAATCACCTATCGCAAATCATAAATTAAGCAGTGTGTTATGCGCCCTGGAAGGAGCATGATCCGCATGAAAGTGCGTGCAAGTGTCAAAAAAATCAGTCCTGACGACAAGATAGTCCGCCGCAAGGGTCGGATTTATGTTATCAACAAACTTAAGCCTAAGCACAAACAGAGGCAAGGTTAGATATGGCTCGAATTTCTGGTGTTACCATTCCATCTGAAAAACAAGTGCACGTAGCGCTTACCTATGTATATGGCATTGGTCCCAAGACGAGCTCTAACATTTTAGCTGCTGCTAAGGTCGAACCCACCGTGCGTGTCAAAAACCTTACTGACAATGAAATTTCTCGTATCCAGGAAGTCATCAACAACGACTTGACTGTCGAGGGTGAATTGCAACGCATTGTAACTGGCAATATAAAGCGCCTGAAGGATATCAATGCCTATAGAGGCATACGTCACAAGGCTAATTTGCCTTCACGTGGCCAGCGTACGCGTACCAACGCTCGTACACGGCGCGGTAAGAAAGTAACAGTTGGCGGCACAGCCAAGAAGGCACCCTCTAAGACTTAGGAATCATTATGGCTGAAGATACCACTACACCAGAACCCACTACCACCACCGAAGCAACAACTCCTGCTCCAGTGGCCGCACCTGCTAAGCGCCGTAAGGCAAAGCGTTCTGTTCCATCTGGCCAAGTTCATATTTTGGCAACTTTCAATAACACTATTATTACGTTTACGGATGATAAAGGCGGTGCGTTGACCTATTCAAGCGCTGGTGCCTGTGGTTTCCGAGGTTCCAAGAAAGGCACTGCCTACGCCGCTCAGGTGGCAACCGAAAAAGCTGGCCAAGCCGCATCACAGCTTCATGGTTTCAAAAAAGCTGATGTATATGTGAAGGGTATCGGTTTGGGCCGAGAAGCTGCTATCCGTACACTGCAAAACCTAGATATCCAAGTAGAAAGCATTCGTGACGTAACAGGTATTCCACATGGTGGTGTCCGTCCAAGGAAGGCAAGGAGAGCGTAAGATGGCAAGAGAAACTCGTTCAATCGTTAAACTGAGTCGCCGTGAAGGCTATGCGTTGCATCCCAAGGCCCACAAGGCTATGGTCAAACGACCAACACCCCCAGGCCAGCATGGCCAAAACATGCGGCGTCAAAAGCCGAGCCAGTACGCACTGCAACTTCGCGAAAAACAGAAGGTCAAGCGTCTTTATGGGCTGCTCGAAAAACAGTTCAGCAATTTGATGAAAGAGGCCTCACGCGAGAAGGGTCAATCTGGCCAAGTGCTTTTGCAGCTACTAGAACGAAGAATGGATAACACTGTTTATCGTAGTGGGCTCGCCATTAGTCGCCAAGCTGCTCGTCAGCTTGTTACGCATGGACATTTTATGCTCAATGGCCGCCGTGTCGATATACCGTCCATCAGAATCAAAGTCGGCGATGTTATAACTGTTCGACCTCACAGTGAAAAAAATGAGTATTTCAGTAAATTAGATGAAGTGAGTCCAGCCAGCCCCAATGATATACCAGCCTGGCTCAAAGTTAACCGCAAGAAGATGGAAATAACTGTTACGGGCGTGCCTACTCGGGAGGAGGCTGAACCGGACATTAGTGAACAATTAATCGTAGAATACTACTCACGCTAAGGGAGGCAAGGAGAATATATGTCAAAAATGATACACACCCCAGGGCTGGTCAACGTCGACGATCACGGCAAGACCTCAGCGACCTTTACGGTTGAACCACTGCACACCGGCTATGGAATGACACTTGGAAACAGCCTGCGTCGTGTACTGTTGTCCAGTATTGCTGGTGCAGCTGTAACCTCGTTTAAAGTGGAAGGTGCGACACACGAATTTACGACTCTTCCAGGAGTCAAAGAAGATATGGTTGATATCATGCTTAACCTCAAGGGAATCCGTTTCCGTGTGTTTGGCGATGAGCCACAGAACCTGCGTATTACCAAGACTGGCAAAGGTGTTGTGACTGCCAAAGATATCACAACCAATGCCGATGTTGAAGTTGTAAATCCTGATCACGTAATTGCTACCATCGATGATACTAAGGGCAAACTCACCATGGATATCGTGGTTGAAACAGGCCGTGGCTATCGAACTGTCGAAGAGGGTGCTGCCCGTAAACATAGTGACATGATTGCAGTTGATGCTATCTTTAGTCCCGTCCTACGTGTGCGTTATAAGGTTGAGAACACTCGTGTTGGCCAAATGACCGATCTCGACAAATTACTCATTACTATAGATACCGATGCTTCAATCACGCCACGTGATGCCTTTGAAGAAGCTGCTGCAATATTGGTTAACCAGTACACTGCACTAGCTGGTCAGACGCGCGTTGAAACGAGCACACACGAATCAGCTGCCTCAGACGAAAATCAGAATGATGATGGTGAGGAACCCCCAGAACTCATGACAAGTATCGAGGATCTGAACTTGTCAGCCCGTACCACCAACGCTTTGATCAATAACGATATTCACACGCTTAAGGATCTGTTTAGTTTGAGCGACGCCGAACTGCGCGACCTCAAGGGCTTTGGTAATAAAGCACTTGATGAAGTCAAAGAAAAGTTAGCGGAGTTGGAGCTCTAAACATGCATCGGCACGGATACCAAGGTCGTAAATTTGGACGTGAGCGCGATCAGCGTTCAGCGCTGCTGAAGGGTTTGGCTGATTCGCTGATTATTCACGAATCAATTGTAACCACGTTGCCCAAGGCCAAAGAAATGGTACCCTACGTCGAACGCTTGATAACCAAGGCTAAAAAGGGTGATCTACATAACCGTCGACAAATTATAGCCAGCGTAAACACTATTTCAAGTGCCAACAAACTTGTTGATGAAATTGCACCCAAACTAACCGGCCGTGACAGTGGTCACTTGCGTATTGAGCGTCAGGAGATTAGGCGCGGCGATCAAGCCCAAATGGCCAAAGTAAGCTTTGTTGACGATTTGTCTAAACCAGCGCCCAAGCCCGCAGCTAAACCCGTGCCAACCGCACCTAAACCAGCTGCAAAAACTCCGGTCAAGAAACCAGCTGCCCGTAAACCTGCAACCAAAAAGCCTACAGCTGTTAAGGAGAAGAAATAATGAAGACCTTTAGTCAAAAAACAGCAGACGTTACTCGTAAGTGGTATGTTGTTGATGCTAGTGAAGTTACACTGGGTCGCTTGTCTACTGTGGTTGCTAGTTTGCTTATTGGCAAAGGCAAACCATCTGTCACTGCTCATGTAGACGGCGGTGATTACGTTATTGTAACTAATGCTGCCAATCTAGTTGTCACGGGCAAAAAGCTTGAAGATAAGATGTATTATCACCACAGTCACTATCCTGGTGGCCTGAAAGAAGCCACACTCAAAGAAAAGATGGCTAAGGATCCCACCCAGGTTATTATTCATTCTGTTCGCGGGATGCTGCCTGTTAATAAACTGCGTGATGGCCGTTTGCAACGTCTAAAAGTATATGCTGGCAGCGAACACCAGCACGAAGCTCAAAAACCAGAAACACTCTCACTGAAAGGTAAGAAATAATTATGGCAGCACAACATTATCACTACGGACTGGGACGACGTAAAAGCGCTACAGCTCGGGTTCGCCTAACGAACGGCAAAGGTGTCGTTACTATCAATAACAAGCCAGCAGAAGAGTATCTAGCTAATAGTAAGTACTTGCTTAACCGCCTACAAACACCATTTACGGTTCTTGAACAAAATGGAAAGTTTGATGTCAGTGTGGTTGTGAATGGTGGTGGCATGAGCGGACAAGTCGACGCCATCCAACTGGGTATTTCTAAGGCCCTCGTAGTTATGAACGAAGATCTTAAGGCTACACTTAAGCGTGCCGACCTACTTGGCCGCGATCCTCGTGAAAAAGAACGTAAGAAATTTGGCCTCAAAGGCGCTCGCAAGAAACGCCAGTTTACGAAGCGTTAGTTTGACACCCCTTGACAACGGTGGTATATTACCTCTGATGTCAAGAGTTAACACGTATTTCACTTTTTGGTTTACAAACCCTACTCGGGCGGTTTATTTCATTTAGTGTAAAAAAGTGTTAACAAATCAACCGCCCAAGAGGCGGTTTTTTAATTAAAGGAGAAATATGAAAAAAATAGGAATCCAAGGCAGCGAAGCATCGTATCATGAAATGGCAGCACACCAGATGTATGAGGATATAGATTTAATGTATTTTGAGACATTCCTAGATACATTCTCTGCACTTCGGGACGGTGTTGTTGACAGTGCTTTAGTTGCAATTGCTAACAACGCTATCGGGTTTATTAGTGAATCATATACTGAACTAGTAAATCACGCCGATGATTTTAATATCATTAGTGAAACGTACCTGAAAGTTGAGCATACACTACTAGCCCCTGAGGGAAGTAGTTTAGAAAGAATTACCGAGATCCACTCCCAATATCCCGCACTCGAGCAGTGCAGAAAGTTTATTGAGCTTAACCTGCCAGAAGCTCACTTAGTTGAGGAACATGATACAGCTGGAAGTGCACGCTTAGTATCTGAATGGAATGATCCTACAAAAGCTGCCATAGCAAGTACAAAAGCAGGCAAACTTTATGGGCTGAAAACCTTACAGAAAAATATTCAGGACGACACTACTAATATTACTCGTTTTATAGAAGTGGTTAATACTCCTGTGCGAAAAGAACTACCAGGTAGCAATAAGACGACGATGCTACTCAAAACTCCTGAACGACCCGGTGCGTTGGTAGAGGCCTTGCTTCCATTTAAAGAACGAGGAATTAATTTAAGTAATCTACATTCAAGATTTATTCCAAACACGGCTTTTGAAATGCTATTTTTTGTAGAGTTTGAGGCGAGTCTTTGGTCGAACGACTCCAAGGCAATTTTGAAGCAGTTAAACACCAAGGGCTATGAAACAGTTTTACTGGGAAGCTATAAACAAGCTCCAGTACCTTTGGGAATTAAGTAAGGAGACAATATGGAAGAATTACCTTCGGATCCGCTAGCACGCATCAGAGAAGAGAACAGGCGAGCGGCGGAGGCCAAACGTGCCGAAATGCTGCGCGCTGCTACCCAAGAACTTTTATCAGAGACTGGTGTAGTCATTGAGCAAACCAACGAAAGCCAGTAGAATAGACACAAGATGAGTAAACCGGTAATTTTGACGGGCTTGAGGGCTAATAGTGAGTTCCATTTGGGCAACTATTTGGGCGCTATCTTGCCTATGGTGGAGCTGCAGAAGGCACATGCAGGAGAATACCAGGTTAACATGTTCGTGCCTGATCTGCACAGCTTCACTACGCCGATTGACCATGGCAAACTCTACCAACAAACACTCGATAATTTAAAGTTGTTTGTGGCAGCTGGGCTAGATATAAATAACCCCGATACCTTTATTTATCGGCAGAGTTATGTGCCGGCACACAGCGAACTTACATGGATCCTTGGTTGCTTTGCCTATTTTGGCGAGCTTTCACGCATGACTCAGTTTAAGGAAAAGGGTAAAGACGCAGACATTGATTTAACCAATGAGAGTGGGCCATTTGAAGGTTTCCCACACGTTTCAGCGGGACTTTTTAATTACCCTGTGCTAATGGCGTCGGATATTTTATTGTATGGGGCGAAATGGGTGCCGGTTGGCGAGGATCAAAGACAGCACCTGGAACTTACGCGAGACCTGGCGATCCGAATTAATAATAAATTTGAAAAAGATATTTTTGTAATTCCTGAACCTTGGGATAAGCAGCTTAAATTTGCTGATCGAGATAATGGCGTGCGAATACGCAGCCTGCGAAATCCAGAAAAGAAAATGAGCAAGAGTGTGGAAGATCCCGCAGGAACTATCTTGCTCAGCGACAGTCCTAACGAAGCTGCAAAAAAAATTATGGGTGCAACAACAGATAGTTTTGAAGATATTCAATATGACTATCAAAAGCGCCCTGGTATCAGTAACTTGCTGGATATGTTGAGCTTGTTTGGTGGTGAAACTGATAAGTTTATTGGGCAACAACAATACGGTCCTTTGAAGGAAGTAGTTGCTGGTAAAGTTGCAACTTTCCTCGGTAATTTGCACGCAAAGGTTGCTGACGTCGACGAAAAAGCACTGCACATTAAACTCGAAACTGACGAGGTCGCAATGAATAAAGTCGCCAATGCGACACTTCTGAAAGTTCAAAAAGCGGTGGGCCTAAGGCCACAATGATCCGGTTTAAAGTTGTAGAAACTGAAGCACGAAAAAGGCTAGACACTGTTGTGGTAGGCCATATTGAGGGCATAAGTCGTTCATTTGTTCGAAAGTTGTGTGACCAGAACAAAATTTCGGTAAACGGTCAGCTAAAAGAGGCGGGAGATAAACTTCACATGGGCGATAAAATTGCCGTGGACTATGATCCTACTGAGGTAGATAAGATTCCAGACATAGATCTGCCAACTTTGTATGAAGACAATAACTGTTTGGTTATTAACAAGCCAGTTGGGGTTTTGACACATAGCAAAGGAGCGTTTAACCCAGAAGCTACCGTTGCTACATTCGCCCTGAGCAAGGTCAAGAATCTAGATGGCGAACGGGCTGGAATTGTG
Source organism: uncultured Candidatus Saccharibacteria bacterium (assembly GCA_964588395.1). GTDB lineage: Bacteria > Patescibacteriota > Saccharimonadia > Saccharimonadales > CAZPPF01 > CAZPPF01. The sequence continues at coordinate 2,107 of CAZPPF010000009.1, read as the reverse complement.
CACCGACTTGATCGTGCAACATCAGGTGTTATGATTATCGCAAAAAATCCCGAAGCACTTGTTTGGTTGCAGAAACAATTCTCCCAGCGTAAGGTAAAGAAAACCTATGAGGCAGTGGTAGTGGGTACACCTGAGCCACCAGAAGCGATTATTGACATGCCTATCGAGCGTAATCCTAAAAAGCCGCAAACCTTTCGGGTTGGAGCCCATGGCAAATCAGCCAGTACGCATTACACCGTAGAAAAATCGGGCAGCAAGTATAGCTTACTTAAATTGGCACCGACAACTGGGCGCACCCATCAACTGCGGGTTCATCTGAAGAAACTAGGCTATCCAATTGTTGGCGACACACTCTATGGTGGCGAAGTCGCAGATCGTCTGTATCTACACGCCTTGTCACTGGAGATAACTTTGCCAGACAAAGAACGAAAAGTGTTTGATGCACCATTGCCAAAAGGTTTCATGAAACTGGTCAGGACAACATAATGGATCTACTTCTACATCCCCAGACTAAGAAGCAACTCGATGCGTTTCTCAAACAACCCGTGCATGCACTATTAATAGAAGGTCAACCTGGTAGCGGAAAGGGCAGTGTGGCGGCTTATATCGCTACAGATGTATTAGGGCTAGACGTTGACAAACTACCAAGTTATTCATTTTTTCTACATATAGAACCAGTAAAGGGCACCATTTCAATTGAGACTATTCGATCCATCCAAGAGTTTACAAAACTTAAAACTATCGGTACACGCTCACTCAGGCGCGTTGTTTTGGTAGAAAATGCGCACAATATGACTCTTGAAGCACAAAACGCCTTTCTGAAGCTACTCGAAGAACCACCTGCCGATACAGTCATTATTCTTACAGCGCCCCATAATCAAACTTTGCTTCCGACTATTTATTCCCGTGTTCAGCGGATTCAGCTCAAAAGCCTTGAGAAAAACAGTCTCTTGGACTATTTCAGCGAACACCCAAAAACAGAAGTTGAGAGGGCCTTTTATATGAGTAATGGTCAGATTGGGTTGATGCAAGCGCTTTTAACGAATGATGAAGAGCACCCGTTGGCCATAGGGATCGAAGATGCCAAGAAGATATTGTCCATGCCAGTCCATGCTAGGCTTACTTCTATTGATCAGTGGGCAAAAAATCGCGACAAGCTGCCTGATTTACTACAAGCCTTGCAAAGAGTTTGCCGAGCAGCATTAGTGCAGGCTGCTGAAAAGGGTCAAAACCCACAAATTCAGAAAACCCACAGTGCGCTTTCGCAAATTGTAGTCGCCGAGGCTGCCTTAAAACACAATCCAAATACCAAACTTCTTCTGTCGGATCTGATGCTAAACATTTAAGCGTGATATAATAGCCTGGTATGTTTGGCCTTGCTTTAGTCCTAGGATTTGGTGCCATTGCTATCCGAAGCGCAAAGATTCGGGACGAGGAACTATCGGCCATACCCAGAAAAATTAGCGATAAACTGGGAACACTTTGGGATATTGCCCACCAGGGTATGCGAGAAAACCGCTTTTTACGGGCCGAAAAGGCACTTTTGACCATTCTTAAGATAGATGAACGAAATGCAGCCGCTTACAACCGGCTCGGTATCCTGTATGCTAAGCAAAAAGAATACAAAGATGCTATAGACTGCTTTGAGATTGCTTCGAGCATAGAGGCTTCGCCATCGAGCCTGCATAACCTTGGTTTAATCTACTACGAGACTGAAAATTATGAAAAAGCTGGCATTGCTTTTGAACAGGCACTAAAACTTGAAGATGGATTGGCCGCACGACATATAGCCTATGCTAAGGTTCAGGAAAAACTTGGCAATGACAAAATGATGATCCAAGAACTAGAAAAGGCAGTTGAGCTGGAGCCCAATCGCGAAACGTATACACTCCTTCTGAAGGCTTACGATACGCTTGGGATGCCAGCGGAGGCAGATCAAATGAGGGAACAGCTCAAGAAGCTAGTTGTACCTTCTGGCCGGCCAAAACGTGTGCTACGTCCTCGGCGGGTTGTTATTTAACCCCTGTTTTAGTATACTTCTGCGGTACTTAGGCCACCTTAGCTCAGCTGGTTAGAGCATCGGTTTTGTAAACCGAGGGTCGTCGGT
>CAZPPF010000008.1:5128-22574 GCA_964588395.1 uncultured Candidatus Saccharibacteria bacterium | reverse complement strand
GTGGCGGGGGCTAAGAGACCGGATGCTCCATGCATTCACTCTTCCCCCGCCGGCCCCAATCTACTCTGTCACTAACCTAAGTTCTGAAATCTTTCAGGATTTAGGTTTTATCTTTTTGGGCTCGGGAAGCCAAGCAATGCAATCAGCACGCTGGCAACACAGTTGAGTACTACAAGCTGAACCACGGGCAAATTGCGATTTATGGCCACCAAGAAAGCAGTGCCAATCCAGATAGTGGCGATAATGCCCGCCGTATATGGGTAGCGAACTTGGATTAGTAAATCTTTAAATTTACTAGGCATGTGAACCCATAGTAGCAGTTAGTTGTTGGTAGAGGAAAGGGTCGCGGTCGGCTACTTGCGAAAGCCAGTCACTTACCAGCTCAATAGCGTAATCAGTAGCTAGTTTTTTACGACCAGGCTCTTCCTTTATGGCGATGCCACTATCTGCCACGTAAATCATGTTTTCAAGAGCTTTACGTATTACTACAAAGTTTTCACCATTTTGGCCGAGGTTGCCAAGCATTGAAAGATAGGTGTGCGATGCTTTAAGCAGGGTTAATGACTCTAGATCAAACTTTACGCCAAAACGATTACCTTGATTAACCGTCGAATTAAATAATCGGGTCATCATTTTTCTTCGCAAATATGTTTGAGTGACGGGATTATCCCACTCACTATGGAGTATCTCGGTAGCTGCCTGGCTAATTTTATCGAGCAGGACGGAATTATTGTCTAAGCCAAGCTCCCTCCCTACTACGGTCAATGCTTCCGCCAACTCCTTATCGAAAAAGTCTAGGGCTGCCAGAACAAAACTACCGGGGTCAAACATCTCCTCATACAGTTTCAGATATTCGCGCATAAAGTTAACCCAACTTGTCTTGTCGCGTGGTGCTGATGCCACAATTCCAAAATCAACTAAACCCACAACGTTATCGGGCAGCAAACGGATATTACCAGGATGAGGGTCACCAAAAACAAAGTCAGCCTGAATAGCCGCGATTAGAAACTCTGATCCGAGCGTTTCAAGTTGTGTCCAGATATTTGAACCAACTATGTCCGCTACTACTACATAGGGATCAAGGCCTTCTTTCTGCTGTTTAAATACCTCTGTTAACGAGATACCTGCAATGTATTCTTGAGTGATGATATGTGCGCTTGACAAGTCCTGATACGTAAACGGTATATGCATCTTGGGTTTATTTTCGAAGTAAGCATAAAACCACTTGGCATTAGCAACTTCGCGAGCATAATCTGTTTCAGCTAATGTAACGGCCGCGAACTGTTTATATGCCTGGTTAAGATCGGCAACTCCCATAGGAAAAAGCCATTGAGCTACACGAGCTACGAATCCAAGCAGCCGCAGATCAAACTTAAGATACCGGATTAGACTTGGCCGTAGAATTTTTAGTACAACCTGCTCACCATCGGTTAGTGTGGCATGGTAGACCTGGGCAAAAGAGCCAGCCGCAAAAGGTTCAGTTTCGATGTGCGAAAATTGTGATATTACATTTGAAAGCTCGTGATTGACGAGGGTCCGGACGTCGATCGGTTCGGTGGTTACTGTTTCAAATACGTTAAATTCAGTGGGCCCAGCCCATCCACTCATAAAGTCCACACTCAAGGCGAGAAGTTGCAAGAACTTTATATACACTCCGCCTAGATACTTAAAACTTTCAAAGAGCAATTTTCGACTTTGTTCTTCTCTGTTTGAAGGGTTAGAAAGGCGTAAGATTAGTAAACGCCAGCAAAGATTGAGAAGTATTTTGGCTCGTCTTAGATAATCCATGACCTAACGAGTCCTAAACCCAATCCAGAACAAGATAACCGTGATAATTAGCGCTGTTCGATGAAGAAAAAGTAAGTCCGAGCTAGGTGCGAGTGCAGCCATCAGAATAATTGCCACCCAAATTGCTATGATGCTCAGGCACACGAACGCATATTTCACTAAAGCTTCCTTTTATTTCATTATAACCGTTTGGTTTATTTAATGCTATCCAGGAACTCGACAAGCTGTCTGGGTGTAATCTCGGCTTTAACTAAATACCCATCGGCCTGGCTTTCGACCTTGTCACGAACTTCTTGACTCTGATCTAGGTTGGTAGTAATCACAATTTTGGCGCGCAAGTCTGGTTTTTCTTCACGTAAGTGGTGAAGGATATCCATACCCAGCATGTTGGGCACCATGATGTCGAGTAGGATAATATCGTACTCGTCTGTCATAGCTGCCGATAGACCTTTCATGCCATCAAGTTCGATAGTAACCTGATAACCTGCCTTTTTGAGAGCCCGCGCGTACAGTTCGCCAATAAACATTTCATCTTCGATGATGAGAATTTTACGATCAATTTTCGTAGAGTTGTCGTCCATACTTACCTTCGATACATTGAGTGGTTTTTGATCCAGCCGTGTGCATTTCTGACCAGGCCTTGTTCGCCACTATTATCACTGCTTTTGAGTTTGTTCGCAACTATTGCGTATGGTTGTAGCGTAAAGCCGACAGTGGTACCTTGCCCTTCCTTGGAGCGTACCCAAATATTGCCGCCATGTGCCGTCACGATAGCCTTGCTCAGGTACAATCCCAGTCCGGTTCCACCAATGGTGCTACGGTTGTGATGGTTGCGCTGAAACTTTTCAAACAGAGTGGGAACGACATCTTCGGGTATGCCCACACCCCAGTCTTGGACCAGGGTTTCAATCTGTCCGTCTTTGGCCAGACTGGATTTTATTAAGATTTTTTGGCTTTTGTCGCTGTATTTGATGGCGTTGTCGATAAGATTGCTCAGGACTTCATAGATGCTGACGCGGTCGGCCCCAACCGTAGGCAAATTAGGAGCAATGTCATACTCAATGGTTTTGCCATGTACCTGGGCCAGCAAGTCGAGGTCTTGGCCGACCGACTTGATCACATCTTCCCACTTTTCTTCGGTCAGATGAAGGGTTAGCTGATCGCTGTCCACACGGGCTACGTTGAGAATGTTATTTACAAGCGCGGTGAGCCGCTGGGCTGAGATCTGCATTTTGTGCATAAAGCCCGCCAGCTCTTCGTCGAGCTTACCATCGAGTTCGTCTTCGAAAACTTCAATATAGCCGCGGAGCATGGTCAGCGGCGTGCGCAGTTCGTGAACGGCTAATGACAAGTAACTAACTGCATCATCGTCTTGGCTGTAGAGCTTGGTGTGGTCGAACAAGGTTAAAATAAGTTCCACACCGGATGGATTGTCTTGATTGTAATAAGCGGCCAGGTCAAAAAGCACAGTTTTGCCATCAGCCTGCTTGAGCCGCACTCGTTCCCAAGTTTTGGTTGCGGTTATAGTGTGAGCTTGCGATTGCTTGAGCCAAGCATCGAGCGTGTCGGTGGTAGGAAACGATAAATCCAAAACGGAATACAAGTTTTTGCCGCTGATGTCGGTAACTTCCCGGCCTAAATATTTTTGAGCCATCTCGTTGGTAAAAACGATGTTTTGTTGTTTGTCGGTTACAAATAAGGGCACCGGGAGGCTGGTCATAACCGACTTGGCTTGTTTGCTTAGTTCATCGGGCGTCTGAAATTTGTTGGTGCCGCTGGCGAGCTCATATACTTCTAAGGCTAGGCTGGTTACCAGTTCTCGGCCAAAGGTAATTTTTTCTAAGTTTGGTGCAGCTGTCCGGCTGGGTCCTGGCGAAACATGCAAAATAGCCTGCCAGACAGAGGTCAACGGCCCCATCACATAGGTTGCAGCCATTTGGGCGAACACGTAGGCCATACCAGCACTCGCAAGGATGACAATAATAAACACAATCCACCCAGGTAATGCCAATATCTGTACTCCAACGAGCCAGATAGCAGTAATTACGAGACTGCTGCTAAAGATAAGTATCCATAAATACAGCCGAGTCTGACGGATCAGGCGCTGTAAATGATCCATAGTTTTCTTTAGGGTCGAGCTGCTACGGCTGCTGGACCGTCGACAATAGTGATCCAGGTTTGACCGGCGTTAAATTTGATCGGTGCTCCATTGGCGTCAACAAACGTAAATTGAGCTTTGCGATCGGATTTGCTCCAGGTACCCTCTAGAGTAATACCGTCTTGGAAAACGTACATATGTCCACTGCCCACAGTAGCGTAATTGGTATGCTGGCCATCGCTGGCGATTCCTCGAGACATTACGAGCGCAACGACTACTTTGGGCTGCAGCTGGGCACCAGATCGCTCATCCACGTGGGGCTTCCCTGCTTCACTGCGCTTGTAGCTGTTGGTAGCAGTATCGTAATCGTAATGGGTGTTATAGAGATAGCCAGAAATGTTGATGTCGATACTTTTTGCCGTTGGCGTGGCCGAAGGTGCGTCTTTTTTGCGAGCAAAACCAGTGAAGTTGCTGCTGTTGTAGCCCTTGCTTTGGTTGAGGGCGTCAAGGTGTGCAAAGTCACTATACATATTGTGTGGTGCATAGCGCGTATTGATGCGGTAGTAGGCTCCCGAATTAGCAAACTGATCAAGATCTTTGACATTCAGTGTTTTGATATCTGCCAGAGCCTGCGGAGCACCCCCGACATGAGCAACTGCGGCGTCAAATGGCATCAGAAAATCCAAGTAATATGGCCTGACACTACGGATGGGGCCAATGTAGTTTGGCTGAGCTTCTTGGAAAAGCGCTAAGAAGCGCGTAATGCCACCCTCGGCAATTGCTTCATACACGACGCCAGCATCTTTGAGGCCGGATTGAGGCCGAGCATCCGGGCTGTTTTCGATCATAATGCCAGTCACGGGGCGCTTATTGAGCTCCGGAGCAACTTCTACACCAGTGAGGTGCGAAGGCTCGGTGGTGGGCTTGGGCGGCTCAGCCTTTTTGGCGGCGGCTTGCTGAGCTTGCTTGGGTGGTGGTTGATGAAAGTGTTTATAGGCTGCATAGACGGCGGCCGAGCCAGCAAAGACTAGCGCGACCATTAGGGCCCAAAACATGATTTTTTGCTTGGTGTTCAGGTTGCCGTGTTTGAACTTAAGCCATTCAAAACCTTTTTTTGGCGCGTGTAGTAACTTGGGACGCTTTTGGGGAGGTCGGCTACCAGCTGGCTCGGAAATAGAATCGTGCGGAGCCGCCTCCAAAGCAACAGATCCTTCAGCTGGCGATTCAACTGATTGAGGTGGTTCGGGAGTTGTGTTCTCGGTTTTGGTATCGTTTGGTCGTTTGGGCGGCCACGTAATGTCGTCCATATTGTTCCTATTGTAACAAAAAGCTCATGCTTTGGCTCTTGTATTTGATTTAGATACGAAAGAGGTACCTCATTGTTCTGAAATGCCTCCGCAGAGCTCTGCTCGAGGACTCGGCATTGAAGAATGATGAGGTACCTCGAACACATGCACTATATCAGGTATAATTATCCTTATGTTCAATCGCCGAACCGAACCTGATATCCCTGAACATGGCACCGTTCTACTGCTCCAGATACCTCGAACCAATGAAAAGAAAGAACTAGCTGCTGAACAAATGTTTGCTAGCTTGCATGGTCTATTAGCAGACAACAAACTGCGCCAGCGTATTAGTTTTGAAATTGCTGTCAAAAATCGACGGATTGGGTTTTATGTCTGGGTGCCAGATCATTTGAAGAGTTTTGTTGAGGAACAAATCTACGCCCAATATCCAGATGTGCACATTACCGAAGTGCCTGATTATATAGAGATAGACCCGAGCCCCGGCACCGTCCTACTCGGTGCAGAACTCAAATTAATAGCTCACGAAGCTCTTCCTATCAAAACATTTCCGAGCTTTGAAGTTGACCCACTGGCTGCTATTACTGCTACCCTGGCGCAATTTGAAGATCACGAGGAAGCTTGGCTACAAGTCATTATTAAGCCAGCTCAAGACACCTGGTACAAAAAGAGCGAACGCTATGCTGGTAGTATCCGGACTGGTAACACACGGACAAACCTGATGGGCTTACTCTGGACACCTCCCGAAACTAAGACCGATGCCCCTAAGCTGGCTGAATTTGAATCGGCCCGCGCCAATGCCGCCGAGGAAAAGAGTCACAAACTAGCCTACGATGTGACGATGCGAGCAATTTACAGGGGCCAAACTACCCATCCACAAGCTCGAATGCGTTTGCAGGCTATTACGGCGACGTTTAAACAGTTTAACTCCACGTATCTAAACGGCTTTACACAGATGTATATTGATAATTCGCAATTTTTACACGCCTTTCAAGACCGCACTTTCTCTAAAAAGGGCTTTGTCCTGAACATAGAGGAAATTGCCAGTTTGTATCATTTGCCTCATACCAATGTCGAGACACCGAACATCTTGTGGGCCAGCGCCAAAACAGCTGAGCCGCCCGCTAATTTGCCGGTTTATAGCGATGCCAACACCACCGAAATCAGTCCTATTGCTGCTACAAACTTCCGTGGTCATAACACTATGTTTGGTATGCCTAGGGTAGACCGGGGCCGGCACCTTTATATCATTGGTCAAACTGGTGTAGGTAAATCTGCACTATTGGAGCTCCTGACGATATCAGATATCTACAGTCCATATGGTTTTGCAGTCATTGACCCTCATGGCGACTACGCTATTAGTACTTTGCGGCGCATACCAGCTGAACGTGCCAAAGATGTCATCTACTTCAACCCGGCCGACACTGATTTTCCAATTGCCTTTAATCCTATGGAAGTAGTCGATGAAAAGCTCAAGACTCATACTGCTTCTGAATTGATTGGGGTTTTGAAGCGAATGTTTGAATCGTGGGGTCCACGGTTGGAGTACATCTTGCGCTATAGCCTGCTGGCGTTGTTGGATTATCCAGATGCTACCATGCTCGATATCACTAGGATTCTAACCGACAAAAAATTTCGTATGAATGTCTTGGAACATGTCCAAGACCCCGTGGTCAAAAATTTTTGGTTGGTAGAGTTTGCCAGCTGGAACGACCGCTTTGCAGCTGAAGCAGTGGCACCCGTGCTTAACAAAGTCGGCGCCTTTACCGCCAACCCGATGGTCCGTAATATCATTGGCCAGCCTAAAAGTAGTTTTAACATTCGCCAGATCATGGACGAGCGCAAAATCTTGATTGTGAACTTGTCCCGTGGGTTGATTGGCGAAGACAATGCCGCGCTGCTTGGCGCACTGTTGGTTACCAAAATTCAGCTAGGTGCCATGAGCCGGGCCGATATCCACCAGTCCGAGCGTGTGCCCTTTTATCTGTATGTGGACGAATTTCAGAACTTTGCCACAGACTCGTTTGCTACCATTCTGTCTGAAGCTCGGAAATATGCCCTGCAACTCACCGTGGCCAACCAGTACATTGCCCAGATGAGTTTAGGCGTACGCGATGCGGTATTTGGAAACGTTGGTTCAGTTCTAGCCTTTCGTATGGGTGCGGATGATGCCCGGGTTATGATGAAGTATTTTGAACCCAAGTTTGAAGAGTATGACCTCGTTCACATGCACAATCGACATTTTGTACTGAGTATGACCATTGAAGGCGAAAAGGCCCAAGCATTCTCAGCTACAAGCCTCAACTTGCCGGAGCAGTACGCAGATCAAACAGAGGCCATTATTCAGAATAGCCGGGAGATATACGCCGTTAACCGTGGTCGAATTGAGTCGTTTGTGCAGGACCGCTACATGACTTCTGATGAAACGGCCAAAGCTGCTCAGAAATCGTTTGCAAAGCCAGATAAACCCGAGAAACCTGCAGTGCCTAAGGAAGTCGGTATTGTCAGCGGTGCGATTAAGCGAGTTAACCACAGTGCACCACCCTCCCGCACCGTGGAACAGACGACACCCCAACCCGTGCCAGTGGTATCTCAGGAGGTCTCTAAGCCCAAGCGCAAGCGTACCCGTCGACGTAAGCGACATGACAGCCACGAACTATCCCAGCAGCCCACTTCCACCCAAAGCAACCTAAGTGATGAGACGGTTATAAACTTACGTTAATCCAACGACACAATCTAAATTAAGCCTTGAGGTTGATTATTTGGCGATTAAGTAGTAAAGTATTTATTTTGTAGACCACTGTTAGATTAAGTGTGAAAGAACTATGTCGAATATAGAAGAAGATCGTATAGAATTTGACGGATTAAATTATGCCATATCGGCTATTGATGTGGAACTTAGTTTTGCGCCAGAGAATCATAGTGAACTCTATAAACGAGCACTGTTAAATAGCTTCGGTCAAGCACACGAATTCCTAGCATCTCGGCCAGAGCTCGTTGAAGTTATTCAAACTATGGGCCACGCAGCTGTTGTGCTTGCCGAAGAGGAAAAAAGTGCCAAGCAATCACTCTTTCGACTTACAGAATATGCAAATAAGGGTCTGCTCGAATCTCGCGATGTTCCTCTGCCACAGTACGAAGCCTATGCGCCCACTGATTTTGAAGCATTCGATACGCTTTATGGAGACCTTGTTCCAGAACCTGTCATAGAAACGGTTGTCGAAGAGGACGATATTGAGGAAGAGGATACCGCCGTAGAAGACATCAATGCATTGGATATTTTGGAACATCTAGAGCGAAAAGGTTTTGATAGTGCAGCGCTTGCTTTAGTGAAAAATGCTCTTGAACTCACTCCTACCTCACTTACAGAGTTAAGGAAAAACGATTGGGAACTTCTAAAATTGAGTAAGGAAGACTTTGAAACCTTCACCCGAAGAGCACCTGACGTATTACGTAATGCAGTTAAATTGCTTCAAGAAGTTGGCGTATCTGCCAAGTGGTCTTATGATGACGTTAAAAAGAAGAAATTATTCAGGTTAGTTATAGGAAGTGTCGCTGAGCAGGAGCAAGCATTTGATCCGCGAGCAGGCTTGAGACAACTCTATGGCGACACGGTTGGTCGAGAAGTGCTTAAAGATCCGAGTACCAACCGAGTTCACCGTCCAGGCCACACTGAACTTACTAAATCTTCTACAGACACGAGTACACCAATTCTTGAAGAGGTGCCAGAATTTGAGGTTAGCCAAGTAATGTCGATTATCCGGAGGCTTGTTAATGGTGGTGAGGTCCGTTGGAATATGATTAGGCGAAATGTTGCCGAAGGTACTGGCAAAACTCGCCTGGAGTCAGATCAAGTTTTACGAGCTCTACAAGCAGAGGAGTATATATTTAAAAATGGCGCCAAGGAAGGCACACCCATCGTTTCTTTGACAAAGCCAGAAACCAATGGCAGAAACACAAAGGCTCCAACAAGTGAGTCTGATCAAGAAAATCAAAAGAAGGAATTGGTGCTTCTGACGCCCGATGAAGTCAAAGAAACTGACAGAATTTTCAGGGCGCTCGTTAAGCTGAGATATCAATCCAAGGGCATGATTCTAACTGATCTAAGTACACAACTAAATGTTGATAGCGAAGTATTGCGATTACTCTGCGCCAAACTTATTAAACAAGGCTTTCTAATAACCCAACAACGCCATTTGCAAAGTGGGAGTCCTCGAGCTAGAAAAAATAGAACAGCTAGCTTCTTCATGTTCCCCACACAACAAGCATGGAATGAGTATAAAGCAGATTCTACGGAATATCTTGGACGTATCGAAATTACCGAAGCAGTAGACGAGACAGTTTAACATTGACTTTTTAAAAGTAAAATGTAATAATAATTCAACCTTTTACTAGGGATTCCTATCCAAAAGATGGGTGGCTAACTTGGCTGCGGCTGAGGTGGTAACAGACCGCCGGGTCTTTAATCACGCGTTGTACATTCCCAAATGGGTGCTCGTAAGGCGAGCTTACCCTATCGGACAACAAAAGGAGCCACATTGGCTGGCAAGGTCATACTCAAGCCCGCAAGTGTTCACGAGCTGGACGGCGAGGTGGTCGTTCGTGGCTACATCGACCCGAACTGTCTCGCTGAACTACAACTTCCCACTTACCAGAGGGAAGTCCTGTCGGATGCCAAGATCGCTGAGCTGATGCAAGCTCACCGAACCAGTCGTGTCCCGGACGTCGTGCTGAACATGCGAGGCACTCGTCTCCGTGAGCAGGACGACGGAAGCGTTGCGCTTCTGGACGACACCTACATGGTTGACGGCCTACAGCGGATCACGGCGGGCATGCGCGTCATGTACGACGACGAACCGGCAACGCCGATCATCGGGGCCTACGTCACACTCGGCAAGGACGAGGAGTGGGAGCGTGAGCAGTTCGAAATCTTGAACAACAAGCGCACCCAGTTGTCGCCCAACATCAACCTCCGCAACCAGAAAGCGGTGGTCCCGGCAATCAACACCCTTCACCGTCTGACCCACGAACAAGGATTCATCCTTCGCGGACGAGTCCAGTGGGACCAGGCCATGAAGCGTGGGCAGCTGATCACGGCGACGACCTTCGTCAAGACCGTGGGTCGGCTCCACTCGCATTGGGGACCGGGTAAGGCCACCAACGTCTTCGAAGTGGCGACCGGTGTCGACCGCATCATGGACGAGATCGGCCGTGAAGCACTCCGTGCCAACGTCAAGGAGTTCTTCGAGGTGCTCGAGAGCAGCTGGGACCTGCAGGACGTCGACTACAAGGGTGCGACCATCCTCAAGAGTCACTTCCTGTTCACACTGGCTGAGCTCTTCGCCGGCTACCCGGAGTTCTGGGACGGCTACTTCCTGACCGTGACGCAGCGAGTCCGGCAAAACCTTCGCAGCTTCAAGGTCAAGGACCCCTCGGTGGACACCATGGTCAGTTCTGCCCAAGCCGCCAAGGTCCTGGCCAGCTTCTTGGAGGATGCCGCCTTCAGGGGTCGCAGGGTGATTCAGACCTGGGACGACGTCGAAGAAGTCGAGCCCGGAGAGGAGTGATTGTGGCTGGAGGCACTGGTACCTTTATGGGTGACACCAGCGAGTGTTTCACTGTTCTCGCACAGCGCCACCCCAAGGAGGTGATAGGGCCGCTCTTGGCCGAGTTTTGCGGTGTGACCGATGACACGGTCCGGCGTTGGCTCAACCAAGGAAAGATGCCGGTCGGTGAGGGGCTGCTCAAGCTTCGAACCTTCCTTCATCTGGCCGGATACACCGTCGACGAACTTGTTGCCGTACCTCGTACGGTGCGCGACCTTATTCAGGTCGTCGGGCTGGGCGTGCGTTCGCCGGAGCAAGTTCGGGAATACCTCGGCTACGAGAACATTCAGGATGTCTACCGAGTCTTGATCCGCGGGGAGGGCATCATGTCCACCAAGCGTCACAAGGTCGATGGCATCTTGGGTGAGACCGAGGATGAGCTCAAACGTCGCCGTGCTGGGTGGCAAGCTCGCATCGAAGACAGCCTTGGCATTGCAACAACCACGCCTGCCACGGCCACACCTTCGGTGTTGGTGGTAGCACCTACAACCGTGGGGGTATCCAACGAGCCTCTGGTAGTCGAACACTTGATTGCTGCGCTCAGCGCAGTACTCGATAACGGCAATCAGGGTCGTGGTCCCAACGGCACGGCTCCCAAGCCATTGCCCGAGCGGCGTGTCAAAGCCATCCGCGAATACGTGGATGAGCAGCAGCTCAATCGGCTTTGCGCACAACTCGAGATGCTCAGGTAAACGTCCGAAGTACAACCGATCAGGTCTCTGATCGAAAAAACCCTGGAAATCCCAGGTCATGGGGTGGTTGTAGAAGATGTCTACGTTTGGATTGATTGTCAGCATCGCTGACGCTCCTCTCGTAATCTTCTCCCATCTCATGTAACACCGTTTATGAGTGTGTACTCATACTGATGAGTCCAAAAGGACGAAACGGCTAGCTTAGGATACTGCGTATATCAAATTGACCTTGGACGCTAGGATGCCTAAGGATTGCAATAGCTCGTGCTTCAAGCTGACGAACTCTTTCCCTGCTTAGGTTAACGATTTTTCCTACCTCATCTGGCGTACGCATCTCACCGCCATCCAGCCCCCAACGTAGCTCAAGAATGTAACGGCTCCTATCATCAAGCAAGGCCAGCATGTCTTGAACTGTTTCTTGGGCAGCATTGCTCGTTAGACTTTCATCAATTGCGACATGTGCCTGTTTGTCAGCTATTAAATCGCCACGTTCAGTCTCTTGGTCTTCCCCGATTTTATCTTCGAGTGACAAAGGATCACGAACAAACAGCAGAACTTCACTTACCTTGTCCTTATCTAAGTACGCGTCCTTCGCGAGTTCTTCGACTGTAGGGGTTCGACCATATTGAAGCTTGAGGTCATGCCAGGATTGTTTTATTTTCTTCAAGTTATCGCTGGCATGTATTGGTAGTCGAATCTCGCGGTTAGTGTTGGCAAGTTCTCTCTGTATAGACTGTTGTATCCAGTTTGTAGCATAAGTAGAGAACTTAAAGCCTTTGCGCCATTCAAATTTATCAACAGCATGCATTAATCCGAGGTTACCCATTTGTATTATGTCGAGGAGGGGCGCACCAGTACCCTGATACCGCTTAGCTATAGAAACAACAAGGCGAAGATTGGCATCCACAAACACCTTCCATGATTCGTTTCCAAGATTTGTTACCTCCGTGAGTTGTTGGCGCTCTTGTTCGGTCAGCCTTCCAGATTCAAGCCTTGCCTCAGCTGCCTTTCCTGCTTCAATTTTCTGAGCAAGGTCAACTTCACCTTCTTTTGTTAGAAGGGGCACCCTTCCTATTTCCTGTAAATACATGCCCAAGAAGTCATCATCCTCAGGCTGTTTTCTGGGTCGTACTCTCAGACTTTTGAGTTTGGGACTCTTTTTGGCAATAGCTTCCCAATCCCCGTTGTCCCCATCCATAATTGCTCTTTTAGCTGCCTGACCTAGCAGGAGCCTATATGCAACCTTATCGCCGCGACCGTTTTTTTGCCAATGCGCTATAATACCAGATTCCTTTAGTAGTTCTTCTGTTTCCGTCTGGATTGTCGGAATTGCCTCTATGAAAGCATCAAACTCTTCATTGCTAAGTGCAGTAATGTCCCATTCTTCTTTCCGTAGTTCTGTAAGATAGGGTGCCCGCACCTCCATTGCTTGATTCACAAATGTCACAACCGCACGCTTTGCTCCACAACGTTCAAGATGCTCCACAATGTCCAAAGAGCTAACCTCTTCGCCTTCAGGTAGTTCAAGGAAGTATTTGTGCTTGAACAGAGAGGCTGGCAAGACGTCTTCTTCATGCACCAGAGTTAAAACACCACCACTTGCAGCAATGACCTGTTCACCGTAGAGCTCCATGTTACTTTCAGCAAACTCTGCACGAGCCGGGATTGATTCTGTCACGTGTACTCTCTGTCGTTAGTTAAACTAAGTTTTACACTTTTTTGCTTATCAGGCAAGCTGAATAAACCTACATCGCTTGTAGCTGTTGGTTTATGCGCATTAGACTGCGCTCTTTGCCAAGAACAGCGAGGGTTTCGGCAAGGCCGGGACTGGCGGGAGCTTGAGTTGTGGCAATGCGGATGAGGCTAAATAGTACAGCCGGTTTTTGACCAGTATCTTCTAGAAGTTTATTGAGTTTTTCGATTAAATCTTCTGGAGTAAAGCTACTCTGCTCTAACGTTTCTCTACTTTTCTCAAGTAATGATTTAATCTCATCTTGGGACAGTTTTTTCAGCTGCTTGTGCTCGGATATAAGCCTTGGGTCAACCGGCAGATCTTTGAAGAAGAACATAGTTAGTTCTGGTAGTTCAGCAAAGTATTTAAGACGTTCCTGAATTAGTCCAAGCACAAAAAGTTTGTAAGTGTCGTCATAGATACTTGCTTCCTTTGGCCAAAAATTCTTTACACGTTTGAATAGTTCATCTAGGGGCAGCTGCCGTATAAAGTGTCCATTTATCCAGGTTAAACGTTGTTCGTCAAAGTGTGCACCGCTCTTTTGAACACGGTCCAAGCTGAATTTATTAATGAGTTCATCAGTTGTGAAGACTTCTTGTTCGGTGCCATCATTCCATCCAAGCGTCGCAATAAAACTGACCAATGCTTCGGGGAGAAAACCGTCTCGAATATAGTCTAAAACATCTTTGGCACCATCACGTTTGGACAGTTTCTTTTTGCCATCAGCCCCAAGTATATGAGGCACAGTTGCCATAATTGGTGGTTGCAGCTCGAGTGCTTCATAAAGATTAAGATAGTTCGGTACACTGGCGAGGAATTCCTGCCCACGGATTATGTGTGATATCTCCATCTCGGCGTCATCAACAATGTGGGAAAAATTATAAGTGGGATAACCGTCACTTTTTATAAGAATAAAATCATCAACGACTTCGGGCCCAGTACTTAGCTCACCCATGACTGCGTCAGACCACGTATATTTTTTTGGCTCTGACCTAAACCGCAAGGGTTGGCTACCGTCCCACTTCGGAGGATTCTTGGGCCGGTGATTGCGATACAAAAATGGCTGTTTTTCCTTCTGGGCTTGCTCACGGAAGGTCTGAACTTCGTCGGGGCTGTAGGGATCGGCATAGGCGCGGTCCGCGTCCACAAGTTTCTGGGCCCATTCTTTGTAGTTTTCTAGTCTTTCGCTTTGGCGGTAAGGAGCAAATGGGCCACCAATATCCGGTCCCTCATTGTAGTTGAGACCGAGCACTTTGAGGCTCTCTTCTAGGTGTTTATCAGCGCCAGCTACCTCTCGCTTTTTATCGGTGTCTTCGAGTCGTAGAATGAACTTTCCACGAGCTTGTTTTGCTACTAACCAGCCAAATAGAGCCGTACGAATACCACCTACGTGCAAATAACCGGTAGGACTGGGTGCGAAACGTGTTCTAACCTCTTTCATTAGAGGTTATTGTAGCAGACGAGGGCTGCTTCTATATACTAGAGACGATTTTGAGGAGTTGGGTGTTAGTAAGACTAGAACTGCCTTCAATTTGATACCAGACACCACCATTTACCCAAGTAGCACTACCGTTGCTATCTACGTAAATGGTTCGGCCGTTATCTTGAATTTCTTGATAATCGGTACTGGCTTTGGCTACGAAGTTGTCGTGTAAGGCGCTGCTGTTCCAGTTGGAGACCTTCTGAGTCAGGCTAAAGTTGCGTTCGTCAGAATTACTATTGAAGTGAATAGTTAGTTGACCAGGTGCGTATTCAATTGGCCCTCGCATAGCAAAACCCGATGGATGGTAGCCGGGGAGGCTGGCATGCACGCCGGACCGCGCGGCAGCGACCCGAAACTCCATGTTGGGCTTGTTCTGATACGCAAAGAAGCCACCAAGCAAAGCAATTACCATAACACTGGCGGCCAGAGTGGTCCGGCGGCCCTTGTGGATAGAGCTGCGGTGATGCTTGTGCGACGGAGGTTGCTTGTGGCTAACAGCGTGATGCAAACTCGTAGTCAGTAAATCTTCTCGCCCACTCTCTGCTGGTTCACTAATAACGGGTGACGTCTCGTGATGGCTAATTTCTTCCTCGGGGTGCGGTTTTACCGGAACATGAGCTGTTCGTTTTACAAAGGCTGGTTCACTGCCAAAATTTCCAAAGCGTGTTACTAATTTGCTTTTATGAACTTGTTCGGCACGCTTTAGCCGGCGTTCTGATACATGTGGCAAAAACAGTGACACCGTCTCATTGTGTGCGCTTGGTTTTTCGTCTGCGACTGTTTCTACAGCACGAATAACCGGCTTTTTGACAGCGTGACGCATGAGGGTTCGGGCTTTTTGAGCTTTGTGGGGTGTTTTGTGTGCCGCGGCGTGATGCGTTCGAGTTTTGGTAGTAGTGGGTTTCTTTACAGCGTGACTAACCTTGCGCGCAGCCTTATCACCTACCAAAGATCCGGTAGTTGAATCGTAAACCTTACCATTAAGGGTGATGGTATTGGCGCTCACAGCTAGTGTTTTTCCTTTTTCTTTTGATAGGTTATTTTTATCTTAAGCGCTATCACTTAAATTTTACACCGTACACGCACTGCTGACAAGTGTTTTAAGTCAATAAATTTTACTAGATTTTAGGGTAGAATAGAGCTTGGACTGAACATGGATTTTCTTGACCCATCAAAAAAAAGATCACATACCATTCGCCTGTTTGTGGGCTATATTCTGGTCGCTATTGCCATAGCGATTGGCGCGCTTATTCTATTGTTTCAGTCGTATGGATATGGGGTAGATCGTAAGACCGGTCAAGTTATTCAAAACGGCCTGGTGTTTTTGTCAGCCCACCCAGATTCGGCGGCGATCTATATTAACGGTACTCAGAATAGCGCAAGAACCGATGCCAAATTGTCACTCCCAGCTGGCCGCTATGCGGTTGAACTCAAGCGTGATGGCTATCGGAACTGGAAACACGAACTTAATTTAGATGGTGGCAGCGTAGAGCAATTGGTATATCCGGTGCTTTTTCCCGAAAAGCTGGTGACTAGTGATGTGCAACTCTACGGTAGTTCTCCTGCATTTGCGACGGCCAGCCCAGATCACCACTGGCTACTAGTGCTGCAGCCTGGTAGTTTAGTTAAATTTGATAATTTTGATTTAAATAATGTCAATCAAACGCCTACAACGGTTACTGTCCCAGATGGTTTACTAACCAGCGCTACTGGAGACCAAGCTCTTAGCTTGGCTGAATGGTCAACTGATAATCGTCACATCATGCTCAAGCATACGTATAATGGTACCTACGAATATATAATGGTTGATCGGGAAAATCCTGGGCTTAGCTTTAACGTTAACAAGCTGGTTGGTTCTACTCCTGCAGAAGTAAGTTTGCGTGATAAGCGCTACGACCAACTTTATATATATGATTCGGCTGCTCAGACCCTGCAAACGTATGACGTTAAGGCCAAACAGCAAACCCCGCTACTTACCAAAGTTTTAAAGTACAAAACCCATGGTGCTGATACGGTTTTGTATGTCAGTAGCGACAGTGGCGGCAAAGCTGGCAAGTTGGGCGTTCGTATGTTCGATGGAAAGAACAACTACCTCGTAAATACCTATTCTGATACCACGAGTTTTCTACTTGATCTAGCTCAATTTAGTGGTGATTGGTACATTGTGGTTGGCCTGCAACAAGAGGGTCGTGTGACCATATATAAAAACCCTCAGGATACTCTGAAACAACAAAACCACGGTATACCAACTGCCTTGCTACTGCGCATCGATAATCCGCAGTTTGTTTCATTTTCGGATAATGCTCGTTTTATTGCAGCTCAATCCGGTTCTAAATTTGCTGTCTACGATGCGGAAACTGACCGAAGGTTTTACTATCAGCTCAAAAACGATGTACCTGTCTCGCAGCAAGCTGTCTGGATGGATGGTCACCGCCTTCTGCTTGTACTAAATGGTAAAACTGAGGTGTTTGATTTTGATGGCACCAACCAACAAACATTATCGGCTTCAAATCCTGGTTTTATTCCCTACTTTGATCGCGATTACACTAGTATGTATAACATTGCACCATCGGTACAAGTATCTGGTCGCTCTGCTCTAACGCGTACTGAGCTAAAAGTAAAGTAAGTATCACAGTTTTTTCGAGGCACCTCCACAGCCAAGATGTGATACATAACAATCGCATCGCAGGCGAGGACAGTGCAGAGAAAAATACTGTGATACGAGCACTTATGAGCTGAGCCA
>CAZPPF010000008.1:0-5028 GCA_964588395.1 uncultured Candidatus Saccharibacteria bacterium | reverse complement strand
TCTAAGCGGCTTAGGAGTACAAATGCAAACTTATACTTGCCCTTGTTGAAAATATTATTACTGGAATGACCAAACACCACCACGTTGCCATGTTCACCCGGTGCTGGCGTGGTGGCATAGTGTAAAACACCTCGTTCAAGAGCGGTTTCGACTGCATTATCTTGGATTGATGGTTCATCGTACACCACCGGAATTTCGACATTGATTTTGGGAATAATAACCTCCGCGGGACCACTGGCGGCAGTAGAATTGGGGTCAATAATAATAGGGGTAGAGCTGACCTGCTTACTAGGTGTAATCAGTGGCGCAATAAAGCGCTCATTGAAGAAGCTGAATAGCAGTATCAGAATCACAAATGCGCCCAAGCCCAAGCCAAATAACAAAGATTGAGCATGCTGTTTTCCCTGCAATTTTTGACGTTTTTCGACGTTGCCAAACAGCTGTCGCTTAATATCCGTTACCGAGCGCGTACCGCTGCTGCGCCGCGTAGGCTTGGACGCTGGTGGAGCTTCGATGGTACTGGCTACAACCTGATGTGGCTTTTCGTAACCTGCCAGAAAAGGATTTGGCGTTGGCTGGGAGGGCTTGGGGGCAGCAACCGTTGTTTGATTATGTGCGTCATAAAACTCTTGCCAAACCTCATGTTTTTCATTGTCAGGCAGGGATTGGTAGTACATATGCCAATCGGTTTGAATCTGGGCCAAAGATTTACCGGAAGTCATGAGCTGTTGCATATAGCGCTGGTGCTTAGACAAAGAACTCGCTTTAAGGTGATTAAGCTCATTGGCCTCCTCTTTGGCACTCGGTTCTGATTCGTATAAATGCTCAATTTTGCGGCGTATCAGGTCAGCGGCGCTGCTATTTTCAAGCGACTCATCGGAAGATTTGGATGGTAGATTTGGGTCGTCTGGACGCATAGTATTTGCACCTCAAGTATAGTACAATTACCGCTGTTAACCTACCTGCTGATCTATGCCGCGGTGGTGGAATTGGTAGACACGCCGGACTCAAAATCCTGTGGAGGCAACTCCGTGACGGTTCAAGTCCGTCCCGCGGCACCACGATTGATTATTTCTCAAGAAGGCTCGTTGTGAGAGCTTCAAATGGTTTAGTGGGGTTTTGCAAAAGCCAGACAGCACCGTGGGCAGCAATTTTGACACGCCAGTTTTCCTCATTGTCTAGTTTGGTCGGGGTGGTGCTGACCTGACCCCCTATAGATGCAAACAATGTGTCAAGGTGTTTAACAATGATTCCGCATGAATATTTTGTAGTGATCTGATGAAGCGCATCTATCAAATGGAATAAATCCATAGCAAATGTAATGGCCATAGGCGTTTTGGATGCAACAAACAGCTTTTGTAGTTGGGCAAGCGATATAACTAAATAGGTGTCTGGTCGTTTCAGTGTCTCTTGGGCTACATTAATGGCGTAATCGCCAGCATCTTTGGTGAGAATCGTTAAACCATTATATTTGCTAAGGAACTTTTCGAAAAAAATTGCGGTTTCACTATTGCGCCCAAGATCACCAGCTATCAGGGCAGCGTCAGCCCAGGCAGCTTGCTCTAACGCCGCGGCCAGAGCAGCTTGGCTAAAACTACCAGCAGGTGTACTGGGAGCGTATTCGGCCGTTTCAAAGTGACCACCTACTACCTTCTGCAAGACATCTGGCAGCAATACACGGGCAGTGCCAATCCCAGCTGCTTGGGCCTCCATGAAGGCCTCTCCGGCTGCGGCAAATCCATGCACATTGCCACCAACAATCAATAATTTTCCAGCCGTTCGCCTATTTTGCGGCCGGCTCCACAGCAGATCTGGGAACAACGGTTTGTCCACTGTTTGCTTATGCCAATACGTACGTTCCATCGTCACTCTTTAGGTTATATACAACATTTTTCCGCTCTAGAACAATCTCCCAGCCATATTTCTTGGCTAAGGCGTATAGCTCTTGGTCAGGGTTAAAGGCAATTGCCCGCTCAACCATTTCCAGAAAGGCTACATCGCTCTTGCTGTCACCTACTCCAACACTGCCCTTTAGTGCAAGGCCATGCTTTTTTATAAGTGACTCAAGGGCGCGTTTTTTATCTGTACTTGGCACGAATTTTTTTCCACTAAAGGCGCCATCAATTCGTTCATAATCGGTTCCTAACCAGTCGTCAAAACCGAATTGACGAGCAATATGAGCTACCAGCTCTTGGTGCGAACCTGATATAGCCAACAGTGTGTAACCCTTTTGTTTTAGGTCAAATACCAACTGTCTGGTAAATGTATAAACCTGCTCCTTGTATTCTTGAGCCACTTCCTCAACTACCTCATCAAACTGAACTGCGCTTAAATGAGGCAAAGCATCTTCATATAATTTTATAAGCTGCAGTTCGTATTCACGAAAGGCGTTGGGATGTTCGCGGCGCTTCCATATCATACGGGCTTCATGCAATATACTTTGAGCATCAGGACCGAGTAACTGCTTTTTAGCCATTTTATCTACAACTGCATGGTATAACTGCCAGCGAATAAGCGTTCCATCAATATCAAACACAGCAAACGATTTCATTAAATGCTCAACGTAACACTAATTGGACAGTGGTCGGAGCCCATTTGTTTGGGGTGAATTTCTGCTTCTTTGACCTGCTTTTTGAGGGCGTCTGACACTAAGAAATAGTCTATCCGCCAACCAACATTACGAGCCCGCGCATTGGCAAAATGACTCCACCAGGTGTAGAAGCCGTTGCCCTGTTTGAACATGCGAAACGTATCAACAAATCCAGCACCCAGCCACTTATCAAAGCCACTGCGCTCCTCTGAAGTAAAACCCTTTTTGCCAACGTTTGGTTTGGGGTTAGCGAGATCATCTTCGGTGTGAGCCACATTCATGTCTCCGCAGTAAATAACTGGCTTTTTCTTTTGCAAGTCAGCGCAATAGGCAATCATGGCCTGGTCCCACTGTTCGCGCAGTGGTATGCGAGTAAGATCATCCTTGGCGTTAGGTGTATAGGCAGTAACCACATAGAAATCTTTAAATTCAGCAGCTATTACCCTACCCTCATCGTTACTGTGCCCGTAGCCATCAGCCACCAGCCCGTTGTTTTTGACGAATTGTTCTGGAATATCATTAATGATTGCAATTGGCTTAAGCTTAGTAAAGATGGCTGTGCCCGAATATCCCTTCTTTGTTCGTGATGAGTTCCAGTACTCTTCGTAACCCGTAATATCAATAACGGCCTGGCCCTGCTCGGCTTTGGTTTCTTGCAAACACAGAATGTCAGGATTGTACTTGGCCATAAATTCCTGAAAAGCACCCTTTTTTACAACTGCTCGAATACCATTCACATTCCACGAATAAATCTTCATGGGTTTAGTATAGCGTGACAAGGGTCACTCTGCTAGACTGAAGACTAATGGGAAAACCGTACAAACGAATACTTTTGAAGCTTTCGGGAGAGCAGTTAGCTGGTAAGTTTGACGGTGGGATTGATCCAGATCGGGCAACCTGGTTGGCCCAGGAGATTAAACAGGTCACCCATGACACACAAATAGTGATTATGGTGGGTGGTGGCAACTTTGTACGCGGTGCCCAAATTGCTGGTCATGGCGTGCAGCGTGTCACTGCTGATCACATGGGCATGTTAGCAACCATGATCAACGCCTTGGCGCTCACCGATATTTTTGAAGATGAAGGTATATCAACCCGTTGTTTGAGCAATATTTTTGCTGAGCAAGTAGCTGAGCCATTTGTGCATAGACTGGCTAACAAACATCTTGATAAAGGGCGCGTGGTGATTGTAGCCGGCGGAACTGGCCGGCCGTATTTGACTACTGACACAGCGGCTGTAGCGCTGGCATTAGAACTGGATTGTGAAGTCGTTCTGAAAGCAACCAAGGTGGACGGTGTTTACGATAAAGACCCGGCAAAATTCAAAGACGCCAAAAAATTTGAGACGATTGCCTATCAACAGGCCGTTGAAGACGGTGCGATCCGCGTTATGGATAAAGCAGCTATGGGACTGGCAATGGAACAAACCATGCCTGTGATAATTTTTGATGCCATGCACGATGGCAATATCGCGAGAGTAACTAAAGGCGAAGCAGTCGGTACCAAGATTAGCTAAACTTCGAGCGATTCACCGGGTTCGAGATGGGTGAA
Source organism: uncultured Candidatus Saccharibacteria bacterium (assembly GCA_964588395.1). GTDB lineage: Bacteria > Patescibacteriota > Saccharimonadia > Saccharimonadales > CAZPPF01 > CAZPPF01. Next base: position 887 of record CAZPPF010000008.1, on the reverse strand, counting down.
TTTGGTTCCAACAGATTCAGTAAAGCTCATCAAGCGATCAGTTAAGTCGTTACCAGCATCAGATAAGAACGCGTTGTGCGTTGGGAACGCTTGTTTTGGCCTTATGTCTGCCGAAAAGTCCATTGCTTCGCTCATTTTCATCCATGGTGCATAAACGGGTACAGCCAATATCTCGATATTTTTGTCTGGTTGAACAAAAGAATCTCCTGGGTAGTAAAACGTTTCATTGACGAGTACACCGATATTTTGGCTACGAGGATATGATGGATGAATTGTTGCATGTTCGTCTCCGAAAAATTCTAGATGGAACTGGCCTATCTGGACACTATCGCCTCCTGACACAACTTTTGTATTTTCTTCACCCAGTTCTTTAATGGTTTCGGCGGTGCTGATTACAATTGCTTTAGGATTATTCTTGCGAATATCTTGTATGAGCTCGGGGTTAAAGTGGTCCTGATGAACATGAGTTACGACAATAGCCGCAACATTGGTAAGGTCGGGTAGTGATTTTACAAAAACGCCAGGATCAATGACGAGCGTCTGTTCCCCTTCCTCAACCACTACACAGGCATGCTCATATTTCGTGATTTTCATAGGTATATTTTATCATGAAGGGGCTACTCAATCTGTTACAATACTCACGTTCGTGGAGGGGTCGCCTAGTGGCCTATGGCGCACGCTTGGAAAGCGTGTTGGGGCGCAAGTCCCTCGAGGGTTCGAATCCCTCTCCCTCCGCCAGAAAAATGAGACATCGCTTCGCGTTTTCTCATCGCGCGGGCAAAATGAATTACATTTTGTCCGGCTGCTCTTCCAGATGCGTCTCTTCCCAGAAATTTGACTTTTTTACAACCATTTATGGTTGAACAGGCTTTACCAGCTGTCGTACA
>CAZPPF010000007.1:13311-25672 GCA_964588395.1 uncultured Candidatus Saccharibacteria bacterium | reverse complement strand
AATCAATGCCCAGCTGCACGGCTACGCGCTTTGCATCCTGAAAGTCTTCTTTCCAAGGACATGGAAAACCCGGCAAATCTTGGCTCCAGTTTTTCATATAGACGCCAGTAACTTCATACCCCTGCTCTTTTAACAAGGCAGCGGTTACAGAAGAATCAACGCCTCCACTGAGGCCTACGAACACTCTCTTTGGCATAGCCCCTCATTATAACAAACGATTTAGCGAGATTGCTTTTCGATGCGTTTGCGCAATACGTAGAGCTCGTGGCGTTTGCCCAGCCAAAACGTAGCCATTATTAGTGGAATAGCAACCGCAGCTGGCCACCACAGGACTTTGACGATAATCGTAGTTTTGGAATTACCAGTGCTGCCAGTGGACTGGCTTGCTTTTCCGTTGGCTACACCAACAAGCTGCAAATACGCCGTAGCGCCGTTTTTGTCGGTGGCTTTGATCAAAATATTGTAGATACCAGGTGATGCGTATTTGTGATTCAGTGTAATGATGCCTGGATTTTGCTGGCTACTCAGGTCAGGCGGCGTACCATCCCCCCAGTCAACACTAATAGCGTATGGCCCTTGCCCACCGCTTAATGTAATGGGCCAGCTGAGGTTTTCGTTTGGATTTGCGCCCTTCTTAGCAAACTCACTCGTCAGTGTAAGTTGGGGGCCAAAGGACGCAAACGCATTATTGTTAAATGTAACTGTCACGATGTTCGAATCTGGTCCCGCCTGGTCAAGATCATCATAAACCCTGGCAACGAGTTCGTTCGTGCCACTAAATAGATCCGTGATGATACTGTAGCTACCGTTGGTACACTGTGCTGAACCACCAAAGACATTATTTTTGAATAGTTTTACCAGCACATTGTCTGGACACAAACCGCGCACTGTAATGGGTAGTTGGCTAAATGACTGGCCATTGGTTGGAACCGTAATAGTGGCACCTCGCGATGGTGGAGGCGAAGGAATCGTCCCTTCTAGACCAACTGAGCCAGACTGAGGATTCGTAACTGCATAAGCCGGCACTCTCAGAGTAATCGTACTTATAAGCAGAGAAATTGCGGACACAACAAACAAACACTTAAGCAATTTAAGCATAAGCTCATTCTACCTTATTTACGTCTTCCCTAGATAGATCTACCGGTGACGGTTTTTCTTGGCGCGCTTGCGGCGTATATATAGAACTGTGAGAACAATCAGGGTTATTACAATTGCTAAGGCAATAATAAACAACCAAGGAATGACCCAAAATGTGGACTGGCCCGAAATTAACTGTCCTGAGGAACTATAACCAAGGTTGGCATAAACAGTGTAGCGTCCGAACTTTGCGTTGGCTTTGAGCGGCGTTGTGAATTTCCGTATGCTATTTGGCAGCACATTACCACGTGGATCGACGTTATTGAACTCCTGGTTGCTAATAACATGACCCCGCCAGTCTTTTACTTCTATACGACCAAAAGGTTGCAAGTGGATCGCTCCGCTGTTCTTGAGCCGAACTACCGTAGCATCGGGTGAGCGCGTAAAGAAACTACTCGCCTTGTCCTTGAGCGATGCTCCCAGTGTAATCATGTCGAGTTTTTCCAGGATATTGCCTGGGACTTTAACCAGGAAGAGTACTCCGACACTGGCTGTTAGTGCTACCTGTTTATCATCGGCAATGCTAGCAGGAGAAAACCGTACCGCTCCATAATAACCACCAGCAGCCGCATTCGCCGGTACGTTTAGGGTTACTTTAACAGTCTTTCGTTCGTGAGGCTTAAGAGGCGTGTCTGGCAACTGACCAACTAACGTCTTGAAACTGTTGCCAGATGGCGGAGCGCTGTTATCCAAAATCAAACGCGGTTCACCATTTTCCTGGTCGCTGGCTACAAAATCATTGACGATTGGGTGAGCTATGATGTTTTCGTTGGTAATGTTCTCAACCGAAACATCAACCGTTTCTGTTTTGCCTGGCTGGATTGTAAGCTCTTCACGTACCGGCGAAACTCGAAAACCATTGCCAGGGCCGCTTGTTTGGGCCAATACCGTAATAGCTGGCCCGCCCAAGAGTAGTGTGATGGCTGCCAAAGCCACAAGGTATTTCTTCATTAATGTCTCATTTTTCCAATGTTAACCACTTGCAAATATGGTAACAAAGCGCTACCGCTAATACAATAATTATACCTTTTCCACTAGAAATTTGCTAAAGATATATAGGTAAGCGTGGTGCTGTAATGCCCAGCCGGTTGAGCAGCACTAACATCGACAATGTATGTAGAGGTGAAACGTTTGAGGTCACTGGAACCGACCGAAGAAACTACAACATCTCCGCTATTATACCGATACTGATCTGGTGTGTTGTAGTTAGGGTCTACGGTAGCAATTCCCGGTCCAACTGGATCCACTCCCGAAGCAGGCAGTGTATTGGCTCTAAAATTCATACCAAACTGACTACTGCCTGGGGCCGCAAACGTCTGAATCGGCAGCTCCGGAATTACATTAATACCGGATGTCATGGTACTACCTGCGACCGTAACACTAAAACCAAAGGCAGCATTAGTAGCTGTCAGGAATTGTGTCAAACCGGCAGTTGTACGGGTTGACGAAAAATTACCAAAATCTAGTGTGGATCCTGTGGCAGTGGAGCAATCAAGCGCTGGTATGCTTACTGCTACACAAAACAGTAAATTTGGTGGGACCTCACTGTTCACGCTAAAGACAGGATTGGTAACCCACGCAATGCCCGAGTAATCAGTCGGGGCTCCACTGGCATCGTTGGAAGCATAGGTGATGTAGCGGCCATAGTAGCTCCCTGCACCACTTGGATTGGTCACGTTGTCAAAAACATAACTTACAGGGATAGCACCCACTGCAGCCGGGGCTCTAGTTAGTAAAATTCTGTTAGCGGTGGAACTGGGATCAATAGAAAACCCAGTTGCTCCGGTTTGAGTAGCTAGCGTTGCGGCGCTCATATCCAAACCATTAGGAGTCGTACATGCTGTCAGTGGGAAGGGGTCGTTAGAACAAAGCTCCAGGACAACTGAGCCAAGCGTCGCAGCTGTTGCCATTGTAAAAGAAAAGTTATACGTTACACCCGTTGCACCGGGGTTACTGTCACTTATTTCTAGACTTCGGCTGGTTAAAATAGCAGCCTGTGTTCTAGAAAGGCTCGCCGAAACCGAAATAAGTAAAAACAAAACGCAAACCGCGATGACTGGCAGTTTAGGAGTTAAAAGCGGCAAGTAATGCTGCTTGCGCCTCATATCCACCCCCCTTTGTTTAGTATGTGCCAGTGGCTATAAAAGTTAGTGTCGTAGTGTAAATACCAGCCTCGGTCGTGTTTGAGATGTTGCCAATGAAGGCTAGAACTCCAGATGATGTTGAACCGGCAACTTTGTTGGCAAAAGTGTCACCATACGTCGAGGTAGTGTTAGTCGTGTTAAAGGCAAATTGAGCTGTACCTGCACCACCCGGTGTACCCGTTCCGGCTGTCTGAGTTGTAGTATTACAGTTTGCGTTATCGTAAGGTGCGGCTGGCGTTAAACCGGTACCAGTTGCTTGGTAGCTACAAAAACCAAATTGTTCGTTACCCGGGTTACTGGCTGCGGCAGTGTTACCAATAGCAGCAACATCAAAACTGCCTGACTTCAATGTATCACCCTTTATGCGTATTGCCACACCTTGTGAGGCATTGGTTGCTACATCGTACTGAGTGTTTTTATCGACATATGGTCCAGCAGGATCTAGCACGCCGTTGGTATCACCAAGTGCTACTGCAGTACCACCAGCTGCACAGTTGACGCCGGTGTAGACACAAAACGTTAAACGTTCCTGAACCTTAGAGGTAATAGTGATCTGGGCAGCCGTGCTCAGTGCAATACCACCAGCATCAATGTTACCTGTTCCAGGAGCAGGCGCGCCGGCTGGATAGGCTTGGGCATGAGCATCAGTGTCATACGTCAAGATACGAGCATAAAATGTCTGGTTAGTTGTGGTTGGGTTAGTGATACCATCGCTTCCACCTGTGCTACCCAGGTCAAAGCTCAAAGCTGTGCCAGCTGTAAGTGCTTGTGGTGTCCCGTTGGTTAAAACCACGGTATTTACAGTCGAGTTCGTTGTATCAACCGAGAAACCGGCTAACGTTACTTGGTTGGCAATTGCCAGAGCAGCAAAATTTGAATTGAAACCAGAAGGTGCAGTACAGGCATCACCAATAATTGGAGAGTTGCTACAGAAAGTCACGACAATACCTCCGACAGTAGTAGAAGTCGCTGGCTTAAAGCCCACTTGATATGTCACATCAGTAGCACCATTGGCGGAACTACTCATTTTTATAAAGCGTTCTGTAACCAAACTATAGGCAGAAGCCTTCTTCGACACAAGAAGAGGGGTAATACTGGCCACCAGCAAAACAGCAACAACAGCTAACGATACGTGCTGTCTAAGCTTATCCGTGAATGACATGTATCTCCTTCGATGTTTATTTTTCGGTTACAATACCTTGTAAATTTATCACAGGCAACCCCTAACCACAAGTGTTTTCATACCACTTATCCACAGATTTCAGTACGTGGCCGTGGCAACAATTACATGGTTCAATGTGTATTGTCCGGACGGGGTCGCGTTATTAATGTTAAAAATGTAGGAAATGGTGTAAATAGTAACGCTTGAACTTTTGGTAGATTCAGCAATAACATCACCTTTGTTATACATGAACTGATTTGGTATATCGTAGTTCGTACCCGCCTGACCAAAAGCAAAGCTCGGGTCAGGAGACTGCACGGGATCATCTCCTAAATGACAGCCAGTACCACAAAAATTAGTGTTTTTGACGACATTGATGCCAAATTGCTCACTACCTGGTAATGAAGAAGTAGGTACAGCAAATGGAGTCAGAAAATGACCGCCAGAACTGTTTACTGGAGGATCCGACTCGGTGCGTACCACATAACCACTGGCCAACCAGGCTCGAACATAAAACGAAGCAGTAGCAGTTTTAACGTTGTTGGTATCAAGATATCCAATATCTGTATTAGTACCCGTAACATTTAATTCCAAATATGGTCTATCGGTGGTATTAAAGCCTGCAAAGGCTTGGTAATTGGCACTGGCCGTATTGCCCACAGCCGACTCACCAGCCGCTTGTTTGGCTCGATAATTCGTGGACTGGGCATCAAGCTCACCACCACTGCCAAAATAACTTTCTTCTACCTTATAATTCGATGAAGAAGACTGAGCGGACGCCACAGCCGGCGCAAAAATAAGCAGCACGCCCATAAGCAGTAGTTTGAGTTTTTGTTTTTTACTCGGCATCGTGTACCTATTTTCTCGCAGGTTGCGCGGATTAGCAACGAGCTTACGCTTGAAAATGATATGATATAGGCTGATACCGAGCGAGAAATATAAACAATGGATTCAAATTCAGAAATACAAGAGGGTGCGTCTCTAGAAGGCGATAGTCAGGATAAACCCGCAGATCAACAGGCGGATGCTACTACTAATGATACGACTAAAGGTCCGGTAGACGCGTCTGGCGGTGGCAAAGATCAGCCAAAACCAGCAACTAACCCTAATAAGCTAACCGGCGTTAAGAAAATCAAACACCTGCTGAGTAAGGTGAATATTTATTTCTTGCTATTTCTACTCGTGCTGGTAATAGCCGGTATTGTTCTATTTATAGGATTACAGACTGCCAAAAAGCAAGCTGGTACTACTGATCTTACTAGTCAAGCGCTGAGCACTGATGCTATCAACCAACTGAAGGGCAATGATGTCAAAATTGGTGACGCCAAACAGACGCTAAGCATTGAATCAAACGCAGTCTTTGCTGGACGAGTTTTGGTGCAGGGTGGCACTGATATTGCTGGAGCAGTAAAAATTGGTGGCACCACAAGTTTGACCAGTGTTACCGTATCTGGAACCAGTAATCTTGATCAAACCCAGATCAATACACTAGCCGTTTCTGGCACGGCGTCGATTCAAGGAACGCTTGCAGTCCAAAGTACATTAAATGTATCCGGCGGCGGCTCGTTTGGTGGATCACTGACTGCTCCTCAGGCAACCATTAACACGCTAACCTTAAATCAAGATCTGCAGCTAAACCGCCACATTGATGCTGGTGGTAGCACACCCAGCAAATCAAATGGCACAGCACTTGGTGCTGGTGGTACGACGTCTAATAGTGGCACTGATACTGCCGGAACAGTAAATATTAACACCGGTGGTGGGCCACCGGCAGGTTGCTTTGTAACTATTAATTTTGTCCAGAAGTTCAACGGCACACCGCACATTGCACTTACTCCAGCCAGCAGTGATGCTGCCAGCTTAGACTATTACGTAAATCGCACCACTGGCAGCTTTAGTATTTGTGCCGCCAACCCGAGTGCAGGCAAAAGCTACTCGTTCGACTACCTCGTCATTGACTAGAGAATTGCTCATGAGTTAGGTGCAGAGTATTTTTCGAGGCGTCTCCGCAGCGCAGCGAGAACCTAGCCGAGAAAAAATACTGTGCACCTAGACGTCGAGAAAGACAACCACCTCGTCAGCTTTGACGTGCATAACGCCGTGGGTAATGTTGAACTGTTGCTCATCGCCGCGGCTAGTCACTACCTGAACAATTCCCTGGTTGAGCAACGTCATGAAGTTGTGATGGTGTGGCAAAATATCAAACGGTCCGGTGTCGTTTAGAGCCGAAATACTCAGTGCAGTTTCGTCAAAATAGGTCTTGAACGGCGAATAGATTTTGACGTGCATAACTGGCTGACCCTTGTCATTGGTAGTCTTTTTGACTTCGGGTTTGCCATCGTCAACAATTTGACCAGTACTAGCTTGTTGCCTGGTTGCCATGACTAAACAATTATTTCCTCAATACTTTGCAGCGTCTGCTCACGGGTAAAGAAGTCTCCCTTTACGCCATTGAGTTTTTCCATGACATTCATGTTTTGCGTGAAGTTAGCGATCAGTTTTTTGGCCTTGGCATAGTCTGCACGATCTACTGCCGAAAGTTCGTTTTCGCCAATGATGGCAATGATGCTTTTGAGCGATTCATATTTTTGAAGCAGTGCCAGAACTTGAACGCTCAGGGCATAGTGACGATCGCCCACAACATCTGGGGTCAAAAGTGAGGAGGTTGTTTTACTTAGGTCAACGGCCGGACGAATTCCCTGTTCGGCAACTTTACGAGAAAGCACAATGGTAGAATCCAGCTCGTGCTGAATCATTTGCACAGCGGGGTCGGATAGGTCATCCGCTGGAACATAAATGGTCTGGACGGAGGTAATTGAACCATTTTCATTGGAGCTCAAACGGTCCTGAAGCACCTTAATATCAGAGAAAATAGTTGGCTCGTAACCACCTTCACTCGGCACTTGATCAAGAATAGTGGCCAGTTCGTTTCGAGCCTGCACAAAACGATACATATTGTCAGCAAAAAACAGAATGTCTTTGTGTTGTTCGTCTCTAAAGTACTCGGCTAGCGCCACAGCCGAGACTCCAATCAAAGAACGCTGAACAGGATTCTCATTCATTTGTCCAAAGAACATACAGGTGTTTTTGAGTAGATCGTTTTCGCGCAAAGTGTCATAGAGTTCGTGACCTTCACGAATACGTTCTCCGATACCCGCGAAAAACGACAGACCACTGCCACTTTTGGCAATGTTGTTAATAAGTTCCATGGTTAGCACCGTTTTACCAACACCGGCACCACCAATAATGCCAATCTTGCGACCCTTCACAAACGGCGTAAAGAAGTCAATTACCTTGATGCCAGTCTCTAGAATCTCAGGCTTACTAACAGAGAAGTTGCTACTGCGCCCAGGCGTTTTCAGAATATCTTTACGCTTGAGGCCTTCTTCTGATACTTGCGGTTGGCCGTCAAGCGGTTCGCCCAAGGCATCAAAAATTCGACCAATAGTGATGTCGCCTACAGGAATTTCTATACCTTTACCAGTACGCTCCACAGCCATTCCCTTTTGGATCTGTCGATCCGTTCGGACGTTTAGACATAGGGCAATGCCGCCGGGTTCGAGATGATCAACCAAGAGCTTGGTATCTTTATCGTTCTGAACCACGATCAATTCGCCGATGTTTGGGAAATCTTCATCAAACTGCACCCGTACCACCAAATCTTTAACCGCGACTACTTGTCCTTGTGTCATACCGGCGACCTCGATTTACGTAGTCCATTAATAAGCTCTTTCAGACGTTCGTCTTTGATCGCTCGACGTGCTCGGTTGTATTGCAGGTGAATGTCGGCCTTGGCTTCATCAGAACGTTGATGCGATGCTGACATAGCTCTAAAACGGCTGGCATATTGGGCTAACTTTGAGTCAAGTATCAGCTGACTCATGGCAATCTGCATCATGGAGCGTTCCAAGTGGTCGATCACCGCAAAGGTGCTTGGCTCAAAAATATAAGTGTCTTCACTAATAATTTCATCGGGTTTGTCAGTAGCTGCACCCTTTTGCTGTACGGCTTTAGCCAGTTCAATTCGGCGAACATCCTGCACCAACAGCGACACATACTCTTGATAAAATACTGAGGCCGTGCGATATTGCTGCACTTCTTGAATAATTGGGGTTACATTTATGTTTTGATCTTTCACGGGCAACTTAAAGTATTTTTTGAAGCGAATACCACGCTGCGCCAACTGCAAGGCCCCGTGGTGCCCAATCACAATAATGTCATTCTTTTTATCATCGTAAACCTTGAGCATGGTTTGAATGAGTTTTTGGTCAATATCACCACTAAAACCACCCTCGGCAGTAATGACAATATACAGTTCTTTATCAATGACTTTTTCACCTGATTGGCTGCGACCAAAGCGGAATAAACTGTCAACTCTAAGCTGAGAGTAAATCTGCCACAGATCGTCAAAATATTTCGTAGCCTGGAGCACTTGGTTCTTAATAAGCGCAATCCGCATACTGGCAATGCCCTCGAACACGCTGGTCAGCTCCACCAGCGTTCCCATGGCCATCTCATCTCGTTCTAGTTCATTGGGACGTTTCATTTCTTTACCTCAACGATACTTTTAGCCTTGAGGTCAGTTTTGACTTTTTCATATTCTTCATCGGTTTTTATCGTTTTGGCAGCTTCTTCGACATTAAGTTTAAGCTTGTTGATATCAAGTTGTACACCTTGTTCGTTGTTAAGCACAATATCCACCATGAGTTGCTGAGCCATGAGTGAATATGTTTCGGTAGGGCTTTGAGTCAGAATGGTAAAAATATTTTTGCCTACTTCCAGTGCCCTCTTAGACTCCAGTGCCAGTTCAGAACCAAAGTGAGAGAATTCTTCGGCTTGGCGATAATCAGCTAGTAGCTTGAGCGTTTGGGCAGCCAACGCCTTTTGACGTTTATTGTGCCCTACGCCACCAACACGGGTAACGGATAGTCCAATATTCATGGCAGGACGAATACCGTTACGAAAGATATCCATGTCCAAAATCCATTGTCCATCAGTAATAGACATAATGTTGGTTGGGAGGTAGGCAGTAATATCGCCTCCAGCAGCCAATACAATGGGCACACTGGTGAGATGCTTTCCGTTTTTCTCTAGGCGCCCCGCGCGTTCGAGTAAGCTCGAGTGGGCATAGAACATGTCACCCGGGTAGGAGTCACGACCCGGACTTACTCCTGACATCAAAGCAACTTCTCTATAGGCATGAGCGTGACTCGTAAGATCGTCATAAATAATTATCGTGTCTTGATCACATTCTTGCCACAAATATTCGGCCATTGTACAGGCTACGTATGGTGCCAAGTAGCTCATGATGAGCGATTCAAACATTGTCGAAACAATCACAATTGCTTTCTCGCTGCCACCTGCTTCTTGCAGTCGAGTCAGCAGCGTGTCGATATCGCTACGTCGCTTGGCAATCAATGAATAGACCACAACTTGGTCAGTATTTTTCTGATTAATCGTGAGTTGCGTTGCCAGAGTACTTTTGCCGGATTTGCTATCGCCAAGCATCGCCAAACGTTGGCCACGCACAATCGGAAACAGTGCATCAATGGCAGTGACGCCACTTTCTAGCTGTGTATCGAGCAGTTTGCGGGTATACAACGGTGGAGCGGTATTAAAAACTGGTCTCACAGCCGAGGCAGCAATGGGCCCTTTGCCATCAAGCGGGTCACCGGTAACAGACACCACACGGCCGATGAATTCCTTACCCACCTTACTTACTAGTTCTTGGTGTTGCACAACTGCAACCATACCCTGGGCTAGGTTTTTATCGCCTAGGTGCAGCACCGTCACAATAGAACCCTTAATTTCGTGTACGAAGCCTTTGCTGCCATCTTCAAACATGATCAAACCGTGAATATTAACTGGCTGTAGTCCTTTGACGTGCACCAAAAAGCCTTGGACAGCAACAACTTCACCAACAGGATTACCAGCTTCGACAAGTTTGCTAAAGTGTTTATCAGCTTCCATTTGTAGCTCCCAAACGTATACCTTTTACCAGTAAATCCTGGTTTTTTAGGAAGTGCTTGCGCATAGAAAGGTCAAAATATTTATTGGTAGTACGGATCACACATCCAGCAGCAATACTGGGCTGCAAACCAACTTGGAGTAGTACTAAAGGATGGATTTCAGTCCTCAGCCACGTAATTATTTTTTGCAAGGTTTGCGCCGATGGTTCGGCTGAAAAACTCAAATGAATCACGGGTGCATCCTGGCGAACCGACTCCAAAAACTCGCCGAGCTGCTTGCGGTCAGCTTCTTGATGCAGTTGCAATCCATTTTGTTTGGCAAAATCTTCAAATGTCTTGGTGGTTTTTGGCATAGTAACTGATTCCCCGCTCCCGCGCGCAGCGGCTTGAGCCAAGAAGCTGTCCAATGCTTCCAGTTCCCTTTGCAGGCGCCCAATGTCGACGACGGTTACGGACGAGACCGGTAAATGAAGTTCCGTATTCTCATGAGCCATTCTTTATGTCCTCTAGTATTGCGTCTTTGTTTGTTTCGAGCTCTCCAATAATATATTCCAGCTGGTCGTTCAGATCTATCTCATTGCCAATGGCCGCCAATACATAATGATTCACAATATCAGCCATGTTTTTCTCAAACCCAGCAACTAAACGAGTTTTTTCAGCGGCCACTTGCTTCTCCAGCTGATCACCAAGAATCTGTCGCTGTTGTTCAATAGCTTCCTGGGTTTTGTTAATTGAATCAATCGCCAACTGTTTGGCATCGGTAATGGAACGCTCGTATTTGGAAAACTCTTCCTGGAGCGTGCGGGTAATCTCCTGCTTCATGTAATCGTTGAGCTGGGAAGTTGTCAGACGTAAATCTTGCTGCAGGAACATTGCATTCTCGCCAATAATCTTTTCGAAGTGCAGCCGTCCACGATTTCGAAGTTCCTCACGAAACTCATCATTAAAGATATGTTCTACATCTTGTTCTGCCTTATTCGTAAAGTCTTCTTCTTTGGGCTTTTTGGCTTCTTGCGCGACACTGCGGCGCATAATCAGCCAGATCAAACCACCACTAATGCCAAGAATGACACCGAGTATGAGTAGAAGGGTCGTAAGTTGCACGTGTATGCCCACCTAAAATGCTTATAGTTTCAGTAGTAAATATACCCCAAAAAGACCGCAGATAAAAATGATAATACTGGTAATGATCACTTGAAACATGCCACGCAAAATGGATTTTCGACTAAGTGGGTTACGACCCAGCGCAATCATACTGCTTCTGACCCCTGCATAGAGCACAATTGCCGCAATCACAGATGTTAGAAACAGTAGGACCATTCCTATATAGATTTTTGAGGCAGTCACCTGCTTTTGGGCAACTGCAGTTGAGACTTTGCGCAGTGCTTCCGGTACCTGTGCCTCAGTTTTAAACTGTGGGTTTTTGCCAAGGCTTATATCGGTTGTTATGTAGCCAATATGGACTTCTTTTTCTTTTCCGGCAGTATCTTTGATTTTGGTTGTGCCGATAATATTATCTTTGCCGTTAAAGTTTGTCAGCGCTTTGCCCACAATGTTTCGCTGAGCCGTATCGGACTTCATACCAATTCCGGCTAACGCCGATACCGAAATGTTCTCATTGGCATTAATTGAGCCGTTTTGATCACTTACTAACACCTCAAAATGACCGGTGTTGGCTACATACACCACTTGAGAACCGTCAGAAATAGTTACTGGCGTATCATTTTTGTCGACTACCACGCCCAACATCTTGTCCGAATCACTGGCAGTTAACGCCGTTATTTTGCTGCTATCGCCGTTTTTTAGCATGACCAGCATGCCACGCTGGAGCGTTTCGTCAGATTTATATCCTTGGGGTACCACTTGAGCAACACCAAAAGAAAACCGACTCAACGTAATAAGCAATCCCAAGCCAAACACGGCAATCAATTGCCGCTTTGATAGCACAC
>CAZPPF010000007.1:0-13211 GCA_964588395.1 uncultured Candidatus Saccharibacteria bacterium | reverse complement strand
GTAATAAGCAATCCCAAGCCAAACACGGCAATCAATTGCCGCTTTGATAGCACACGTTTTCGTTTTAGTTGCAACATAGCAAGAATTACTTCTCTAGTATAACTCTTATGATTGTAGAGACCAATGTCTCATTTCAGGGATGAAGCATCTCATCTCGGCGCACTCTCTTAGGAGAAGTGCCACCGGCACTTCTCCTAAGGTGTTCGGCTGAAATCGATTCGTACAATCGATTTCACAGGCCTCTCTGAGTTACTTCATCCCTTCTGAACAAGTTTGGCAAGGGTTTTGACGGTTGTTTCGATGTCTTTTTTGGTGGTTTGGCGACCCAGCGTAAACCGCAGGCTGGCTTGGGCTTCTTTATCGTGCAGCCCCATGGCTTTGAGTACGTGTGATGGCTCGTCATTGCTCGCGCTACAAGCCGAGCCAACTGCACAGATAATTCCTTTTTCGTCGAGTTGCATCATCAGGCGTTCATTGTCGTGACCTGGCAGCGTAATATGCACATTGTTGGGCAACCGCTGGCGAAGTGAGCCGTTTATGACTGCCTCGGGAATATTAGCTTGCACGAGATTGATAAAGTCCTTTTGGAGCTGCCCTATTCGCTCGGCCTCAGTTTTGCGCATAATTTGAGCGGCGGTGAGGGCCGCTGTCAGGCCTTTGCAACCAGCCACATTTTCGGTGCCGCTACGCAGGCCAAATTCTTGTCCACCTCCGTAGATGATTGGTTCAAGCTCAATTCCAGCTTTTACATAGAGAGCTCCACTTTGTTTGGGTCCATACAGTTTGCCTCCATTGATGGTCATCATGTCTACACCGAGCCGACTCACGTGCATATCCAAATAATTTCCAGCTTGGCAGGCATCGGTGTGTAGATATAATGGTGTTTGATTGCCTTTTTCTTGGCGCTCGGCCCGCGCTTTAGTCACCAGCTGGCTGATTTCTTTGATTGGCTGGATTGTTCCAACCTCGTTGTTGGCATACATCACACTAATAAGAACGGTGTTATCACGAATAAGTCCTGCTAGTTTGTTCAGGTCTAGCATGGCTTCTGGTGTAACCGGCGCCAGGCTGTGATTATACTTTTCAGCCGGCTTAAGTACTGAGTCGTGTTCGATTGCGCTCGCTACCAAATGTCCCTTCGGAAAACGCTCCATAATGCCACGGATGGCAAGGTTGTTGGCTTCTGTCCCGCCAGCTGTAAAGATAATTTCACTACCCCGAGCACCCAAACATTGAGCTACATCTGTCCTGGCAGCGGCGAGCTGGTCGCTCGCGCGGCGGCCCGCCAAATATGTTGCCGATGGATTATAAAAATCAGCAGCAAAATACGGCCGCATAGCTGCCAGAACTTCGTCATCAAGCGGCGTGGCCGCCGCGTAATCCAGATATATCTGCTTCATAAATAGGTATTTAGTAGTATAAGGCCGCTAGGGTATCGAGATCTAAATTTGGGCGTAAATTTCTGAACGGACCCGCTGTAAATATGTTTCGATAGCCTGAAATAGATTGCGGGCTTCTTCCTGAGTTACCTGTTGGTACTGTTGCCCGTCTTGGGCTTTCAGAATTCCATTTGAACGCATGTCATAACGCGTTGTCTTGGTGAGATGGCTACCACCCTTGTCTGTCCATTCCTCATGCCATACCCAAGTGTGCTCATCAAGGCAGAAAAACTCACGACGACCGCCCTTGGGAACTGGTCCAAATAGCGTTCCACCAATGCGCGCCTCATGCCGGATAAGATTACGGTAGAGTTCAGCATCACGTTGAGAATCACGCTGGGCCTTAAAAGCACCGAACATTTTCTTAATCATGATACTTCCTCGCTAAAAGCTTGATCAACGGCGTCTTGAGCCTCGCCGATATCAAGATCCTGACGATTATCGTCAGCTGCTGGTGACTCATGCGCAGGTGAATCGGCGTACACCTCGTTCAAGGCTTGCTCAATATCTGGGTAGGTAGCGGCAAGCTTTTCAGGCTTTGCTGCATGTTCAAACACTTCTTTTGAAACAGGGATAACATCTAAACCAAGTAGGCTCTTTACGCTTTGCGCGGTATATTCTGCACGACTTAAAATACTTTCACGTTGTGCAACAATAGGCAGGCGTTCTGCGCCTTTTTCGTGCTTTTGCGTTGGCCGGTTGTTGTGTGGATTCATACTACCTCTGTTAGTTTAAACAAAGCCTTGGCGTTGGCGGTGGTCGCGGCAGCAAGATTTTCGAGACTTTCGCCTCGCAATCCCGCAAGAAATTCCGCTGTGACTCCAACGTACTTAGGCTCGCAGATTTTACCACGATATGGAACAGGGGTCAAGAAAGGCGCGTCCGTTTCTAGTAGTAATTTTTCCAACGGCACGGCTTTGGCAGCTGCCAATTGATCTGCATTCTTGGAAAACGTAATAATACCATTCAGACCCACGTAAAGCCCTTTTTCGAGTATTTTGTCAAGTACGCGTATATTTGTCGAAAAGCTGTGTACAACACCTCTCAGGCCCTTGTATTGGTTGTACAGGGCAAAGAAATCGTCGTACACCCCATTCTCATCGTCTTTTGCGCCCCGAAGGTGAAAAATCACTGGCAAATCGTGCTCCTGCGCCATATCCAGCTGAAAACGCAGTAATTTCTGTTGATCTTCTTTGGTAGAGTGATTGTAGTAATAATCCAGCCCCGTCTCACCAATGGCTACTACTTTGGGCTTAGAAGCTAGGTTGTGGAACTGCTGGAGAGCAATGTCATCATGAACATATTCCGACCCTTCGTGAGGGTGTAAGCCTATCGAGGCCCAAATATTGTCGTGCCGAGCGGCCATTTGAACAGCAAGTTTACTATCGGGTAGCGTACAGCCCACACACATCAGGCGCGTCACACCGGCCTCCTTGGCTGAGGTAATTACTTCCTCAGGGTCCAGCTCATAGTCCGGAAAATGTATGTGACAGTGCGTATCGACAAACTCCATGCTCTCATTTTACACTCGAGCGGGGCTAGGCGGCAGCTGATTTTTCTTCTTTTGGAAACAGCGTTTCTTTCATGGGACGGATAACTCCCTCGTGAAAGGCATGTTTTATCTTCAGCGCGGTTTCGGGCGTAAAGGGCTCCAGTAATTCTGCAATTTCCAACAACATACCTACTTGATACGCCAAAACTTCCTGCAAATGATCAGCCTCTTTGTTTTTGGCTAACTCCCAGGGTTTTTCTTCATCAATGTATTGGTTCAGCCCTCGGACTTGCTCCCAAACTTCGTCCAAAGCACGGTCAAAATGGCAGTTTTCCAGAGCTTCACGGTACTGAGCGGTGTCGTGCTGGGCAGCCGGGATATCGCCAATAATACCGTTCTGGTACTTCATGACCATAGCAAGTGTTCGCTGAACAGCATTGCCAAGTTCGTTGGCGAGTTCATTATTGTAAGCCGCTTCCAGCTTGTCCCACGTAAAATCACCATCCTCATAGCTCGGAATGTGGCGCAAAATGTAGTAGCGAAGCGCATCAGCACTATATTTCTTGATAATTTCACTGGGGGCCACAGAGTTACCAAGTGATTTACTCATTTTTTTGTCGTCAACCGTAATAAATCCGTGTACATACAGCTGTTTGGGCATTGGCAAGCCAAGGCCTAGCAACATGCCCGGCCAAATAGCCGCATGAAAGCGTAATATGTCTTTGCCAATCACCTGCACATTGGCAGGCCAAAATTGCTTGAAGTCTTCGTGTTCGGGGTAGCCTAGCACCGTAATATAGTTCATCAGCGCCTCAAACCACACATACATCACCTGCTTAGTGTCGCCAGGCACTGGAATACCCCATTCTATCTTGTCTTTGGGCCGAGAAATGCTGATGTCTTCTAAGCCTTCCTTGATCACCGACAAGATTTCGTGTTTGCGGGTTTTTGGCACGACCCGAAAAGCTTCGCTTTCGATAGCTTTTTGAATTTGTGGAGCGTATTTGGTGAGTTTAAAAAAGTAATTTTCTTCCTCAATTTTTTCATAGGGCCGGTTATGGGCTGGGCAAATGCCGTTATTGGCCTTCACCGTGGCCTCTGGGAAAAAGGCTTCATCACCGGTGCAGTACCATCCGACGTACTGGCCTTTGTAAATATCTTTTTCTAGATTTTTCCAGATAATCTGAGCCCGTTGTTCATGGCCGGGGTCAGTGGTACGAATAAAGCGATCATTGCTGATATTGAGTTGTTTGGCCAGTACTTTAAACTGTTCACTGACTTTGTCGGAAAACGCTTTGGGTGTGATCTTGAGTTCAGTGGCCTTTTCGGCAATTTTGCCACCATGCTCATCGGTACCGGTACTAAAAATAACCGGTGTACCTTGCTGGCGAGCATATCGGGCCAGTACATCGGCCATCACAAACTCCATGGCATGCCCAAGGTGCGGTTCACCATTCACATAGGGAATAGAGGTCGTCACATAATAATTCATCACCTACTAGTCTACCTTAAACCTGGTCAATACGCGCCAAAAATTGTATCAAGAACTTCCGTAAAACCAGGTAGTAGATTTTTAGACCTTACTTCGGCAAGTGTTAGCCATTTTGCCTCAGTTGCTTCGCTATCTAGTTTATATTTATCAGTATTTATTAGAACGTGTACTGGGAAGACCAACCAGGTCTTTTCGTAGTCTGCTGCATCCTGCACCAACACTGGTCCAACATTTATTTTTTGAATATGCTCGGGCTTAATAGATAATTCTTCGCCTAGTTCCTCATGAACTTTCTCTTCAATCGTCTTTTTGTCGTCCAAAAATCCCGATATGCCATTCCATAGTCCTGGATACAAGCGCAAATTTTTATTGCGTTTTACTAGCAGCAGCTTGCCCTCAAACTCAACCACGCAATTAATAACCGGGCAGTAGCGAGCATTAGTAAGGTCTATCTGCCCGTCTTTAGGAACAAATGTTGGTTCGGCACTCATGCCCCTATTGTATCAAGCCAAAACGCTTAACGTTTCTTCTGGGCTAGTGTTACTTTACAATTTGGAATGGACTAGAGAGTTCTATAAAAATTGTTCTTTCACAACCCAACCAAGGAGCGGTTCAGTGACATCGTTCATGGAAAAGTTGCAAGCGAAGTGGAATGAAGGCAAGTTCGTGTGCGTCGGGCTGGACTCGGACCTGACTCACAAGAAGTTCCCGGCTGTTGTACCGCCGCACGACTGGGCTTTTCCAAGATGGAGCGAGCTTGGAGATGCAGAGTTGCAGCAGTTGAAGTTCAACTGCCACATCGTCGATGCCACCAAGGACCTTGTGCTGGCTTACAAGCCAAACCTGGCTTTCTACGGCGGATCACGAGGCAAATTCGTGCTGTGGCTAACCATCCGCTACATCCGCGAAGTCGCACCAGATGTCGTCATCATCCTTGATGCCAAGCAGGGCGATATCGGCAACACCAACGATGGTTACGTCGATGAGGACTTTGAGTACTACGACGCTGACGCGGTTACCGTTCACCCGACACTTGGCAAGGAGGCGATGAAGCCATTCCTGGACCGAAGTGACAAGGGCATAATCGTGCTCTGCAAGACATCCAACGAAGGCGCAGACGAGTTCCAAGACTTGCCAGTACCAAGCCCGGATGGCAACGGTACGGTTCCTCTGCACCAGCGAGTGGCTTACAACGTCAGCCGCGAGTGGAACTACAACGGCAACTGCGCGCTTGTAGTGGGAGCCACCTACCCCAAGGATCTTGCGAACGTCCGGCACATTGTCGGCGATATGCCCATCCTGATTCCCGGTATCGGGGACCAGAACGGGAAGCCCGAAGAGGTGGTTGCTGCTGGCAAGACCCGATCAGGTAAGGGGATGATCATCAACGCATCCCGGAGCATCATCTTCGCCTACGCAACAATGAAGGAAGACATGTCTGGAAAGCCTGTTTACTCATCTGAGCAATTTGCCGAGGCTGCTCGTGATGAGACACAGGAGTTGCACGACACCATCACGGCCACGCTCGCCGCGGCCTGAACCTGAGACCTACGGGTCGGAGAGGAAAACGTGGAGGCTACCCAAATTCTCGGCTTTCTTGCCGAGCGCGAAGCGGTATTGACAGGAAGCCACTTTGTCTACACGTCCCAGAGCAACCACGGCACTGCCTACATCAACATGAGGCAAGTAGCTCAAGAAGCGGGCTTCATGAGTAGTGTCGGCTACGACTTGGCGGTACGCCTGAAGTCGTTTCAGCCGGATATCGTGCTCGGCCCAGAGACACTCGGTCGTACTCTTGCCGATCACGTCGGTCCATCTCTGGACTGTCAGGCAATCTGGTGCGACATCGTCGAGCAAAAGGATGGCAGTAAGAAGGCCGTCTTCAGCGAGAAGCTCAATTTCACGCGGCTGTTGCCTGGCAAACGGCTCGTTGTCGTCGACGACCTGCTGACCACCGGTGGCTCCATCTTCGCAGCTGTTACCGCAGCCCGAGAAGGTGGCGCCGATGTCGTCGGTGCAGCTTGCGTTGTACGCAGAACACCGGATGTCGGTGCTAGTGAGTGCGGTGTACCCAAACTCGAGGTTCTGGCAGAAGTTCAGGGCTTCGAAGTCATGTCGCCCGAAGAATGCAATGAGCGTGGGCCTTGCTCACAGCATGCACCGATCGTTCGGCGCCCTGGCCATGGCTGGAAGTGGGAAGAAACCCATCCGGATTACGCCGGTGGCTACATCGACACACCCAACTAACCAAGAACACTCGTCCAGGGTTTTTTGCTGGTTTTTGTCCCTCCTTAAGGAGAAAACAACAAACCAGCGTTACACTTTATGAATTATTAACAGTGCTTCGTATTTTTACTTTACCTCTGTGTATGCGTGAACGAACCGTGCCAACTGGTATGTTCAATCTTTCTGCAATTTGATCGTAGCTAAGGTCCTGTGCCAAAAGAGCAAGTGGTGCGGCAAATTCTGGTTCGATATCAGCAAGGAGGCCAGCAAGTCTCTCTTGATGTATTGTTCTACCAAAGTATACCTCTTCTGGATCCAGATTTGGATCAGCTAAAGTTCCATCACCAAGCATGGTATCTGTAATCGTTTTTTCAGTCTCTCCAAACTCATGCGGACCGCGGTGCCGACGACGATACAAGTCAGCAGCTTGATTATGACTAATGACTGCGAGCCAGCCTCCAAAAGGACGCCGGGGGCGGTACTGATCAATCTTGATCCAAGCTCTTAAGAAAGTACTCTGAGTAACATCCTCTATGTCTACCTCGGAAGATAGGATTCTACTAGCACTTCCTCTTACGCACGGTGTAAATTCGTGAACAATCGAACTGAAAGCCGCCTGCTTCTCTTCTGTTGCCATGTCAGCAGTCTGTAAAATTGCAACCCTTGGATCGAGTTCAATATATCCTTCTTCGGGTTCGGTTTCTTGATATTGTTCGACAACAGCCATCACGTCTGCCTCTCTTCACGTTTGACTTAGTTATACCACTTTAATTTTATTGGTCAATATAGTCTTGGCAAAAACGTTCAAAAATTGCGTTGGACCAGCCAAAACCTTTTTGGCTGGGGTAAACACCCTCAGTGGCAGGTTTGCCGGGACTCACCACGTTGTATTTTTCCAAAAATTCGCCGTGTTTATTGAACCAGTCGAGGTTAGTTTGTAGCCACTTACGGGCAATGCGTTCGGCATCTTCATGGTAGCCATAACGTTCAAGGCCCTCTACTACAATAAAATGCAGAGGTGCCCAGCCATTGGGAAAAGCCCACTGAACTGGCATGCTGCCTGGAACTAGTTGAGAAATTGGTTGATTGTCGGTAGTCGCCAGACCGCCTTTATGCTCAAACTTGCGTAGCGTTTTGACCAGTTGTTTGGCTTGTTTGTCGGTGACCATGCCGGCCCACATCGGGTAATATGTAGCCAGGGACGACACAGTCCCACGCTTATCTTTTTTGAAGTTGTAGTCGTAGTAAATTCCAAACGTTTTGCTCCACATTAGCTCGTTCATAATCTTTTTGCGATATTCGGCCTTGTCTTGCCACTCTTGAGCTTGACCCTCATTACCCAGAATTTTCGCCGCCTCCGCAAAATCGGTTTCGTATTTGTAGAGTAGTGCGTTTAGATCTACTGGCAGATAGTGCAAGGCCCGGCGGCCAAAGCGCGTGGTCATATCCCATCCACTCTCTGCCTCGGCCAGGTCGTGCAATGTATTTATATCGTAGTAGCGGCTCAGGCCGCGGTAGACCTGGCGCCAGTTGGGCTGAGCGGTGCCCATCCAGACATTTTCATACTCTTCTTTGGCAATGGCGATGGCCTTTTCGAGCCACATTTTGTCTTGCTCAATCTTGTACACGTCAAAAATAAAGCTGGTCAGAAATGGCGGTTGCGATCGGCCGGTAAAGTAGGTTCTAGAGGCGTTGGGAATAATATGAAACCGTTGCAAAAGCGTCAAAAGATCTTCGGCGATGCCCTTGACCAGGTGCACATGGTCTTTGTCGAGCATGCTTTGGGTCATGAAGTAACTATCCCAGTAATATAACTCATTAAATCCGTATGAACCGTCTTGCGAAGGAATGAGGTACGGATATGGCAGGCCCACGAGTGTCTTGTCGTCGTTGGGGTGATAGCGCTCCAGCTCTTTCCAATAATCAGCAATATACTGCCGCGGCTTTTGGACGTCGTCGGCAGTGAGATTTGTTACTTTGTATGGTATTACGAGATTGCGCGCCTGGAAGACCGCGCTCTTGGCTTTGTCGAGCATGGAGAAATCCTTACTTACCTCCAGACTAACAGCGCCAATGGATGACGGTCAAGCTTTGACTATCTTTCCGTCTCGCAGTTTAAAGGTCATATCGGTCTTGCCAGCAATTGAAAGGTCGTGAGTAACTACAATAATGGTTGTATTTTCGCTACGCGCCAGGTTATGCAATAGCTTAAAGATCATTTTGCCAGTTTGATCATCGAGGTTGCCGGTAGGTTCATCGGCTAGAATAAGTTTGGGTTTGTTGGCCAAAGCCCGAGCAATTGCCACACGCTGTTGTTCGCCGCCAGATAAGCGACCAGGTTTACGACGCTGCTTGTCATCAACCAGACCTACTTGATCTAGTAATTGTGTGGCTCGTTCAATGCGCTGTTTTTTGGGGACCTTGGCAAACTCCATTGGCAGCATGACGTTTTCGAGCGCCGTTAGGTTAGGTACCAAATTATAATTTTGAAACACGAAACCGATTTTCTGGCAGCGATAAGCAATAAGCGCGTGATCGCTCAGCCGAGTGATATCGATATCGTCTACCATGGCCTTGCCGCTGGTTGGTTTATCCAGCGCGCCAAGGATACTGAGAAGCGTGCTCTTGCCACTACCACTTTTGCCAATGATCGAGGCAAACTGGCCGGTTCCAACAGAAAAGGTTATGCCGTTGACGGCTGCTACTTCGTAGTCACCAGATGTAAAGGTTTTCTTGAGATCAGTTACTTGCAACATGTTATTCACTCCTCATGACTTCTGCGGGTCTTACTTTTGCAATAAATAGCGAGGCAATGGCGCTGCCAACCAGCGCAATTACTAGTGCCACACCAAGTCCATACAAGATGATGCTCCAGCCGGCAGCGGCGTGAATGTTTGTAATACTATTTTGCAAACCACGGGTTACGCCACGTCCTGGACCAGTTGTGAAAGTACGGGTTACCGCACCACCACCCTGTACGCTAACGTTGTTATTCGAGCTAGAAGCGTTGTTAACCAACAGTTTCGTGATCGGGCTACTAGCAGCCGCACCTATGGCCACCCCAATTATGGCTGCCATGAGTGTCAGTGTGACTGCTTCCACCATAAACTGCAGCATGACTTTGATGTTCGAGGCTCCAATGGCCTTGATCACACCAATCTCGCGTCGTCGCTCTCGCACAATCATGATCATTGTCAGCAAGATAATGACCGCACCGGCACTCACGGCTCCGATCAGACTATAGAGGGAAATTTTCTGTATGTTTTCAAGTGGTTGAATGGCTTGCTTGGCTTCGTCTGCACCGTTGGTAACATCGGCAGCAGCACCTAAGGTATTGGTGACATTGGTTGTGGTTGCATCAATGTTGGTAACAGAATCTACCTTAACAGTAGCGCTCGTAATGCTGCCACTTTGGTTGCTCAGTTTTTGCAAGCTGGCCAGCGGCATAATGACTTGGTTGTTGGCAAAGTTATTGCCAGCGTCATAAATACCCACTACTTTGACCGTCGAGCCATAGGCCGTAAAGGTTGAGCCAACCTGCAGGTTGTTCTTGGTAGCAAGACTCGCGCCTATCACAGCAACGTTGTCGGTACTTTTGCCATCGAACACCTCGCCACTGGTGAGTTTAAAAGTCCCACCGCCTTGTGTATCTGAGAGTGTCGTTGGTTGAGTGGTACCTACTACAGTAATTGGTGGCGTAAAGGTACGGGTCACATTGGGCGTAGCGCCATCAGATGAAGAATTGGTTGATGGTCCAGGCCCCCCACCCATAATTACAAAGCCTTGTCCGCTATTGCCGGCAAAGCGCTGACCCAGCTGGCCGGCCTCAATGGCAGATTGCAGGTTAGTGTTGGAGGTGTCTAACCTATCATTGAGGCGCCCATCCACGGAGGTTACATGAGCAAGCTTAGACACTTGGTCAAGCTCTTGCTGGGTCAGCGCGTTGCCACCACCTTCAAAGCCGCGCACACCCGCCGGCGAGATACTAATAGTATTGCCGACCGTGCTCTTAACATTTTCTATCCGGTCTCCCACGGCTTTGTAAGCCACCAGCATGGCTAGGGCCAGCCCCACACTCAGGCCCAAAATAACTACAATCGAAAACGCTCGAATCGGATTCCGAAACGCATTTCTGATACCACGACTAGCTACGCTCATTTGTTTTTCCTTTGATTTAATTGCATACCAGTAGTAAACCGCCCCAAAATTAAAGTAAGCTTAAGGCAATGCTAGTTTGATGGTAAAGGTAGAGCCTTTATCCACAGTGCTTTTCGCTGTTATCTCGCCGCCATGCTGCTCAATAATCTTTTGAGCAATGGAAAGCCCTAGTCCGTAGCCATTGTCACCTTGTTTGGTACGTGCGTTGTCAGCCCGGTAGAATCTATCAAAAATAAGCGGCAAATCAGCCGCCTTAATGCCCTGCCCTTCGTCTTTGACCTGCAAAAAGCCGTGTTTGCCCTTTTTGTATCCGCTTACCATCACTTTGCTTTTGGTTGGGCTATATTTGATGGCATTATCGAGTAGTATCTTGATTGCCTGTGCCAAGCTAGCACTATCTGCTTGCACCGATATTTTGGGTACTGTTTCATCAATGGTGATGTTTTTGGCTTGCGCCGGTTCTATGACTTTGTTGATTGCCTCCGTAGCAACTTCATCAAGGTCTACAGCAGACAGTTCCAGAGGTTTGCCATCTTGGCGAGCTAAACGCAGCAACCCCTCAGACAACATTTCAAGCTTAATGACTTCGTCGAGATTACTCTGGATCACTTGTTTGGCTTCGGCTGTACTGAGTTTTGGCTTGCGCAGGGCTACTTCATTGCGAGTGCGAATAGCGGTTAGCGGTGTTCGAAGCTCGTGGGATGCATCCGAAGAAAACCGGCTCTGGGCTTCCATAGCTTCTTCAATTGGTTCCAGAGAAGCTCGTGCCAAGAAAAAACTAATAATCGAACCAATGAAAAAGGCCAGGATATTTAAAAGCACCAAACGAGCCAGCAGGTCACTGCGGCCCTCAGAAATACGCTGAGTGAAAAAGGTAGTAAAGCCATCACCGTTGCCATTACCAACGATACCACCGCCCCCGTCGGTTCTAAATCCTTCTCCATAAATCGATGGAGGCGGTATTTGTCTCCCGAGCGCATGAATCGATGTCCGATAAAACACCATACTAAAGGCAGTGCTCAGCACCATAATGACCGTCAGATACGACAAAGCCAGCCGAATGGTAGTGGCGTTGTTGCGGTATTCGTCTTTTAGTTGATCGACTTCGTCACGTAGAGCCATCACCCATCTACCTTGTAGCCAAAGCCGCGCACCGTCTGAATGAGCGCCGGACCTTTAAATGGCTTATCGACCTTGGTGCGCAAATAGTTCATAAACACTTCCACGGTATTTGGTAGCACATCAGCATCAAAATCCCAGACATGGTTGATAAGGTTGTTTTTACTCAGCACCCGGCCCTTATTGCGCAGCATATACTCGAGCAGAGCAAACTCTTTGCTCGAGAGCGGAATGAGCGTTGTGCCGCGCTTTACTTCTTTGGCAATGGTATCAAGTGTCAGATCACCAACTTCCAGAACTTCTCCCAGTTTTTCTTCTGGTCGACGCAGCAGGGCCCGAATCCGAGCAACCAATTCTTCAAACGAAAATGGTTTAACCATGTAGTCGTCAGCACCAGTGTTAAGGCCTCGTACTCGGTCTGGCACTTGGTCCTTGGCTGTCAGCATCAAAATCCTTACATGGATTTTTTCATCCCGCAGTTTCTTGGCAATCTCCAGCCCTGTCATTCCTGGCAGCATGACATCGAGCACTATCAGATCATAGTCGCCCGAGGATGCCGCTGCAAAGCCGTCATCGCCATCGTACTCTACATCCACCGCATAAGACTCCTGCTCCAAACCCTCTTTGATGGCTTGGGCAATAGTGTGATCATCTTCAACTACTAATATTCTCACACTAGCTATTATATGAGGCCGACGCTTAAAAGTAACTTAAATTATGGTGTCGTCGTGCAATGGCGGAAAATCTGGTATTGGCGGTAAGTATCCATCGGGTGCAATACTGCTCCTCAAACTTCCCTCGCCAAGATTTACATCTGCAGCGCGCAGTTGATCTCGAGCATCTCTCAAAAACCCAGCTAGAGCAGTACCAATACGGACCAATCGTGATTGTCTAACTTCTTCATTGTTGCGTGGTTCAAGGTCCATAAAGTTGCCTACTTATTTTGCCTCTTGCGTTTAGTGGGGTCGAGTTCTCGCTTGCGCAGGCGGAGTGATTTGGGCGTTACTTCCAACAGTTCGTCGTTTTCTATAAAGTCGATGCACTCTTCCAAGCTAAAGATGGTTGGTGGGGTTAGCTGCACTACACCATCACTAGATGAACTACGCATATTGGTCAGGTGCTTTGCCTTGCATACATTCATTTCCATGTCTTCCTGGCGTTTATTTAGTCCCACGATTTGCCCAGCGTAAACCTTGATCGCCGGGCCTACAAAGGCTATTCCCCGGTCTTCTACCATTTGGAGCGCATACGGCGTGGTCACGCCTGTTTCAAATGAGATAATTAC
>CAZPPF010000006.1:25413-31734 GCA_964588395.1 uncultured Candidatus Saccharibacteria bacterium | reverse complement strand
TAGGGCTCAGCGTTTTTCTTGTGTTAGCCGGATTTGCATATGTAGGATTACTTTATTTCAGGCCTCTGCCACCTGTAAATGCCCAAAAAGTGGCAATATCTTTGCCTGCTGCCCAAAATGTCAGTCTGGCGTGGCCAGGCTACGGACAAGCAGCATTGGCAGCAGATGGTTTTGGTTTGATAGCCAATCACGGACCCCAAACCCCTGCTCCAACAGCTAGCACGGCAAAACTTATAACTGCTCTAGCTATTGTCAGACAAAAGCCCTTAACTCCTGGCCAAACTGGTCCAGTCATTACGCTTACTAACGATGACGTGGATATTTACAACGATTACTATGCCAGAGGTGGGTCGGTGGTAGCTGTGCAGGCCGGAGAACAGCTCACTGAGTATCAAGCACTGCAGGCTTTGCTTTTGCCATCTGCCAATAATATGGCTGATAGTCTGGCTCGCTGGGCCTTTGGGTCGGTCGATAACTATATCAAATATGCGAATCAAATGAGTGCTTCGCTTGGCATGAATAACACTCATGTGACCGATGCCAGCGGCTTTTCACCCGATACGCGCAGCACAGCTACAGATTTGGTTATTTTGGCACTGGCAGCCTTAAAAGAACCTGCCATTATGCAGATAGTCGGCCAAAAGCAAGCTACTATTCCGGTAGAGGGTGTAATTGAAAATATCAACGTACTTCTAGGACAAGAAGGGGTTATTGGTATCAAAACCGGAAATACTGATGAGGCTGGCGGATGTTTTATATTGGCAGCTACCCATAAGTTGTCTGACAATAAGTCAGTAACTATAGTGAGTGCGGTTTTGGGCGCACCAACCTTAGGAGCGGCCTTGAATGATAGCCTGACCTTGCTTAAAAGTAGCTACAGCGGTTTTAAGGTCGAAAATATACTGCACAAAAATCAATCTGTCGCAACCTATCAGACAGCCTGGGGCAGCAACGCCACTGCGGTTCTTACCGAGGAGGTACAAATAGTAAATTGGATCGGCCGAGCGGTTGTTACAAAAACTGTCTTGCATGATCTAACAGCACCAGTCAGCAGTAACCAGCAGACAGCTGAAGTTAAGTTGCTTATAAACGGCAACGAAACGATAGCCAAAGCATACTTAAATCAATCGATCAGCAACCCATCACTTAAATGGCGATTGTTCAGACATTAATAGCTTGGCGCAGCCGGTAAGCCAAAGAACTCTTCGAGTGTTTGCCCAGTTTTACCTAGCTCTGTCGCAAGTTCTGGCCCGACATAACGAAAGTGCCATGGTTCATTTCGGTAACCGGTGATTGCTGATTTATCTGGCGCATAGCGACGAATAAATCCATACGTACTTGCATGCGCCAAAACCCACTTGGCAGCCTCGGTCGTTCCAAAACAATCTTCGAGACAACCAGGGCTGGCAATATCAATTGCCCAGCCGGTTTGGTGTTCGCTGTAACCTGGTCTGGCACTTTCGGAATCTGCTTTAGACTGTCCGTACTTGCTCACTTCGTTACCATACACAGAGGTCTGCGTAGCATACGAACGATAACCACTTTCTGGAACCAGCGTATAGCCAGCTTTACTCGCAGCAGCTACAAGTTGTTGGTAGGCTGCGGCCGCAACAGTTCGCATAGATTGTCCGCTACCTACAGAGGTTAGGTCACTCGGGACATATGTTTTGGGGCTTAATGGCCGCCTTTTGTTCACTACTATCCATATACTAGTTGGATCATCGATAGAATATTGTTTTTTATCAAAGCTATTTGTAGACTGTTTTGTACCTGTCTGTGACTGCGCTGAATTTGAATTTTGCACCAAATATTGGGAGCCATTTGGTTTATTTCTTATGCCTATTACCACTCCAGCACCAAGTGCTACCGTAGTTAGAGCGGCAAGAACCTGGGTGGTACGTTTCATTGGTTTTATTATACATGCCAAGACGGTTATACTTGCAGTTTGTATCTGTTTATCGTAGGTTTAGAACAAGCTATGGCAAACACCAAAGTCAAAACACCAGCAGACTATATCGTCTCACTCAACATGAATGGCATGGAAGGCCGCATGCTACACCTAGAAGCGCCCAAAAAAAAGCGCAACATTTTGTTTATTTATGGTCATCACTCTTCACTGGAGCGTTGGTGGGGACTAGTCCAAGAACTTCATAAGTACGGTACCGTTACCATGCCAGACCTACCAGGTTTTGGTGGAATGGATACGTTTTATAAAATTGGTCAGCAACCTACGCTCGATAACTACGCAGATTATCTAGCGGCTTTCATAAAATTGCGTTACAAGAACAAAAAAGTCACTATTGTTGGCTTGTCATTTGGCTTTTTGGTGGCTACTCGCATGTTGCAGCGTTATCCAGAATTAGAAAAAAGAGTAGACATGCTGGTGAGCGTGGTTGGCTTTATGCATAAAGATGAATTTACCTTTGGTAAGCCAAGATACTGGTTTTATCGAACGATGCCAGGGATTTTCCGACATCGTATTCCAGCTTTTGTGTTTAGAAATGTCTTTATTTCCTCGCCTGTTATCCGTACTTTTTATGCCTATACGCACAACGCCAAGCATAAATTTCGTGGCATCAAACCTGAGCAAAAGAAAGAATTGATGGATTTTGAGGTGTACTTGTGGCACTGCAACGAAGTTCGTACCTACATGAGTACTTCCAAGGAAATGTTAACCGTTAATAATTGCAAAGTTCCTGTTAACTTACCTGTCTGGCATATTGCAGTGCCAGCCGATAACTACTTTGATAACGACAAAGTCGAACGAGATATGCGTATTGTATTTACAGACTTTCACAAAGCCACCGCACGAATTAAAAACCACGCTCCAACAGTAATAGCCAGTGCCAAAGAAGTTGCGCCCTTTATTCCCAAAAAAATTCGCGACGCTCTTAGGCAAACTTAACGAGCTATAAGAATTACTAAACTGGTATACTACTAACAAGATGAGGATTGGTTTGGTTTGTCCATATAATATGTGGGGTGGTGGTGGTGTACAAGAGTGTGTGTTAGCCTTGCAAAGCGAGCTAACGGCACGTGGGCATCATGTCAAGATCATTACTCCATTGCCACGAGGTCACAATGGTAAGAAACGCAGAGACGTATTGACAGTAGGTGTTTCTACGAATATTCGGGCGTTTTCTGCAACTCAGACCCAGTTTTCTGCAACAGTAGAAGTAGATGCCATAAACCTTCTTTTGAATAAAGAAAAGTTTGATGTTTTACATTTTCACGAACCATCCATACCAGTCTTAAACCGGCAAATTTTGGTACGGTCTCGTAGTGCTAACGTCGCAACCAGTCATGCAACCATACCAGATGGAATGATGTCCAAAACCATCATAAATATGTTTAATGCCTACACAAAAGGCCTTATAAAATACATTCACACGTATAGTGCTGTTTCTGAACCAGCCGCAATGTATATCCGAGGTTTTACCAATGAAAAAATCGTGATTATACCGAATGGCATTGATCTAAAAAAATACAAAGAAACAGAGAAAAAGGCTGTTCAGCACAAAACCATCCTTTATATTGGCCGACTAGAGAAACGAAAAGGCCTAAAGTATCTGCTGGAAGCCTTTCAATTGCTTACCAAAAATCATCCAGATGCACGGCTCTTGATTGCCGGGGATGGACCACTTAGGTCAAAGCTAGAAGAATGGGTGCATGAAAACAAAGTTCCCCGAGTTAAATTCTTAGGGTTTATTAGTGATAGGCGTAAACTATCACTTTTAAATAGCGCTGACTTGTTTTGCTCACCAGCCTTGTATGGTGAAAGCTTTGGCATTGTACTTTTAGAAGCAATGGCAATGGGTTTGGTCACGGTGGCGGGCAATAATCCTGGCTACGCATCTGTTATGAAAGGTGAAGGACGAAACTCGTTAGTTGATCCGCAAAATACTAAGCGTTTTGTGAGTAAGCTCGAAACCTATTTGTATGACGAGAAGGAGCGTAATCGCTGGAAAAAGTGGGCCAAAGGCTATGTAAAGCAATTTGATTACCCAAAGATTGTTGATCAATACGAAAAACTCTACAAAACTGGCCTAAAAAATTCAAAACGATGAAAATTGGCTTTGTTATTGATGATACGCTCGATAAGCCTGATGGCGTTCAGCAATATGTGTTAACCCTTGGCTCGTGGCTATCGACACAAGGACACGAAGTACATTATTTAGCTGGCCAAAGTGCGCGAACGGATATAGCGAACGTTCATTCGCTGAGCCAAAACATGCATGTACGTTTTAACCAGAATAGGCTGTCTATACCCCGTTCCTCTAATAAAGAAGCGATTAAGCAGTTACTGGAGCAAGAGCAGTTTGATGTATTGCACATACAAATGCCCTACAGCCCATTAATGGCTGGTAGGATCGTGAAACTTGCGCAACAGCAAACGGCCATTGTGGGAACGTTTCACATAATTCCCTTTTCTTCACTGGAGCGTCTGGGAACTGTATTGCTCAAACTTTGGCAATGGCGCAATTTAAGGCGATTTGACCATATAGTAAGTGTTTCCAAACCTGCTCAACGCTTTGCGCAAAGAGCCATGGGACTTCGTTCAGAAGTTATACCAAATGTTGTTAATCTAAGTCTGTATCAAACAGGCAAAAAACTTGCTAAGTACGATGACGGCAAGATGAATATCGTGTTTCTTGGTCGTCTGGTGGAAAGAAAAGGCGCTCTGGAGCTCCTTAAGGCCATCTCGCTGTTGCATGACAAGAAACAATTAGACAATGTCAGGGTACTTATGTGTGGTAAGGGACCTTTAGAAAAAGAACTCAAAACCTTTGTCCAGGATCACCATTTAAGTAATCATGTACGTTTCGAAGGATTTATTGACGAAACAGATAAGCCCGACTATTTAGCGAGTGCCAATATTGCCGTTTTCCCAAGTCTTGGGGGTGAAAGTTTTGGGATTGTACTTATTGAGGCCATGGCTGCTGGGAGTCAGACGGTGCTTGGTGGCAACAACGCGGGATACCGTTCAGTGCTTGGAAATAACTCAAACCAGATTATTAATTCCAAGGACGCAGGTGAATTTGCCAAACAATTACATCATTTTATCGTTAGCAGTCAGGCGCGACATAAAACAGCGAGCTGGCAACGTAAGCACGTACAACGCTACGATGTTGTGGTTGTCGGAAAACAGCTCGAAGAAGTTTATAATTCAGCGATTGCAAAAAGGAGCAGATGAACAGATAATACCATTATGAAATTCTTTTCAAAAAAACAAGATAGCATAAGCATTACTAACGACACTATTGTCCGCACAATTGTTATAACTATTTTGGCAATTTTGGTGTGGCGTATGCTTGGCAGGCTCACCGTTGTCCTCACCTTAATTGGTTTATCGGCCTTTTTTGCTCTGGCTTTGAATCCTGCAGTTTCATGGATTGGTCAGCGTTTACGTACCAAGAATAGAGCACTCGCCACCGGCATTGCCTATATCACAGTGCTCATAGTCATCATTTCATTCTTGTTAATTGTGGTACCTCCGCTCGTGCGTCAGACCACTGATTTTGCCCACAACATTCCGTCGAGTATTAATAATTTCCAAAATCAAGATACTTCGCTGGCGCGAACTATTCGTAGATATCATTTAAATACCAAAATTGACGATATTCGCCACGACATTAGCAATCGAGTTGACAACATTTCTGGTCCAGTTCTTAGTACCGCTGGTAAGCTTGGTGCAGCACTTGCCAAGACTATTACGGTGATTGTTTTGACCTTTATGCTTCTGGTAGAAGGACCTTTGTGGATTGAACGCATGTTTGGCATGATGCACAAAGACAAGCGGGCACAAAGAAGGCGTGTTGCTCACAAAATGTACCGAGTAGTGACTGGTTATGTGAACGGTCAGCTACTGGTCGCTTTGCTGGCAGCTAGTTTTGCATCAGTTGCCCTGCTTATTGGTACTTCTATTGCAAATGTGTCGGTCAATGTAGCCGCTCTAGCTGGTATTGTGTTTATCTTTGGCCTTATCCCACTCATTGGTAATACCATTGCCGCAATTTTGGTCTGTTTGTTTTGTCTCTTTGCTTCGGCTGGTCTAGCCATAGGAATGTTAGTTTA
Source organism: uncultured Candidatus Saccharibacteria bacterium (assembly GCA_964588395.1). Classification (GTDB taxonomy): domain Bacteria; phylum Patescibacteriota; class Saccharimonadia; order Saccharimonadales; family CAZPPF01; genus CAZPPF01. The sequence continues at coordinate 25,659 of CAZPPF010000006.1, read as the reverse complement.
CTTTATTGTCTATCAACAGATCGAAAATGCTACTCTTCAGCCATATATTCAGTCGCGTACGAACCAGTTGACCCCGTTACTCGTATTTGTGTCCGCATTGATAGGAGCTAATCTCTATGGTTTACTGGGAGCTCTAGCTGCTATACCTGTTGCAGGGTGTATTCGAGTACTATTTGACGAGTACGTGGCTGATAAATTGCCAGAAGAAGACGCTGTGACGGAAGTGACAAAAGAGGTAAAGGGCGA
>CAZPPF010000006.1:0-25313 GCA_964588395.1 uncultured Candidatus Saccharibacteria bacterium | reverse complement strand
CGAGCGGTACTCATGACAGAACATTCGATATGCCACCCAGGACGACCTAACAATATATGACCATCTAATTCAAACTCCCAGGCTGGCTCATTGCCTTTTTGAAGCTTCCAGAGTGCAAAATCATGCACAAAATCTTTGTCATACTCGTCATTATTAATTCGAGCTGCACTAGTGTTTTCGGTAGTAATAGATACTAACTGACCGTACTTCTTGCCACTTTTTTGATACTTCTCTATCGAAAAATACACTCCGTCATCAGCGATATAAGCAAACCCATCCTTATGTAGTTTAGTAATGAGCTTTTTCATTTCTTCAATGAAGTCAGTTGCGTGCTCAAATGTCAGAGAAGCTATGTCGTTGCCAATAGCCTCCATGTCGCTCAAAAATATTTGTTCATATTCATAAGTTAACTTCTTAAGAGCAAGTAGTGGATCTTCATCACTGTATTTTTCCTGACTTCTGGTAATTGTTTTATCATCAACATCGGTAAAATTCATAACATGCACTGCTTCTAAACCGCTTTGCGCTAGTGTCCGTCTGAGAACATCAGCTACAATAAATGCGCGGAGATTACCAATATGTATATGGTCATAAACAGTTGGCCCACAGCTGTACATGTGCACTTTACCGGGAGCCAAAGGCTTAAATTCATCCGTCGTTTTGGTGAGGCTGTTATGTAGTCTCATCTAGAAGCTCTTCCGCTCTTTTGAGGCACTCGTCTTTAACCTCGTCAAATGATTTGGTATTTTCCAGTTTAAAACCAGCCGCATAGGTGTGACCGCCCCCGCCAAAGCGCTCTGCAAGCTCGGCGGCAATATTTGTTCCATAGTTGCAGCGGATTGAACCGGTTATTTTACCGTCATTGTAGACTTTTAAAACTATGGCAAGTTTAACACCATCAGTTTGTAGCATATCGTTTTGTATAAGCGGCGCGGGGTTATATAACGGACTAAACTCCATCAATTCTTCGTAAGGGATCATAACGAAAGCTAGTCTTCCGTCGGCATGAAATTCGGTGCGCTCAATCAAGCGACTTTTATACTTAAAAATATCTACATGCATTTTTGTGAGCGCTCTCCGAGCTTCTTCCAGGGCTGGGCGGTCGACACCACTACCAATTAAATCAGCCATAATACTGTATGTTTCTGCTGTCGTACCTTCACTCGTCAAACCAAGCGAATCAGATAAAATAGAGCTTGCAATGTGTGTCTTGGCGCTAAGATTTAGGGGCCACTCTAGTAAATGAGCAAGCTTATAAACAACTTCACCGGTTGCAACTGCATCACGATCATTAATCACAATTTTGGCATACGGAATATCGCATGTAACATCCGCGTGATGATCAAGCACAATGACAGGTTTACTGGCTATCCAACCCCGGAACTCACTCTTTTCTAATTTCTCAAGTAAGACGATTGCGCTCGTATCCACAATAAAACTTGCATCTATTTTGGTTGGCATTTCTTTTGTTACTCGGTCCCAGCCCTTGAGATGCTTTAAATAGTCAGGAATATCCACTCCGCAGTACAGATGAGTTGTTTTGCCTAGGTCACCAAGGACCTGTTCCAAGGCCAGCGCACTCCCAAGACTATCGCCATCTGGATTATCCGCTTGGATTATTACAACTGAGTTAGCTTGATCTAGAATGTTTTTAATTTGAGTTGTTTCACCGTAGTAGTCTGTCATAACGCCTGTCTGCCTTCTAGTGCTCTACTCAATGTTATTTGGTCAGCATACTCCAGATCCACTCCAATCGGCAACCCACGAGCCAAACGAGTAATTTTGACCTTAGGATTGTTGATCTGTTGTTGGATATACAGTGCAGTTGATTCACCCTCAACACTGGCGTTGGTAGCCAGGATAATTTCTTTTACTTTATCTTCTTTGATTCGTTCAACCAGCTCACGAATATGCAGCTCATCAGGTCCAATATTATCAATTGGCGAAACCAGACCTCCTAGCACATGGTAAGTGCCTTTAAACTGGTTAGTTTTTTCTAGAGCCACAATATCAAATGGATCTGCTACAACGGCAACAAGTTGCTTGTCGCGACTAGGATCGGTGTACAGATCTGATAGTTCCTTGCCAGTTTCTACCAGTGCAAAGGTCTTTTTGCAGTAGCTTACGCCAGAATGCAGTTTTTCAGTGGCAACACTAATGCGTTTGGCATAAACCGGATCATTTTTAAGTAAAAAATACGCGTATCGTTCGGCGGTGCGTGGCCCCACACCTGGCAAGCTGCCAAGTGCTTCAATAACTTCAAGCAAGGCTGGAGGCAAGACCTGCATTGAGGCTTACATTCCCAGATCGCCGAGCATGCCCATAAAAGGCTGCATCTTCTCGGCTGCGAGCTTCTGACTGGCAGCAATAGCATCTTTGACGGCTTCTTCTACCCAGCGCTCCAGCTCACCAATATCCTCAAGATCAACCTGATCAGGGTCAATATGTATTCGCTTGATTTTTTGTTCGCCAGTGATTTCGACTTTTACTGCCCCGTCGCCTGCTTCTACACTAATTGTTTCTTTCTGAAGCTCTTTCTGAACTTTTCGCATTTTCATCAACATCTTAGCCTGGTCAAATCGACTCATAACAACTCCTCGTTATCTCCGTATATTGTAACAAACAAGACCTATGATTTGATAATAAAAACTTGCTTGGTGGCTTTTGTATGTGGCCAGGCCACAAAATATCTGTTCAGCTGGTACCAACACGTTAGCCCAACAGCAACCAGCATGAGACCGAGGCCTATTGAACGTACCAAAGGGTTGCGTGGAAAGACTGTAAACCATTGTTCAAGCAACCAACCCACACCAGCAGCTATAATGACGTATATGAAGGGAGCAAGCAAAATACTGCTGACTGGGCCTCCCATGCTGATAAGGATTACGCCTAATAAAAGGGTCCCGCCGAGCATTTTTATTCGGTCAAGTTTTCGCATAAAGATATAATCGTAAGCTCCTAGAGTCAGCATCGCAAACGCAAAAATATCAAATACTGGTAGGCCTACCAATCCGACCATAGCATCCTGATTACCGCTCAGAAAAAGCAAATTACCAAGTGACGTAACATTATGCCCTATGGCGTTTAGTGTTGGCCATGCATTCATTGGTAACCCAGCAAGACTCCTAAGCACTGTGGTGTCCAGATAAATTGCGTAGCCCAGCGGAACAAGTAGTATTATGAGCCCAAGAAACGCCACAACTGTCAGCTTGGGTGCTTTGCTACATAACCGCACCACACTTTGCATTTGCCAAATGATTCCAAGTAAAGCAAACCAAATGAGCCCTGGCGTATAAATTAATACTGCGATCAAGCCGGCGCCTGCCAAAACTGCCAGACCCGGGCGGCGGGTGTGGCGAATCCAAGTACCATAAGCCAGTGCAGCTAGAAGAAGCGTGTAGGTAATACTGGGTGTAGCAAGTCTAGCATAGTTCAAAAACCAGCTAGAAGTTGCAAATAATGCCGTTCCCATCAAGGCAACTCGGTGGCTATGCCACCTCTTAAGTATGTAATACATTATGTAAATGGCGATTGCTCCAAAGAATGCACTGACAAATCGCATAGCAAATGGATCTATAAGGTCAAGGCGAATTAAAGCGTACTGAAGTAATTTATACGGTGCAAAGAGAGGATGATGCAGTATAGTGCGCAAACTACTGCTACTGATTCTGGTGGCGATTTCAGCAGGACTAAATTGCGGAACGAGGGTGTCAAGTCGATATAAAAGCAAACCGCTTACAGCCACAAGGCTTAAACCAATCTCAAGTATTGGTCGCAACATGTGAGAAAGCCACAAATTTAACCTACGAATACGCATAAGAATTAGCATAAGTATAGCAGTCTAATGAGACAAACCTGCGGTTTTTCTCATCGCGCCGGGCAAAAAGTGTGATTTTTGCTCGGGCTGCTCTTTTCCCCTTACTGCTTATTCCAGCGGTATGTCGCGGTGTTTGGTGTCCAGACTTCTAAAACGCTGTTTTTCCTTGTCAAAATAGAGCTCAACGTTATCAATTGGTCCGTTACGATGCTTCTTTATAAATATATCGGCAATGTTCTTGCGTTCAGTCTGTGGATTGTAAAATTCTTCACGATAAATAAAGGCTACCACATCTGCATCTTGCTCGATTGAACCTGACTCACGAAGATCTGCTAGCTGAGGAATCTGCGGACTACGACTTTCAACCGAACGACTTAGCTGACTCAATGCTACGAGTGGCACATTAAGCTCACGAGCAATTCCTTTGAGACCACGAGATATCTCAGAAACTTCTTGTACGCGGTTGCTATCACCAGAAAACCGTGTGCCACCACTCATCAGCTGCAAGTAGTCAACGATAATTAGACCCAGTGGATGCTGATGGTTTTCGCGCCGAGCCTTAGTACGTAAATCACCCACTGTAATACCTGGACTATCGTCAATATAAATTGGAGCTTCAGACAGTACCCCCATGGCTTCACCAATTTTTTCAAAATCACTGTCGCTGAGGTTACCGGTACGCAGGGACCAAGCATCTACGCCAGATTGCATGGCGAGCATACGATCAACTAGCTGTTCTTTGCTCATTTCTAAGCTAAACAGTAGAACCGTTTCTTTGGTACTGAGCGCTACGTTGTGGGCGATGTTTAGGGCTAGAGCGGTCTTTCCCATGGAAGGACGAGCCGCCAAGACAATTAAATCTGATCTCTGTAAACCTGCAAGGATATTGTCCAGATCCTTGTATCCGGTTGCCACACCACGGATTTTGCCTTTATCGCGGTGTAATTCATCAAGCCGTTCAAAACTTTCACCAAGAATGGTTTCTAGACTAGTGATGTCGTGAGTGATATGTTGTTGGCTCACATCAAAAAGCTGGGACTCGGCTTGTTCAATAAGTTCCTGCAGCGTTCGTCCTTCGTCGTAACTTAAATCTGCAATGTGTTGAGAAGCTTTAATTAACCGACGCCGCAGCGCTTTTTGGGCAATTATCTCCGCATATTGCTCGGCATGTGCAGCGGTAGGTACATAATTAGTAAGTTCGGTTAGATATGATGGCCCACCGGCAAAATCTAAAAAGCCTGTTCCTCGCAACTGATCGGCTAACGTGAGCACGTCTATTGGGCTATGTTTGTCGTACAACTGGACAATTGCTTCGTAAATACGCTGGTGCTTGGGATCATAAAAGTCATCAACCCTTACTGCATCGGCAATTTTTACAATTGCATCACTATCTATCAAAATTGCACCAAGCAAACTGGCCTCTGCGTCGGTGTTTTGGGGCGGAATGGTTGCTGCGTGTGTTTTCGGGTCCATGCTTGGCTATAACTCCTTGGCTGGTACTAGGATTCTATCACTTCAGCGTTACCAAATATATTGCTAATGGTATCGAGTGATGGGTTCTCGACCGGTGGTGTGGCATCCGCACGCACGATTGTCTCAATAACTATGGAGTGGCCCGTCTGTTCTTGGATAATACTAGTAATTATTTGTTGATTGCGAGCTTCTGACATACGTTTTTTGTGGAATGGGAATCGAAAAGCAACGATCAACTTTCCATCCTCAATGCTGGGTTGCCCCATGCGCATAATTCCATACAGTGTGCTGTACCGCTGTTTGAGTACCTCAAGTACATCTGGCCATTGATCAAGATTAAAGTCTGATTCGGTAGCTGCCTTAGCTGGCTTCACTTGGTCGATGGTAGTTTTTGCCTTAAGTACAGGCTTAATTTTAGGCATACGTACTTCCTCTTTTTGTGTTTCCGTTTTGGGGTTCGAGTCTGCGTGCTGCAAAACCTCGTCAAGCAATACGATCTCTAACAAAGTACCTGGGTTTGGACTGGCTGGAACATCAATAAGTCTCTTCAACAGTTTAGTTGTTGAATGTGCCTCAAGTTTATTGGTGCCGGCAATAAGATGTTCACGCAGAACGTTGCTGAGCTGTTTTGCAATGGTGGCAGGAGTATAGCCCTGATTGGCACTATCCGACAGAAGATTAAGTAGCTGCGCAGCTGTCCCGTGAACCAATACATCATGTAACTGTTCAATTAATTCTTTGGGAGGAATACCTAAGATTTGTCGCACATCATCGGGCGTAACTTTTTTGGCGCTGTGACGAGCTTGATCAAGCAAACTAATGCTATCCCGGAAACTTCCATCGCCATGCTCAGCTATCAGCTCAAATACTTCAGGACTTGCGTCTATACCTTCGGATTTCGCGATGACCTCAAGATGTTTGGCGGCTTGCGATGGGTCAATTGGCTTAAATGAGAACCGTTGTGTGCGGCTTACAATGGTTTCAGGCAATTTATGTGCCTCTGTGGTCGCTAAAATAAATATAACGTGCTCTGGCGGCTCCTCAAGTGTCTTAAGAAGAGCGTTAAAGGCCTCTTTGGTCAGCATATGGACTTCGTCAATAATATAAACCTTGTATTTGGCACTGGTTGGAGCAATGTGCACTTTGTCACGCAGGTCCCGAATTTCATCAATCCGCCGGTTACTGGCCGCATCGATTTCTATAATATCCAGATGTATCGATTCGTCGGTATAAGGAAGGCCATTGACCTCATGGGCAAGAATTCGTGCCACACTGGTTTTACCCACGCCTCGAGGTCCGGTCAATAGGTATGCATGACTAATTTTGCCTGATTTAATGGCGTTTTTTAGCGTAGTCGTGATGTGGTCCTGCCCCACGACTTCATCAAAAGATTTTGACCGATACTTGCGGTAGAGTGCTTGCCCCATTGCTCTATTTATTATAGCGGAGGTAAGCTACAAAAGTCTGTTGTTTTATTCTTCTATTGCATAAGCCAGTGACCAAGCAGGCGGTCTGGTGTTTTGATAATAACCTCTGAGGCTGTGCAGGCCGAGAAGAAAACCTCCATAAAGAGACACAGTGCCAATGTTCTGCAACTTGTCGGCTTGAGAACTTACAGCTTCAATTCTTGAATTTCTAGCTGCCTTAGCCAGACCACGGAGACCGATTCCAGTCCATTGTTTAAAGGCCCCTATTTTGCCAGTCCAAGAGGGGTGTGGCTCATTCCGATCTACCTTGGCCTTGAGCGAAAAAACACTTTTTGTTGTATGGAGGCCAACGAGTATTGCAGCCTCACTAGTAGATAATATGTCAGCACGTTTTAAGATAGGTATCGCCATTAACATTAATGCTGTGTCCAACCCCGCATCAAGTGCCTCGCCCTTGGGTCCTTTCGTTCCAGTTTGGTCCGCTCTTCGTCCATCACGCAGATCACGCATTCGACCTATACCAACTAGAGTTGTCCCAACAAGAGTTCGTTCTTTTGATATGAGATAAAGTCCGAGTGCTGCTTCTCCAAAACCACGTATGGTTTCTCGATTTCCAGGTGTATCCCAACCATTGGTTTCTACTGCACGAATTTGGTATTCATTCCATTCGGCAGGATCAATTTTTTCCCAATCAGGAACAATGTCCGACCTATGTATGTTCATAAAAGACAATTATATAAGAACTATTTTGATCTACAAACTACAATGCGGCTTCTAGGGCCGCCCATTCGGCAGCTGAATCATCTTCTGGTACATTTACGCTTACCTGGTCGCCTGGCTTGGCCTTGAAGTAGGTCACACTAGCCAGTAAGACTCGGTATTGCTTCTTGCCCACATTTACGAAATAATGGCCATCTTTAAGCTCCAGAACACCTACAACTTGTTTACGCGGGATTGGACCAATTTGCTTATACATAAAGGCGCCATCGTCGGCAATGGTTAGTTTGAGGATATCGCCCTGAACGAGCTTAGATTTTGAGGCGTAATTAGCTGGGACCGGATAGGTTTTGCCGTCTGAACCTACCATATTTTGCCCATCAAAAACTCCCTCGATAACTTTACCGAGAGATTCATCTACTACACTAGCTGTAACCTGTGGGTCTTCCCCCACCAAACTAACTAACAGCTCTTTGGCTGCAGCTAAGCTCGTCTCAGCCTCTTGAATGAGGCTGCGCAAGCGTTTTATTTGCTTGTCGGGTACTTCTGCCATTTTAACTCCACTCTATAAGTGTTTTTCTTTATGTACACTTACCTCTAACGCTAGCATGTTTAATATATCAAGTCAAAAGCGCCAAACTATCGACCTGTGGATAAATTAAAACCCACGAACGCGTGTTTATCGTGGGTTTTATGAAAACTTGGCTTTATTTACGCAAGTTCTACAGTTGCGCCAGCTTCTTCCAAGGTTTTCTTGGCTGCTTCGGCGTCTTCTTTTTTGGCTTTCTCGAGCACGGGCTTAGGAGCACTATCTACGATTGCTTTGGCCTCACCAAGACCAAGACCAGTAATGTCTTTTACAGCCTTAATAACGGCTACTTTTTGAGCACCGCCATCCTTGAGGACGACATCGTACTCACTTTTTTCGTCTTCTGCAGGTGCTGCATCACCACCGCCAGCAGCTGGTGCTGCCACGGCTACAGCGGCGGCTGCTGGTTCAATACCATACTCATCTTTGAGGATAGTACCAAGCTCGTTTACTTCGAGAACACTCAAATTAACGAGTTGTTCTGCGAATTTCTTTAAATCAGTTTTTGATTCTGCCATAATTATTCCTTTCCTTAATTAGCTGTCTTTGCTTCTAGTGCCTGCAAAATCCCATGAATATTACCTTGTAATCCGCTGACCACCCCACGAACGGGAGAGTTAAGCGTGTTAATGATACCAGCAATAAGCTGTGTCTTGCTTGGTAAACTTGCTAGAGCTTTTACTTCGTCAGGTCCAATGAAGGTGCCTTCTGCGGTAATTGCACCAACAAACTGTAGTGTTGGTTGGGTTTTTGCAAAATTAGAAAGCGCTTTTGCCGGAGCTATTTCATCTTCGCTGTTAAAGGCGTAGAGGATCTGACCCGTCAAAACAGTACTTTCTATATCTTTAAACTTGTCATTTGATTCAAGTGCCTTGATGACCAAGCGGTTTTTGATAACCTTTACCTTGGTACCATCTTCACGGGCTTGCTTGCGAAGTTCCTGCATTTGCTTGACACCCGTTCCAGTGTACGCAGCCATTACCGTGAGCTTAGAGCTATCCAGCAACGTGCTAACTTCTTCAACGACTTCGTTTTTTTTGGCTTTGGTTAGTGCCATGTTTTGCTCCTTCTTCGAGCATTAGAAAAGCTATCGACCCTTGTGGAAGCTTCTACACGTTACCTAAAAAGTCTTTGACGTATTTGCCAAAGACTTTATAGAGACAAGAGATTGTTTCTACCTCGGCGACATGATTAAGGCTATTGCCCGTCGCTGTCTTTGGTAACGGTAGACGATATTATAGGGGTGGAACTAATATTTGTCAATTCTTGGTTTTACGGTCGGACGGGCCAGTTACTGTGGCTCGAACCGTAGTGTGGCTAATGATATAGTCTTTTTCTTCTTTGGTTTCAGCATATCTAAGAAACTTATGTACTGGTCCATTTTCCGGATCTCCATTTTGGCCGGGTTCACGAATCATACTAATTTGGATTTCAGGAAATCCATGGTAATCACTAATCGCTCTAGCATCATCTTTAGAGTCCATTGATCGCAGTGCCTGCAATTCAACGGGGTCCAAAGTAGCTTTTAGCTCATCTGTAATGTAGTCCCTGTGTTCTATTCGTGGACGTAACTCGTTTGGCATTCTAATCCTCTATACCATGCCACGCTTCAAAAGTTTGGGATGGCATTTCATCAACTACTTCTGAAATTTTAACTTCCTCTCCTGTAGCCATATATCCAGACATGTGGCTTACAGTTGCTATATCTGGGGTGGATACAACGTCTCGATCTTCTCTCAATTCATTTGGACCTGTTTGCCTTTTTGAAACAAAGCCCATCATGTCACCCTGTGTATTCATTGCTTCCCAAACATTACTCATATCGTTCTCCTTTTTAATTAAAAACAGGCTTCGATTGAAGCCTGTGTTGTGGGCTGTGCTAAGGCGCTATAGAGCGCTCAGGCTTCAATCATTTTGAAGCACAGCCCGTTAAGGCCGAGGAGGAGCTGTACTAATTGATTGATGCTTGCCATTACAAAGTACTGTTATATTCTTCTGTACTGTATTTGTCAAGCTATTGACTTTTGTAAACACCGGCGTAATATTTTATACGGAATTATTCATGACAGAAATAGATATGGGATCTTCCCAACAACTGGTCGAGTCCGGAATTCAAGAATACGATTCAGAGCATGCCGGACATGAGATTTCTGAACGACTTCGTGAGCTTGTTGAAACCCGAAGCGAAGGATTTGTGGGATATTTTATGCAGACTGAACAGTGTCATATTGACGCGGAGGCAAATTTTCTTCAAACACTAGGGGTGGAAAAACCTGACACTACGACAAGCGCTCAACGACAGCTGGTTGCTAAATTTGGAAATATAGGTCTCTTTCTCACCCCGCAGTGGTATGACGGTTCTGAGGTTGCTATTCAATACGATACAGAACGCTTACCAAGACAGCGTAGACTTCTCAGCTTACTTAAGCTGACTTAGCTTGAACTGCGTGGCGCGTTCGGCTGCTAAGCGTGTTAATTCTGGATCTTCGCCTTTATTAACAAACTTCATTGATTCTGCAAGCAAGGGATGGACTTCTTCCAGTGCCTGATGCATCGCAAGAACCAGCTTTCTATAGCCGGGATGACCTTGTGGAGTAGTTCTTAGCTCGTGCAAATGAAATGCTTCGCGGGCATTATACGTAACTTTCCAACGCATTTTATGACCAAGAAGCGTTGCATATTGAGCTTCGTATGCATAGCCAGCTTGTTGTAGGTCGCTGTATAGTTCGGCAGATAAGTCAAAACATTCGGCAAACATATCATCCAAACCTGCCTCATCAACGAGATCAGGGGTGTCGAAACCATAGCGTGGTGTTAAAGGCTGCCACTCGAGGTCATCAACCATCCTATGCCGCTGCAAATCACGAAAAATACCATAATCACAGACAAGATCCCAGCTGTAATGGGCTTGCTCAAGCGCCCTGCCTGGACGGTGGCGCCTATTAAGCCGTTCACCCATGTATGTCTTTAGCACCTCTTCTTTTCGTTCATATGACCACCTTGCTACCTCAGCTTGAATTTCTTCTAAAGATAGATTGCTGTGCTCATATAACATGTGTGGGACAAGATCTAGCTCGTTCTTGGGCCAAAAATCTTTTAAGGTTACCGGCTCGCTGACATTACCATAATTATCTGTGAGATATTTGGTTGCCAAGTCGCCAACATTCTTTCTGGTCGTGGCAATATAGGCGGTGGTGGCTCCACCACGTTCGGGCTGATCAGCACGTTCAAAGAATACTGGTTGCACCTTGCGAACTTCATCCAGTATTTTTTTGCCTGTGTCACGAGCTTCAGCACTTTCACTGGCATTCAATCGCATGATGAGCATCTCAACTGCTTGATCAGAACCATAAATGCCTACAGTAGATTTGGTAGCTACTGGTAACACTGGACGAATAGCGTCACAGGCCTGCGCACGTATAGCCGACCGCCAAGCTCCATCACGTTCTTTTTCTGGTACCGAAGATATAGCTTCTAAATGATCGCTCAATTTGTGGACAAGTTCTGAATATCTATCAAAAATTTTGTCCATCGCAACATCGTAAAGTTTGGTTGTTTTAGTATCGAGCTCAGGTGTGAAATATTTATATCGTCCATCTTGGTCTTTTTGGTCAAAGTATATATAACGGGTAGATTGCTCCAAGTACGAAGCTAATCTACCCCACTCGAGTTGCTTAGTAAGTAGGTTACTTGCTCCCTCAACGACAAAGTGTTGTCCGTTCAATTGCTGGACCGAATCATCGCCAAAGGCGGTAATAACACGGCGAAGCAGGCCTTCGTCCTTGCCTTCTGAGTGTGCAAATTCGTCAAGAATGGTGATGCGCATATCATCCCCTCGACGGCTCAAGCGAGCCATTGCAGCTGCGATGGTGCTTTGGGGTAATTCATCAGTCATGGCGTATACATTACCTACTGGATCTGTCACGGTTCTTTTGAGAAAATTCTCACCCTCTTCAGTAATAACGAAATGTCCGTCTTTTTTCGTAATATATGGGTTTTTCATAACCTCTATTGAATCCTTAGTAACGCTCACGGGTAGTAGTGGCTCAATTGTCTTCCATAAAATATCACTTATTTGCTCTATATCCATAAGCTTATCGCCTCGAACACAGTCTATAGACTGAAAATCTTTAGGAAAGAGCTGGCATAGATCATCGTATACCTCAACAGAACGGCGCATATGATCTATATCGGCCTCATGAATATCTCGTTTTTTGTCGGTGTAGCTGCGCCTGGCCTTTTTATCAACCAGCTTTTGGGCAATATCAGCTGGTACTCGCAAAACAAAGCTTTTGTCGGGCCGCGGAATTTTTAGAAGTTCAAACTCCAGATTATCAAGCCAAATAAAATATCCGCGGCGCTCTTCTGGGTTATCAAATTTCGTACCCTGATGTGCCATATTTGAACCACTAAATCTGTTTGCCAACACAATTTTGCCTTGATCAAGTGCCTCGCGTATCTTAGGTGCAGCTTCATAACGATCGAGAGCAAAAAAAAGCGAAGCAGTATAGGGTCCGACATCATTTGCCGAACCATACTTACCATTTAAGTATTCCGTAATGAAATGCGCGGAGGCATTTTGATACTGAGGGAAGTCAAAAACAGCAACTTCGTAGCCAGCCTTTTTGAAACGATCTTGCAGTAGTTCAAACTGGGTGCCCTTACCGGAGCCGTCTGTTCCCTCTATTACAAAAAACATTCCCTTTGGCTGCATGCGCTACTCTTTCCTAAGTCCAGGTATTTTGATCGGCATTCGGCGCTTATCTTTGTAGCCTCTGGGAAGCATTTGGTCAGGCGTCCAGTTCTTGATGATAGCTTTTAGATCGTCGCTTTTGTCGGACTGATATTTGCCGCTCAGCTTCTTATACTCACCAGAAACTGGTCCTGTGTCATGAAATACCATCTGTGCCACACGTTCGCCAATAGGTAACACCACACTTTCGTGCTGGTTCATGTTGTAAATTTCCATGGTCCAGCGGTTGATATAGCCAGGATCCCCCCAGCCAGCATCCAGACAAACCGACACGCCATTGCGCCCCCAGGTACTCCGAGCTTGCAACGTACTGGTTCCAGGGGCCTTAATTCCAATAAATTCATGAGTATGCCCCAGAATTCGCTCGCCAGGCCTCAGCACAATAATAGGATGTTCAGGCGGTATATTGACGAACAAGGTACGACCATTCTTCTTGGCCCAGTCCTTATGTATAACGGCTTTATGGGGGCCATCAAAATACTGTTTTACCGCTTGCTCGTCCAGAGGGTTATAGAACCCACCTTGGCTAGGGCGTTCCATCCGATAAAACCAAATACCCAGAGTTACATCTATACTACTACCAGCAATATGCTTGTCTATCCGTGGATGGTAGACAATATGCCCTTCTTCAATAGCTTTTCGAATCTCTGTATTGCTATATACGCCCATGAACCCTCTTTCTCATCATATTGTACGAAACGAGCGCATACGTTCACAAGCCATTAGTGTTGTAGTTTTAGCAAGTTCATGTCGAAAGGGCTACTGAGGGCTTGTGCTGTAGGCCAGAGCTACTTCTTTTGTGCGATAGACTCGTTGCAGATTACTTGCAGCAATATCTTCTAGGATTTTATGGGCACAGGTCTTCATGTCATCAATTGTGCCATTATTAACCACGGTGCAATCCGCTGGGATGTTATCACGCTCTCGCTCCGTTGGATCGAGCGCATCAAACTGCAAGTGATCGGGTCGATACACTTTGATTATAGTGCCTTGCACTTTTTTGATAAGCTCGGCATCTGTTGGAAATCGAAGTCCTCCTACTATGCAGATCTTGGTGCCTTCGGCCATGGCTTCTTGCGTACGTCGAATAATTTCTGAGTACCAGATGCTCGGTTCAAGCTTCTTTACCAAGTAGCCACCAAGCCATTGCAAAATTGGCCGATACGTTTCTTTGTTCTCTGGGGTAATAGGCTGTTTTATGAGGCCGGGGTTTCTAGTCAAATTTTCGATATGTAAAAATAGTTTCTCGTACTCAATTGGGTGACGTTGTACATCAGCAAGCTGAACTTGTACCTGGTAAAACGTGCATTTTACGTGGACAACTTCAGCAATAATCTCAGGAAGTGGTTTGAGCCATTCATTAATACTTTGGATATCGTCTCGCGTTGGAATAGTTTGAGTAGCAGCATGCAGCGCATTGGCAACTTCTGCTATCACCATACTGGACTCAAACCGAACAGTACTAGGCTCAAGTTCCTTAATCGCTTTCGCGAATGTACTCTTTCCATGACCAATCGGTCCGGTCATGCCAAAAATAAGCATAAGTTAATTAAACCGCACTAGGGCAGTCCAGGGCAACTTATTTTCTAAAGGACTAAAGTCCGGTTGTAGCTACGGGAATACTTGGTCCCATAGCAGTCGTAACGTGGACTGCCTTAATGTAGATGCCTTTTAGTGAGGCTGGTTTTGCAGCTTTAATACTAGACATAACCGCCTGCGCGTTTTGGTCGAGCTTTTCGCCCCCAAAACTAACTTTACCAATAGCAATGTGAATGATTCCGGTGCTATCAACTCTGTATTCCACACGGCCAGCCTTGGCTTCACTAACTGCTTTTGCAACGTCTGTAGTCACCGTCCCGCTTTTTGGATTTGGCATGAGCCCACGGGGGCCAAGCATCTTGGCGTACTTTCCAAGTTTTGCCATCATATTTGGTGTAGCTATCAACACATCAAATTCAATCACATTTTTTTCGAGTTGTTTTAGCAATTCGTCATCACCAGCTATATCGGCACCTGCTTTTTTAGCAGCAGTTGCGTCATCTGACTCAGCTAGTACTGCAATTCTTACCGTTTTACCTGTTCCAGCTGGTAAAATCACCATCTCGCGTACGTTTTGGTCTGCCTGACGAGGATCTACACCTAGATTGATGTGCATCTCTACACTGGCATCAAACTTAACAGGATTAGTTTTAACCGCAAGCTCCAAAGCCTGTTTAACAGAGTAGGCTTTTGACGGATCAATTTGCTCAGCAGCCTTACGATAGTTTTTGCTACGACGTTCAAGTCGTGAGCGGATGGGCTGAGTAGCTTGTTTTGGCTTTTGAGCAGGTTTTTCCTCGCTCTTTTCAGTTTTGCGAACTTCTTTGGCTTCTTTTTCTTCAACTTCTTTAATAGCCTTGGCGCTGCGCTTGCCGGCTTTGGCTGTCTCTGCTTCGCGAGGCTCTTGAGCACCTTTAAGAGCAGTCTCTATTTCTGCAATGGTGTTTTTTTCGTTTACATCAAGCTTGAGTGCTTGTGCTTCCTTTAGTAAATCGGCTTTCTTAGCCATAATGACTCCTTTCGTGGTACAAACGGCGGTTCACGCCTCCCACAAATTATTACTTATTCTTATTCTTCCGTTGGCACATTTCTATACCGAAATTCACAATATTCAGGGTCAGCCAACGCAGCTCGAATTTGCATAAACCCATCCTCTATCTGCGCAGCGCCCCATAGACGAATAGAAAGTGGTCCTGCCGACACCCATGTTAATTCACCACCCTCTTCATTAAACTCATTCTGTCGTAATTCAAGTTTTGGGAAAATATGCAGCGTAGTGTATAGCTCCACGTATCGTTCGGCTTTTTGTATTTCTTCTTGCACAAGCTTTTTGGCAGATTCAGACCTTCTATTGGGGTCAGCCTTATGATAACCCACAATAAGTCCGTCTAAGTACTCTTGTATCGAAACAGGGTGAGGATTGCTATCAGCAAATCCTAAAATAATACTTCGGTCTTCATCAGAAAGCGTATATAGAACTTTAGCCGCCTCAGGTTCGGTAACAGGATAACCTTTGAGAAACATGGCTAAATCTTCGGCCTCCGGGTCCATTGGTCCAAAAAGAGTATCTATGCTGTCGGCTTTTGGGGTGATCATCTTCTGTCCTTTCGTGGTACAAACGGCGGTTCACGCCTCCCACAAACTTAATTTACTTATCTTCCGTCATCTACTCGTTCATTGAGATAGCCCAAACTAAACAACAGATCGTAGGCATCCGGCGCGCAAAGCCTATCCTCATCTTTTGCCAAAAAGAACTCTTCAAGTGCTCTATCAATTTGAGCTTGAGAAGCTAATGGCCGAAAATTCTCCGGCTGCAAAACAAAGGGGTTACTGAGTCCTTCCATTTAAGTCTCAACTTCTACACCCATACTACGAGCAGTGCCAGCAACCATCTTTTTGACTGCTTCAATATCATCGGTGTTCATATCAACGGCTTTTTCTGTAGCTATTTCAGTCAGTTGGCTTTGGTTTAGCTTTTTAGCGATTTTCTCACTGTTTGGCTTGCCGGAACCCTTATCTATACCAAGTTTTTGGCGAATCAGGTCATCTGTTGGCTGACCAACCACTCGAAAACTCATGCTGCGGTCTTCATAAATAGCAATGTGCGCAACTACAGTGCCTTTCATTTCGCGAGTCTGTTCGTTAAAGGGATTAATAAAATCCATCATATTCACTCCATACTGACCAAGGGTGCTACCCACAGGCGGAGCTGCACTGGCTTTGCCAGCTGGAATTTTCATCTTTAAATTAGCGGTGACTTTCTTTGCCACGGGTATTCTCCTTGCATTATTCCGCTGAAGCAATGCGGAAACGTGCGTAACTGATTTATTCTACAGGATTCGACCCCTGTTGTCTATGCTCTACCCATTTATTAAGAAAATAGGCACCGAGCCCCATAGCAGCTGCAGTGATTAAGTTTCCTCCCACAAACTCTACAACACCCAATCCAGCCACTGCATATACACCTACTTTTAAAGCTCGCTTTTCATTAACTTCAAACTGGTTATCAGGTTCCCGAGACTCCACAACTAAACCCTTTTTACCTGTAGTCCATCAAGTTCTACTGGTGTTTCGCGGCCAAACATGTTCACCAGAACCTTGAGCTTGCCCTTTTGAGGATCAATTTCGTTAATGCTACCATCAAAGCCCTTGAATGGACCATCGATAATATTCACAACTTCGCCAACATTAAAGTCAATCTTGTGCTTAGGTTGTTCCAGACCCATGCGCTTCTGAATCTTTTCCATTTCGTCTAAACTCACTGGTGTTGGTTCGGTGCCAGATCCGACGAAACCAGTTACGGAAGGCGTGTTTCGTACGATGTACCACGCATCTTCGCTTAGTTTCATTTGTACCAATACATATCCCTGGAAGATACGCTTTTCTACTACCTTACGCTTACCATTCTTGATTTCGATCATCTTTTCCTTGGGAACGAGCACTTGGAAAATTTTGTCTTTCATGTCCAAACTATCCGCACGTTGGCGAATACTCTCGGCTACCTTTTCCTCGTAGCCGCTGTAGGTATGAATGGCGTACCATTGCTTGCTTGTGTCATATCGTTTGCTCATGCATTTTCTCCAATCATTATTTGAGCAATATTCTCTTAAATACTTTGTCGAGACCGTAGTCTACTAGGGTAATAAATATCCCGAAAACTATTGCGAAAGCAAAAACGGCTATAGTAAGCTGCGTTGTTTGCTTGCGATCTGGCCAGGTAACTTGTTTGAGCTCTTTCCAGCTATTTTTGAAGTACTGGATAAGTAGAATTTTGGCGAGTATTCGACCAATAAAGCGCAGTGGTCGTGTCTTGAACGGCCAGAGCAAAAATCGAAATGGTCGAAGGAGCTTGCCGATCATGTGAGCAACCCAAACTAAAGGGCTCGTAGCTTTTTTAGCAGCCTTTCGTACCCTCTTTGGCTTTTCAGGTTTATTGGTACTTTTTTCAGCCTTTTGACGGACCGTTTCTGGTGCCTGCCGAATGCGCCGTTTCTTCTTGGTTGATTCCTCAGCCATTGTTTTCTTACCAAATCTCCATTAAAAAAACCTACGTATAGTAGGTTCCAACAAGTCAATAGTACACCTACGAGCTACTTCAGTCAATTGTTTGTGACTACTCTATATTACGCTATAGTTTAATCAATGTATTACGCGCTAATTGGCAGCATGGTTTTTGAGCTTTGTTTGTTTGTACCGTTCATCTGGCGCGGCCGATATATTCTAGCACCTATTAGCCTGCTTTTTACTGCGTTTTCAATAGGTTGGCTGGTGTCATGGCGACTCAATATTTTGAGTTTGTTTATTGTACTACTTGGCACCTACCGCGTGTTAAATTTGTTGCGAATTTTTGAAAACAGATTGCACCCATCCTCAATTAGGCACATTCTGCTTCGAGCTTCCTTAGTTTTGATTGGCCTCCAGATTTTTATAACAGCGATCTGGTATGTATTTGACCAAATGGTCTCATCACATACCCTATGGCAGCTCATAGCACTTAGTGACATTGCTGTTGCTGGAGCTATTTTCGTGTTTAGCATTAAAAACGTTATAAAGCTACGCTTTTCTTGGCCCGAGCAGCACTACTCTGACCGTGAATTACCAACCATTACCGTAGCTATACCAGCTCGCAACGAAACCAACGAATTAGCTAGTTGCCTGGATGCGGTAGTGGGAAGTGACTATCCAAAACTTGAGATATTAGTACTGGATGATTGTTCACAAGATAGGACTTCTGAGGTCATAAAAGGTTACGCGCAAGCAGGCGTACGATTTTTGCATGGTAATGAACCCGATGACAGTTGGCTGGCAAAAAACCAAGCCTATGATCAGCTCGCTCAAGCTGCCAATGGTGAATTTATTCTTTTTCTTGGAGTCGATACACAGCTTGGCATTAAAACTATTCGCTCCCTGGTAACCCTGGCACTTGCTAAGAACAAACAAATGATAAGTGTTATGCCCTTGCGCGGTGGTACATCTTTTGGACAGTCGTTTATTCAACCAATGCGCTACTGGTGGGAACTTGCTCTGCCTCGTAAATTATTGAATCGTCCAGCGGTACTCAGCACCTGCTGGCTCGTTAAACGTTCGGTAGTGACGGGCAGTGGTGGATTTTCAGCTGTCAGCCAATCTGTCATACCGGAAGCGTACTTTGCAAAGCGTTTGATAGGCGCCAACGCATATAGCTTTATCCGAAGTAGTGGTGATTTAGTAGTAAAGAGTAACAAGGGATTTAGGGATCAATTGGAACGTGCTATGCGGTTGCGCTATCCCGAGCTACATAAACGTCTCGAACTAGCGGGTTTGCTAACCCTGCTTGAACTAAGGTTTTTACTATCACCATTTGTGTTGGTACTAGTAAGCGTGCTTGGATGGATACCTAACATAACCTGGCTAGTCGCCATCGCTAGTGGTTTATTAATTGCCGCGCACTTAGTGATTTTGTCTGCCATAGCTCAGCCACTGACGTTATCCAGCCTCATAAACTTTCCTGTAATTGTCATTACAGAAATAATCTTAGGAAATGTATCGATGCTGCGCTATGAATTTTCAACCGTAGACTGGAAGGGTCGAAATATTTGTATACCCGTTATGTGGCGGCAGGTGCAGCCGTCGTTGGATCGGCCAAGTTCGGAATAAATATTGAAAAAATTGAGCCTTTATTGAGCTCACTGTCGAGATTTATATCTGCATTTAGCATTTTGGAAAGCTTTGCCGTTACGTACAAACCAAGACCAGTACCCTTGCTTTTTTGCGTACGAGCATCATCAGAGCGGAAAAACTTATCAAAAACTTTGGCCTTATCGCCTTGGCTAATGCCGATGCCTGTGTCTGAAACCGTAAATAGTACACCACCGGCCTGTTTACGAGCTCCAATCGTCACAACTCCAGTCTCGGTATACTTTATTGAATTCGTTATAAAGTTTTGGAGAACCTCTCGCACATATAGACGGCTGGAGTGTAATAGCTCCAGTCCTGGATCTATTTGAGTATGGAGTGCCAGTCCCTTGGCTTCGGCATCCTTGCGGTAATTATCAGCCAGTTCGTCAACCAATTGGTGAGCATTAATATCTTCGGGTTCTATTTTGAGTACCCCACGTTCGGCTCGAGAAAGTGTCGCTAAGTCTTCTATAAGGCTCGTTAAAAACGTAACTTGATCGTGAGCTTGCTGGAGGGCTTGCTTAATCTTATCAATGTCGGGGTCTTTTTCGGCAATGAACTGAGCGTTACTAATATTCCCTTCAACAATTGCGACAGGGTTCCTGAGTTCATGACTAACTACGCTAATAAAATCATCGCGCTCTTCCTCAAGCGATTTTTCTCGAGTAATATCACGAAGTAGTAACACGTGACCTTGTCCACCGTTTTTGCCAAATCCCAGATGAACCGGTGCAATGCTCATGTACAAATTTATCTTACTGCCATCAGCATAGACCAAGCGGTAGTCGCGAGTAGAAAAGGCAGTGTTGGTTTCTTTAATCAGCTGAGTTACGTCAATTGGATTATCACTCTTATCAATAAGTTTCATAATCCCAGTCAATGGCTGGCCTTCCATCGAGTTGTTGATATCAAGTAAATTGAGTGCTTCGCCGTTACTTACAACTACAGCACCAGTTTCATCAAGGGCGATTACTCCGTCGCCCATACTGTTTATCAAACTGTTTAGTCGTTGTCGCTCGAGTTCAACATTGAGTCTTGACGCTTCAAGCGTTTGATCAGCCATAACAGGTATTATGCCATAGCTGCTCGTTTATGCTTATGTCAAAATGCTGGTTGATATGTGCGAAGTTGCTTACGATACTTTTTAGCATCTGGTAAAACAGTTTCAAATAAATTCCAAAAGTCCTGACCATGGTTGTGAACCTTGGTATGAACAAGTTCATGAATGAGTACGTAGTCAATCAGCTGCCACGGCAACTGCATTAGAAAAATATTAAGGGTAACGTCTGCTTGAGGACCACAGCTTCCCCAGCGGGACTTGAGCCGTTTTACTGATACAGATTTATAACGAAACCCGTGGGTATGCGCTAGGTCTTCTAGGCGACGGAATAGTAAGGCTTCGGCCTGTTTTTTAAGTGCCCGGCGGGCTGCTTTTTCGGCAATCGCTTGAATACTTGGTGAACTAATTTGCTGCTGAGTTGGATAGCTAATACGTATTTCAGTGCCGTTAATTCTTGATTTTGTAACGCTGGTAGCTACGGGTACAAATAGAAGTCTGTGAGCTTTACCGATTAACTCGCCCTGGGCAAACATTTTTGAAGGGCGTTGGTGTGTCTTGATCCAATCCTTTTTAGAACGGGCAAAAGCAATGCCTGCTTGGTATGGTACCCATGGCGGCAAAGTTACGCGTACTGAACTATCAGCATTAATAGTCACACGAATGCTCTTAGCGCCTCTGCGCTTTACAAAATTAACTGTCCCTATCTCGGGCAGCTCGATTTGCTTACTAGCCATACTTCTATTCTAACGGATTACGATATTACGGCGGGTCATATCTACTCTACCTGCCGCTGGGTTAGGTATAAGATTTACGAGACCTGGTTTAACGACACTAGAGGTTAGCTGATCAGCCGCAATCAAACCCATTTCATACATTTTCTTGATGACAGCTCCACGCTGGGTATTAAAAGTGTGTTTGCCGCTAATTACAATATAGTCTTCGCTCACGTGAGGATTCTGCATTTGACCTATTGCAGCATCAAAACCAGCCCGGTCATATGTTGCAGCATATTTGTCATCGGCTTTGCGCCTATCGCGCTGACCAAGCCGCGCCAATGCGCTATCGGTATCTATTTGTAACCAAATCAGTACCGGCTGAGCCTTTACTTTGCGCGCCACATCTCTTAGTCGGCGCCGCTCTGACAAACGGGTAGCATTGACATCATAAATAACGCTCATACCAGATTTTAGAAACTCCTCACTCATGTACTGCATGAGGTGATTCACGACATCATCTTCTTGCTTGTCGTATTGCGGCTGATCAAATAGTTCGTTACGAATCCTGTCGCCGTGCACATGTGCAGCACTTATAGTTTCACTAAGTTGACGCGCAAAATGCGTTTTGCCGGCGCCAGGAAAACCATACAATAAAATCAATAACGGCTTGGTAGGAATGAGTTTCGCCATGTACAGTAGTTTATATCAGATTTGACTACGTTTGAAAAGAGTTTCAAACAGCATGACAACAGCTAGGTAATAGATTATTATTAATCTGTTCATATTCTGACGAAGGGGCATAGTACAACGGTTAGTATAAAGGTCTCCAAAACCTTAGATCGTGGTTCGATTCCACGTGCCCCTGCCAGACTTAAGACTTTTGTGAATTATTAATGAAAAGTGCTTGTGCTTCCTCTTGTAGACCTCTATAATAGTAGCGAACGAACCTTCTAATAAAAAACAGAGGAAAATGAAAATATTGATGTTGGGTTGGGAATTACCCCCACACAATAGCGGTGGCTTAGGTGTGGCGTGTTACCAACTCTGCAAAACACTAGCAAACAAGGGTGCAGATATTGAATTTGTATTGCCCTATTCTGCTGACCATAAGGTAGATTTTATGCAAGTCACCGCTGCTCAACCTCAAAATGTTACAGAAGTTATTAAAAGTGGTATTGCCTACGATAGCTATAAATACATTCACGCCGACGGCACTGAAGAATGGGTAGACATATATGGGCAACAGCTTATGTACGAGCATGCGGTAGGAAAACTTGTCGAAGCCCGCTCATTTGATGTTATACATGCTCATGATTGGCTAACTTTTAGAGCTGCTATTCGAGCCAAAGAACGACTTGGTATACCATTGTTTGTACACGTTCATTCAGTCGAACGCGATAGGGCCGGAGGACAATCTGGTAATCCTCTGGTGCGAGAAATTGAAGAATTGGCTTTAACCATTGCGGATAAGGTCATAGCTGTCAGCGACCTAACCAAAAAAGCTATCATTGCAGACTATGGTATTCCAGCTGAAAAAATCGAAGTAGTTCACAACAGTATCGACACCTCAGACTTTGAGCCCCTTGATCCCAGCAATGCCTTTCACTACTTATCCAAAATGAAAGAAAATGGCTGGCACGTAGTTAGTAATGTTGGACGTCTTACCATTCAAAAGGGATTAACCAATCTGTTACGAGCGGCCAAAGAAGTCATTGAGCATGAGCCGCAGACGCTTTTTCTTATAGTAGGAAGTGGTGAGCAGTATTATGAGCTCATTACACTTGCAGCTGACCTTGGTATTGGCCAAAATGTCATAATGACAGGGTTCTTGCGCGGCAAACAGTGGCGTGATGCCTTCTCTGTGGCCGATCTCTTCGTACTTCCTTCTATATCAGAACCTTTCGGGCTTACTCCACTCGAGGCTATTGGCTATGGAACACCTGTATTACTAAGCAAACAATCTGGTGTATCAGAAATTATACAAAATGCGCTCAAGGTAGATTTTTGGGATGTAGACGAAATGGCCAATCAAATCGTTGGTGCACTAAGGAGCGAGAGCCTGCTTAGCGAATTACACACTAACGCATTTCGTGAATACGAGAAATTATCTTGGCACAAATCAGCTGAAAAAGTTTTGAAACTTTATAAATCGCACACAGCGGGAGTTGCGGTATGAGTAATCGGGCCATCGTACTGTATTTACACGTACACCAACCGTACCGAGTACGGCACTACACAATTTTTGATACCTCAAAAGATCACAATTATTTCACAGGCGAAAAAGATGAGCGGATGAACAATCAGAAAATCATGCACAAGGTTGCTGGAAAGTCTTACCTTCCTACCAACAAAAAACTTTTGGAGCTCATGCACAAGCATCCGGACTTCAAACTTAGTTTATCAATGAGTGGCACGGTGTTAGAACAGCTTGAAAAATGGGAGCCAGAAGCTCTGGCATCTTTTCAGAAATTAGCAGAGACAGGTCGAGTTGAGTTTGTTGGTGAAACGTTCCACCATAGTCTGGCTTTCTTTTACTCACGGAGCGAATTTGAAATCCAAGTCGGTATGCACCGCGAGAAAATTGAGCGATTATTTGGTCAGACACCGAAAGTATTTCGTAACACTGAGCTGGCCTATAATAACGATCTGTCAGAATGGGCCGAAAATGCCGGCTACAAAGCGATACTCGCTGAAGGATGGGACCCGGTACTTGGCTGGCGCAGCCCAAACTTTGTCTACAAGCCCCCGTCTGCAGAAAATATAAAACTTTTAGTCAAAAATTATAAACTGAGTGATGACGTAGCCTTTCGCTTTAGTGACCAAAATTGGAACGAGTGGCCTCTTACAGCCGATAAGTTTGTTCATTGGCTCAATTCTGTGCCTGAAGCAACAAACTTTAATCTATTTATGGATTACGAAACCTTTGGAGAACACCAGTGGGGTGAAAGTGGTATCTTTGACTTCTTACACCACTTGCCTGAACAGTGGCTCAAAGACAATCAGCACAGTTTTATGACCGTTGGCGAAGTAGCTGATCATTTTGAAGCAAAAGACAAGCTTGATATGCCACATACCGTCACCTGGGCCGATACTGAGCGTGACCTAAGCGCTTGGTTGGGCAACTCAATGCAGCAAACGGCAATTCAGGGTATTTATGATCTAGAAGACAGAATTATTGGAACAAACGACCTTGCGTTAATAGAAGATTGGCGTCGTTTGCAGACCTCTGACCACTTTTACTACATGTGTACTAAATGGTTTGAAGATGGTGATATACACGCCTACTTTAATCCATATGAAACACCGTACGAGGCGTATATAACATTTATGAATGCGTGGCACGATATCAAATACCGTTTAAGCGAAAAAGTGTAGTTATTTTTTAGGCTTAACTTCGTTGCGACCAAGGCTTTTCTTGGTTTCGGAGTACCAAACGTGTTTGCGTGCAATTGGGTCATATTTGCGCAGGCGTAGCTTATCAGGGGTATTCATGGTGTTTTTCTTGGTATAGTAATGCCGATGTCCAGTTTCTTCAGACACCAAACCAATTATTTTTCGCTTATCGCCTTTTTTTGCCATATCCGGTAGAGTTTAACAGATAGCCGTCTCTGTTGCAAGTATTTGGAGCCGCGATCGGGATTTGAACCCGAGACCCCTTCCTTACCATGGAAGTGCTCTACCACTGAGCTATCGCGGCATGTAACTGAAAAATAGTATCAAACTTCAGTCATAAGATAAATCGCGGAACGATGTCGTGCGATGTTCATCGGGCCAGACACTCGCAAACTGTTCAACAGGAAGTGCGTCTTCTGGGCATAAAGGATGGACTTTATGTGCTGGATCATCTGGATCAAACAAGAACCCTATATTCCACTGTTGCAGGTTTTCAACAGAACCTTGAAGTGCGCTCTCACTGCACCCCGCAAACGCTATAAAGCCGGCTCTGGCTAACTTAACTTCGTCTTTACAAATTTCACGAACTTGTAAGTCTACTCGGAACCATTGGCTTTCAGCGCCGCTTTCTGGTTGTGGCATATTTATCTCTCGCTTTCACTAGCATTATAA